>NZ_JARIDH010000016.1 GCF_029267215.1 Clostridium sp. | reverse complement strand
GACCATCTTAATAAGCAGTTTAGAGTTTCATTGAATATGGAAGAATAATAGCGTTAAGAAGCGAAGTTGTTTGACCAGAGGGAGTTTCTTCGCTTTAGCTATTATTCTGGAATATTCAATAGAAACTCTCTGCGCAATTAAGTAGGTCTGAAAGGCTAGCTAAAATCAACATTCTCTTAAAACAGAACCTCTGACTAATTAATTGTTAAAATTGTATTTTAAGCCCTCTTTTAAAACCCTATAAGGAATTTTAAATTCTCTAATACCAGAAGAATATGGTGCTATTTCATATTGTTGAAAATATATTATAATTCCATCTCTATTTAAATAATATGCTTGTTTTTCATTTACTCCTTTAAACAATCCACCATTATCAAAATATATACTAGGTTCTTTTGCAATTTCTTCTCTTATAAGCTTATCTATTATGTCATTATAATTAAAACCCTCTTTAAATAAATTATTTAAATTTAATTTTTCTCCAGTTTTCAAATCATAATTATAAGAAATTTTTGTTGTCAATCCATGGGCACCACCAGTATATTGATAATAAGTCATTGGTATGCTTATTACCTCAGAAGTATCAAAAACTTCATAAAGACTATATGCTTCCATCTTTGGCATTTCTTTTCCTGCTTTCTCATAGTCTTTACTATACTCTTCTCCTAAAAGCTTAATATCATTTACCCATGATAATGTAAAATCTTCAATAGTTTTATTTATTTTTTTAAAAACTTCATTTTCTCCTTTTATAAAAGGATACTTAACTTTAACCTCATATTTTTCTGTATTCTCTTCCAAAGTTTTATCCTCAATATAAATGCTATTAATCTGAGCACCTAATACTTCAGTTGAAAATACCATTAAAATAACAAGTATAATTTCTCCAAATTTCTTTAACCTCATTAAATCACCTCATTTTTATAAGTTAATTTTCACTACTTATGTTATTTTTCTCTTAGGTGATATAATTATGTATAAATACATATATAAAAAATCTTTAGGGGGGTAATAAAATGATTTTTTTAACTTTATTAGCTATATTAATAATTGTACTAACTACTTTATTTATATTAGTTGGAATTTATGTTTTTAAATCAACATCACTTAGAAAACTCCACAACATAGAGGAAAGTTGTAATAGATATGTTAATAAAAAAATTTTTAATAAAGAATTATATGATTCACTTCATAAAGAAGATATAACATTAAAATCTTCTGACGGCCTTAATCTTGTATCAACTTTAATAATGAATGAAAAACCTAGTAACAAATTTATAATATTAGCCCATGGTATTTCTATTTGTTATGTAGGTTCTTTAAAATACTTTGATATTTTCTATAAACATGGCTTCAATGTTCTAATAATAAATCAAAGAAGACATGGCAAAAGTGAAGGTAAGTACTCTTCCTTTGGTTTTTTTGAAAAATATGATTTAAACATGTGGATTGAATACTTAAAAGAAAGATTCGGAAATGATATAATTTTAGGGATTCATGGAGAATCAATGGGTGCAGGGACAGTAATGGAAACTCTTCCATTAAATGATTCAATAAAGTTTGCAATTGAGGACTGTGGCTATTCAAATGTTTATGAACTTATGAAATTTCAAATAACACATGAATTTAAAAACCATATTATAAGAAAACTTCTTATTCCTGGAATAACAGTTGCTAACTGGATTATGATTTTGAAAGCTAAATTTTCAATGAAGAAAATAATACCTTTAGACATAGTTTCAAAAACTAATGTTCCAATGATGTTTATACATGGAAAAGAAGATTATTTTGTTCCATGGTATATGGCAGTTGATTTGTATAATGCTAAAATTAATGGGTATAGAGAATTATATCTAGTTGAGGGGGCTGCCCATGCAGAATCACTTGAAGTAAACAAGCCTCTATATGAGGAAAAGGTAATTGAATTCATAAAAAAAGCTCTATCCAATGAAGGAATAGAACTTTAATTATTATTATAATATATTACTTTATAAAACTTACAAATCTATTCTGAGAACTTCTAAATTCAACTAAGAATTTCTAGTTGTTCCTTTAATACTATTTGTAAGTTTTATTTTTATCTTGAAGCTTCTTCTGTTTTTATAGAATCCTCAGTTAGTCTGTTTATTTCAGCTAACTCTTTCTTTGTTATGTATCTCCAAGAACCTATTTTTAAATTTCCTAAGCTAACATTCATTATTCTAACTCTTTCTAATTTTTTAACTTCATATCCAAAATGCTCACACATTCTTCTAATCTGTCTATTTAATCCTTGAGTAAGAATAATTCTAAAAGAATTTTTACCTTCTTTTTTAACAAAGCATTTCTTAGTTACTGTTCCAAGTATAGGAACTCCATTACTCATACCTTTTATAAAAGAGTCTTTAATCTCCTTATCCACTGTAACTATATATTCTTTTTCATGATTATTCCCAGCTCTTAAAATTTTATTTACTATGTCTCCATCATTAGTCATAAAAATTAATCCTTGAGAATCCTTATCTAGCCTTCCTATTGGGAATATTCTTTTTTCATGATTAACAAAGTCAACTATATTTCCTTTAACTTTACTTTCTGTTGTACAAGTTATTCCAACAGGCTTATTTAATGCAATATAAACAAGTTCATTTTCAACTTTTAAAGGCTTTCCATCTATTGAAACAAGTTGTCCTCTTGAAACCTTAGTACCTGTAGTTGCAATAATTCCATTAATTTTAACTCTTCCTTGTTCTATAATCTTGTCTGCTTCTCTTCTTGAACAATATCCAGTTTCACTTATATATTTATTTAACCTTACTTCATCTCTAAAATCATTTTTATTAGAAATAATAACAGTAGTTTTTTCTGAGGCTTTCTTTGCAACCTTTTGATTAGTTCTTAAAGTATTCTTACTTTCAATAGGCTTTCTATTTGATTTTTGCTTATCTCCTCTTCTACTAGATTTGTTAGATATTTTTCTATCCTTATTATTTTTCGCTATTCTTCTTGCCATAAATAATCCTTCCTTAATTAATTTTTCTTTTCATACCCTGAATTATTTATCTTTATTTTAAAGTTATTTTTATGATTATCATCACTATTAATGCTTTCTACATAATCTGTAACCTTATTTAAATCTGAAGTATCTACCATTTTACCTGCTATATAAACATTAACAATTCTATTAGGTGGCATCATATTATTTTCTTCAAACCCCTTTAAAACCTGAATCATACCATCTTCAAACTTCTCATTTTTAAGATTTAACTCTGTTAAAAGTATATTACCTTTTTCAGTTCCAGAAAAACTATAAACTATTCTATCAAACCTGTTAAGTCCAAGCTTCACTTTCGATGTTCCCTGAATAAGAATTGTTGTTTCTTGTTTATTATAAATTCTAGTATAACCTCCTAATAAAACTAAAAATATTAATAAAACTCCAATAACATATTTTCTATAATGCTTTAAACTTCTTTTTTCCTTACCAGAAAGTTCTTCTCCAACTTTATCCTCACCCTTTATATTTATCCTTACAAACTTACCTTCCTTAGTCATTATTATAGTACTCTTTGTACCTTCTAAAATAACTAAGCCCTTATATATACTATTTTCAGTAGCCCCCCCTTTAATAACAGCAAGTGCTTCTAAATCCTTGAAGTTTATATTTAAATAAGTTGCTAAATTTGTATAATCTGAATTATATATTAAAATCATGTATGCAATTATATATTTTGACCATTTCTCTATTTTATCATTACTAATTTTTGTTTTCTTTGCAACAATCTTTGTATTTAGTTGTTTTCTATTTAATATTTTTCTTAAAAGTATTTCTTCATCAACCAAGAAATAAGCAATATTAAGAATTAAATTTCTCTCTTCTAAGCTATAGGACTCCTCAGTTAAACTTCTAACATCAACCTTAAAATCTTTAAGCTCTTTTATGAAAGTTTTAATCTCTTTTTTTAATAACTTTTTATTTAACTTTTTTTTCATATTTCTAGAAGAAAATATATACTTATCTTTTCTAAAAGTTACTTCACTCACCTACTTCAAACTCCTTTATCTATATATTTTACAAAAAATAAGACCAAGCTCTAAAACCCAGTCTTATTCTACTAACTTTCCTTTAACTATTACCCTCTTTTTGGCACCAATTGTACAAGTAACTATTGTTATTGTTGCATCCTCAGTCTGTTTTAAGGATTCAGTTTGATTTGGAGTAACCTCATACATATATTCTACTTCATATGTATATTTATGACCGTTATAAGTAACATACACCTTATCACCTTTTTCAAGCTTGTCTATCTCTTTAAAAGGTTCTCCAAAATAAGAAACTCTATGACCAGCTATTGCAAAATTACCTTTTTCACCTGGCATTGCTGATTCTGGAAAATGTCCTACATTATATTTTATATCCTTAATTTCAACACCTTGAACAATTCCAACTTTCAAATCTAATGTTGGAATTTCTAAAATAGCAAATCCTTTTCCATTTATAATATGATGTGATTTTTCATGTTTTTTTATTTCACCACTATTATCATTAGTATTAATATTAGATTCATCATCAAAATTTATGTTCTTAAAACTCTCTAACATTTCAGCCTGTTTTCTATTAGTATCATATTTCATCCAAATTGTAGCCCCAATAAGAGATATACCAAATAAAATTAGAATAATCCCTAAAATATTTCTGAGTTTCCCCCTCACTCTCAAAACACCCCTTTTTTATTCAATTTTGCCTTTTTATTATAACACAGCCAATATTATATCTATATAAAATTTTCTTAAGAATATCCATCTTTTATGCAAAGCAAACTTTTATTTTGTATAATTTTTATTACTTTTGATAAGAAATTAATATTTATATATAATTAAATCATAGTTAAAATAAACAAAAAAATTTTAAAGAGGTGGAAAATATGAGAATAGGAATGGGATATGATGTCCATAAATTAGTTGAAAATAGAGATTTAATATTAGGAGGAGTTAATATCCCCTACGAAAAAGGGCTTTTAGGACATTCAGATGCAGATGTTTTGCTTCATTCAATTATGGACTCACTTTTAGGTGCAGCTGCCTTAGGCGATATAGGAAAACACTTTCCAGATACTGACCCTAAATATAAGGGAGCAGATAGCATAAAACTTCTTGAATTTGTTGGAGAGCTTTTATACAAAAATAATTATAAAATTTCAAATATAGATGCAACAATAATAGCACAAAGGCCTAAAATGGCTCCTCACATAAAAACAATGAGAGAGAATATTGCAAAAGCATTAAAAATAAATTTAGACCAAATAAATGTTAAGGCTACAACAGAGGAAGGATTAGGTTTCACAGGTTCAGGAGATGGAATTTCTTCTCAAAGTATATGCCTTATAACAAAATAAAAAATTTATAATTATTACTTCGAAAATATCACTAAAACTTAGAAACTTCCTACGTTAAGCAATCTAAGCTTTTTAAAGTGATATTTTCTACTTAATAATTTAAATTCTAAAGACCCTCTAGATACCTCTTCATATTATTTTCAAGTTTTATAAAAAATTGTTTTTATTCATGTCATTTTTTTATTTATTCAGTAACAAAAACATCTAAGTTGTTTATTTTAACCTCCTCTTTCTTTTGGAAAAAGGTAATAAATAATATTGCACTTATTCCCATTAAATATGGATAGAATAAAAATTTCATTATATCAAAACTTTTTAATCCAGTTAAAGCTGCTGCTGACATAAGTTGGGCTCCATATGGAATTATTCCTTGAATCGCACAAGAAAACATATCTAAAATTCCTGCAACTCTCTTTGAATCTAAGTTATATTTATTTGAAATATCCTTAGCTAAAGGTCCTACTGTAACTATTGCTATAGTATTATTGGCAGTACATAAATCCACTAAACTTACCAATAATCCAACTCCAAATTCTGCACCTCTTTTACTATTTATTCTTTTAGTAACTAAATTTAATACATAGTCTATCCCACCATTTTCTTTTACAATTTCAACTATCCCACCAATTATTATTGAAATTAATATAAGTTCACTCATTCCACCAATACCTACTGAAATTGAATCAAAAAACATTTTTAAATTCATAGATCCTGTGAAAAATCCAATTCCACCAGCTAAAATAATTCCACCTGATAAAATAGCAATCACATTAACCCCCATTAATGCTGCTATTAAAATTCCTATGTAGGGAATAACTTTTATTAAACTATAATCATAACTTCCAACAAAAGCATCTACTCCACTTCCTAAGAAAGCATACAAAATAACAACTATAATTGAAGCTGGCAAAACCACTTTAAAATTCATTCTAAATTTATCTCTCATCTCACATCCTTGAGTTCTTGTGGCTGCTATTGTTGTGTCAGAAATCATTGAAAGATTGTCCCCAAACATAGATCCACCAACAACTGCTCCCACAAGAAGAGGTAAAGCTATCTCTGTTTTTTCTGCTATACCAACAGCTATTGGTACTATGGCAGCG
Source organism: Clostridium sp. (assembly GCF_029267215.1). GTDB lineage: Bacteria > Bacillota > Clostridia > Clostridiales > Clostridiaceae > Sarcina. The sequence continues at coordinate 52,438 of NZ_JARIDH010000016.1, read as the reverse complement.
ATTGTCCCCATTGATGTACCTAATGATATTGCAATAAATGATGATATTAAAAATATACCTGCTATTAAAATATTTTTAGGTAAAATTGATAATCCAAGATTAACTGTAGATTCTACAGCGCCCATATTTTTCGCGACCTCTGCAAAAGCACCTGCTAATATAAATATTAAGCACATTAAAATTATATTATTGTTTCCTGCACCTCTACAAAAGGTTTCTATATTATTTTCCATTCCATTTTTTTTATTCATAAAAATTCCTACTAAGACTGCAATAACTCCTGGCACAATAACTGATACCGAGTAAAAATCTTTCATTATTAAAGAAGTTCCTAAATAGATTGCCACAAAAATTATTAATGGTAGTAATGCTGAAAATTTTCCTTTTTTCATTTTATTTCCTCCTCATCTATTTAATAAACCTATCTTATCTATCCTACAAAAAAAACTTCCACCCTAAGGATAGAAGTTTATTATTCTTACAAATTTTCTTTCTTATCTCTCAGTTTCTACCGCAGGATTTAGCACCGCTATAAATCTTTTATAAAGCAAATTATTTCTGACTTTAATTTTTAAAAATCATCATTACCTTAACCACAAAGAATTACCGGTTGCTGGGTTTCACAGGGCCAGTCCCTCTACCTCTCTTGATAAGCTTTATTAAATTTTATTTTTACTAATAGTATCATGTCAAATTTTTACTGTCAATAATTAAAGTATTTTTTAACATTCTATTTATTTTATACAAGTTTATAAAGTAAACTTTCAAGAGCTATACCCTCATTAGGAGGATAATCAAATTGTTCACTATATTCTATAGCTTCAGAAATAAAGTTACATGCTTTCCCTAAAGCTTCCTCAATACTTTCTCCTCTTAAAATCCAGCCTATTAAAATTGAGGCAAAAGCATCCCCTGTTCCACAATAAAAAGCATCTATTTTTTTGTGTGAATATGTATAAAACATATTTTCTTCTCTGTCATAAAGAACAGTATCTATATAATCTCCACCTTTTATACTTGGAACACTAGTTATAATACTTACTTTAGGGCCTAACTTACTAAGTCTAATTAAACAATCCCTAATCTCTTCTTTATTTAAATTTTCTTTATATTTTTTACCCAAAAGAAATGTAGCCTCTGTAATATTAGGAGTGATTATATCAGCATTTTTTATTAACCCCCTCATTTCTTCAATCATTTTTTCATCCATACCATTATATAACTTTCCATTATCCCCCATAACAGGATCTATAACAACTAAAGTCTCTTCCTCTTTAAAATCTTTTATAAAATCCTCAACAAATTCAACTTGACTTGGATTAGCTAAATATCCACTATAAATACATTGAAAATCCAATTTTAATCTTTTCCAATGATTTTTAGTCTCACATATAAAATCACTTAATCCTCTAATAGCTGGTTTTCCAAATCCATCTGTATGAGTTGATAACACTGCAGTTGGTAGTGGACAAACTTGATTTCCCATAGCTGATAATATAGGAATTATTGTTGCTAATGCCGCTCTCCCATAACATGAAATATCATGTATTGCTGCAACTTTTTTCATAGGTTTCATAGTTTTTTCTCCCTTCCAAACAGATATCTTATTAATACTTTTACTTAGGGAAGTAGAAATATTTCTCCTAACTTAATATAAAATCCGCATTATTTTATTATTATATTAATTTCAAAATCTTATATCAAATGTATCGATTTAATTTTATTTTTTTACTATAAAGTATTTAATCTTTAAGATTAAGTTATGTTTTAAGAAAATGTTTATTTTAACTACACCTTAAATTTCATAGAAAGTTTTTATATTCATCAAAACTCTAAATTACTTTAGAAGTTCTTATAAGTTTTATCTAAAATCAACACTTTTTAAAATAAATTATAATATTAAATACTTTATTATAAATATTATAATTAAAAACCTTAAAAATAAAAAAGCACCACTTAAACAAGTGATGCTTGATTTGGTGCACCATCAGGGATTCGAACCCTGGACTCCCTGATTAAGAGTCAGGTGCTCTACCAACTGAGCTAATGGTGCATATTTACTTTTAAACCCACCTTCCCCTTTTATGTAATTAATTTACATGTATATGTGAAAAATGGAGCGGGTACCGGGAATCGAACCCGGGTATCCAGCTTGGAAGGCTGGTGTTCTACCATTGAACTACACCCGCTTGGTATGACTATATATTAACATAAAATTATTTTTTTGTCAATAAAAGTTTATTATTTAATTTAATATTAAAAAATGGCTGGGATAGCAGGATTCGAACCTGCGAATGACGGAGTCAAAGTCCGTTGCCTTACCGCTTGGCGATATCCCAACATGGTGTACCTTAAGGGATTCGAACCCCTGACCCACGGCTTAGAAGGCCGTTGCTCTATCCAGCTGAGCTAAAGATACACAAACTTGAATCAACAAAAATTATTATACATATTTCTATCTATTCTGTCAATATTTTTTTGATTTTTTTTTATTTTATCAATACCAAGGATGTTACTTTTAAACAATATCTTCCAAATATTTGAATAATATATTTTTAAACTTTTCTTCATATTCTTTATTTTTATGGGCATTCTCACAAATTTTAAACCACTCTTCTGTTGTCATGCCTATTTTTTTTTCATAACATTTTTCACAGTCAGTTTGTAAATTTGTTTCAACAATAAATTTTCCCAATTCTTCAGCATTATTAAAAACTTTTAGATATAAAAACTCATCACTATCTCCAAGCCAATTATTATTAAATCTGCTACAAAAAATTCTAAGCTTCCTCATTCCTTGTTCAGAACTTAATCCATTTAATTTTCTCAATGCTAAAATATCATTTTTCATTTTTTTCTTATCTTCTTCAGTATTATTTATATTTATCATAGATATAATTTGCTCAACATCATTTGATGGAATATGTGTTATTAATTTTTTCTTGCCTTCAACCCATTTGTAATAAGCTTCTGGCATAAAAACATATTGGATAAATTGTACCAAATGATTAAAATTAGGAACCATTACCCAAACATTTTGTATTCCAACATGTCTATTAAATATTACGTAATGCAAATATTTGGTATTTTCAGTTATAGGTTCATCTTTAAACATTCTACCTTTTAGGGTTTCGTTCTTTCTTATTAACTCACTCCAAAATTTTTCTGGATTTTCATCATTAAATAATTTTTTACGAAATAAACTACGCATCTCAACACCCCCTTGTATGTTTATAATTTAATTATATTTTTAATTTTTTATAACATCAAAGCTTAAAAAAAACTAAATTTCTTTATATATCCTCCTATACCTTTAAATACCTTACTTATATTGATTAAACTGTTTTTTTATGCTATTTTATTACTATAAATGGGTATGCTAAGTTAAGGAGGATTATATGTATTATTATTGTGAAATTTGTGGTGATTATGCAGATGTTCACCACATAGTTCATAAATCAGAAGGTGGTCTAGATTTTAAACTAAATTATAAATATTTATGCAAAAAACACCACCGCTCAAAAAATGGTCCTCATAAGGATAAGATTGTTGATTTAAACTACAAATTAGAAATGCAAAATAATTTAAATGAGCTTTTTAAGAAAAATTTTTATCCTGGAAATGAGGTAAAAGAAATACTAGGTCTTACTCCAGGTTCATTAAAAAAACTTACTAAAAATCTTAAACTTTACAAAGAAGGATTTTCAAGAGAAGATTTAATATTTAACCTTATGGGAAGAAAAATTTATTCAGAAGAATATATAGAAGATTTTATATTACAAAGAGCGATAAATTGTTTATAATAAAAATTAAAGGGCTTTATCAAATATAATAATAAACTTATTTTGATACACGCCCTTTTTTCTTACTTAAATTATAGTGAATTAATAACCAATTATATAATACTTAAGAATTTTCCATGATTAGTTAACCTAAATTAATTATATAATTTTTCTAAAATACTATCCTTATCATAAAGATTTAACTCTTCTAATATCAATCTAGCTAATTCAATATTTCCAAAAGAAGTTAAAAACATATTATTTGATATAATATTATTATCTAAATACTCTTTACTAAATTTATTTAAAAACAAACCATAAGAGTCTATAATTATCCCTTTATTTTCATATAATAAATTTCCAATAATACCTGATTCCTTCTTAGATACCTCATGAAATCTAATTAAATTTAATAAAGGTACTATTCCTAAACTACTTACTTTTTTAAAAAAGTCATTCAATCTTCTATTAAAATTCTTATCTAAATCTACTAAATTTATGTTTAATATCATAACCTTACAATTATACTTTTTAAGTAAATTTTCTAAATCACTAAACTTTTCCTTATTCAAAAAATCTTTCTTGGTTAAATCTATGACGTATCTTTCTTTACCATTTGGAATATTAGAGCTTAACTCCCATCTAATTCTTTCCTCTATATACTCAACATAATTTTTAAAATTAATAGGTTCATTTTTCTCTACTTTGTATTCTTCTCCTAAAAACACCCATGTTCCTTCTTCTTTTATTATTTTTTCAAGAAAAGTTTTCTTTATTTCACTATTCATAGATAATATTTCTGATGAATCTATACCTAAATGCTCATTTAACTCCCTATGAAAATTATTATTATGCATAAACTTCAAATCCCAATTAACATTTAAAATGTTATAGTTATTGTAATTTAAAGATTTTAATATATATTTTATAAATTCTAAATGTCCAAATTCATTTGGATGTATTGAATCATTTAAAAGTTTTTTTCTTATTTCATTATCTTTCTTTTCAAGTTCAACCCACTTATTATAGTGATCTATTATAAAAACATTCTCAGTTTTAGATAATTTCCTAACAATATTCATATATCTATTTAAAGAATCTCTAGATTCATCAAACTTTATTGTATTACTTGTTTGTAATATTGGAATAGCTCCAATTTTTCTAATTCTATTAATTAAATACTTTAAATTTTCTTCATATCTTTCCAAATTAACCTTTTCAAAAGCAGAATCATTCATTCCTATCATTAAAAAAACAACCTCTGGTTCATAAACTTCAATCCAAGTTTTAAAATTTTTTACTATATCATCAGTAGTTGCCCCTGAAACCCCAGTATTTCTAATTTTATTAACTCTTCCATCAATTCTTTCTCTTCTAACTATCTCTTTAAAATATTCTGAATAACTCCTATATCCATTAGTATGAAATGGTCCATGTGTTATACTGTCACCTGCAAAAACAATGCTTACCTCTTCTTTTCCTTCAAATATTTCACTTAAAAATTTTCCACTTTCAAAAAAATCTTTAGCAATACTATTTTTCATGTATTTAGCATAATATTCTTCTTTTAAATTTATTTTAAACTCTTTCTCAAATATTTTTTTACACATAAAATAATTCCCCCAAATTATCTTACTTCACATATAATAAAACTTATACTCTTAATTATCTATTAAAAATCTTAATTTAATTCCTAATTATATATTTATTCATTTACTTTTATTTATATGTTACATTTTTTAAATTTTGTAAAATACATTTTATAGAAAAAGTATTAATCTTCTAAAAATCTATTAATACTCATATTAAAATAACTCTTTCATAAATATCTTTAATTATAAAAAAAGCAACTGAAATTAATCAGTTGCTTTTTGTGGAGCGGGTACCGGGAATCGAACCCGGGTATCCAGCTTGGAAGGCTGGTGTTCTACCATTGAACTACACCCGCATATGGAGCGGAAGACGGGACTCGAACCCGCAACTTTCACCTTGGCAAGGTGACACTCTACCATTGAGTCACTCCCGCAGAATATAAATTTTAAATTTTCAAAAATGGAGCGGGTACCGGGAATCGAACCCGGGTATCCAGCTTGGAAGGCTGGTGTTCTACCATTGAACTACACCCGCTTAAGTTTGGTGCAGATGAAGGGAGTCGAACCCCCACGCCTAAGGCGCTAGATCCTAAGTCTAGTGCGTCTGCCAATTCCGCCACATCTGCAAAAACTACTCTTTTATTATACTTATTTTCAATTTATATTTCAAGTATTTTAATATTATTTTTTATAAAATCTAATTAATAATAACATATTATAAATTTTCAAAATATAATATTCTTAAATAAGAATAAAAAATAATACCTTTAAAAAAATACAAAAATAAATTTAATATTTAAATCTATTCTATAAATAACTTCCTTTTCGTCATAATATCCATTGACATGTAAATACAATAAACTTATAATCAGAAGTATATATTATATAATTAATACGTTGAAGAGAAGAGTAAACTTCGGTACATTTTCAGAGAGAAAGTATAGTAGCTGTGAGTACTTTTAAATGGAATTAGTTGAAAACTACCTCTGAGTGACTCTAATAAAGTCCGTTTTAATCACGTTACCGATTAAGTAAAGTGGTACTTTTATAAAGTACAATTTGGGTGGAACCACGGGAATATACACTCTCGTCCCTTTTCGATTTGAAAAGAGATGAGAGTTTTTTATTTTATATGAATAAATATCAATCAAATGAAAGGAGCAATTAATATGATAAAAATTACTTTAAAAGACGGTTCAGTTAAAGAAGTTGAAGCTGGACTTTCAATATTTGAAATAGCTCAAGGCATAAGCCAAGGATTAGCTAGAAACGCATGTTGTGGATTAATAAATGGAAAAGTTGAGGATTTAAGATTCAAAGTTAATGAAGATTGTGAGTTAGCTATATGCACTTTTGATTCTAACGAAGGACAACATGCTTTTAACCACACAGCTTCTCACGTATTAGCTTATGCTGTTAAAAGATTATTCCCTGAAGATAAATTAGCTATAGGACCTTCAATAGATAATGGATTCTATTATGACTTTGATACAGAGAAACCATTCACAGCTGATGAATTAAACAAATTAGAAGCTGAAATGAAGAATATAATAAAAGAAAATCCAGAAATAAAAAGATTTGAACTTCCAAGAAATGAAGCTTTAGAACTTATGAAGGATGAGCCTTATAAAGTTGAACTTATAAACGATCTTCCAGAAGATGAGGTAATTTCATTCTACCAAATAGGAGATTTTACAGACTTATGTGCAGGTCCTCATTTAATGGCTTTAAAACCAATAAAAGCTTTTAAATTATTAAGATGTACTGGTGCTTACTGGAAAGGTAATGAAAAAAATAAAATGCTTTCAAGAGTATATGGTACTGCATTCCCTAAAAGATCAGAATTAGATGCTTATCTAGAAGCTTTAGAAGAAGCTAAAAAAAGAGATCATAATAAATTAGGAAGAGAATTAGGAATATTCACAACTGATGAGAACGTAGGTCAAGGTCTTCCTCTATTAATGCCAAAAGGAGCTAGAATAATCCAAACTCTTCAAAGATGGATAGAAGACGAAGAACAAAGAAGAGGATATGTTTTAACTAAAACTCCTTTAATGGCTAAAAGTGATCTTTACAAAATTTCAGGACACTGGGATCACTATAAAGATGGCATGTTCGTTTTAGGTGATGAAGAACATGATAGCGAAGTATTTGCTTTAAGACCTATGACTTGCCCATTCCAATATGCAATCTATAATTCAACTCAACACAGTTATAGAGATTTACCTGTAAGATTTGCTGAAACTTCTACTCTATTTAGAAATGAATCTTCAGGAGAAATGCATGGTCTTATCAGAGTAAGACAATTCACTCTTGCTGATGGACATATAGTATGTACTCCAGAGCAATTAGAAGATGAATTTAAAAATACTGTTGATTTAATCAAATATGTTATGAATACTTTAGGAATTTCTGATGATATTACTTACAGATTCTCAAAATGGGACCCAAATAACACTGAGAAATATATAAACAATCCTGAAGCTTGGGAAAATACTCAAAACATCATGAGAGAGATATTAAATCACTTAAATATAGATTTCACTGAAGCTGATGATGAAGCTGCTTTCTATGGACCAAAACTTGATATCCAATTCAAAAACGTTCATGGTAAAGAAGATACAATTATCACAGTTCAAATTGACTTCGCTTTAGCTGAAAGATTTGGAATGTACTACATTGATAAAGATGGAGAGAAAAAACGTCCTTACATCATTCACAGAAGTTCAATAGGATGTTATGAAAGAACATTAGCAATGCTTATAGAAAAATATGCAGGTGCTCTTCCAACTTGGATAGCTCCAGTTCAAGCAAAAGTTCTTCCTCTATCTGACAAATATGCTGATTATGCCAACGAAGTTGTTGAAGAATTAAGAAGAAGAGGCGTTAGAGTTGAAGCTGACCACAGAGCTGAAAAAATAGGATACAAAATAAGAGAAGCTAGATTAGAAAGAACTCCTTATATCTTAGTTGTTGGAGAAAAAGAAGCTGAAAATAAAGAAGTTTCTGTAAGAAGCAGAAAGAACGGCGAAGAAGGTGCTATGCCTTTAGCTGACTTCATAAACAGAATTGTACTTGAAATAGCTAATAAAGAACACTAAAATTTATAAAAAAAGAACTTGGAAAACAATCCAAGTTCTTTTTTTTATTAAGCTTTGTTTTAAACAATTTCTTAAAAAATAACCTTATATTAAAACTTACTATCGTCTATATTACTTAAATATTTATCAACTTCTCCAACTACACTCTCTACACAGCCATTTTCAAATGGTGATTTTAAATTTGCATAATCAACTAATCCTAAGAATGTTTTTGTTCCACCTACATTACAAAGATTTAAATAATCTTTCCATGCCTTTTCATGATTTTCTCTATCTTTTTTCCAAAATTGAAGTGCACATATTTGAGCTAATGTGTAGTCAATATAATAAAATGGTGATAGGAATATATGATTTTGTTGGAACCACCAGCCTCCTCTTTCTAGGAAATCACACTCTTCATAATTTTTATGAGGAAGATATTTTTTCTCTATTCTTCTCCAAGCATCTTTTCTCTCTTTTGGAGTAGCTTCTGGATTTTCATATACAAAGTGTTGGAATTCATCAACTGTTATTCCATATGGTATAAATTTAACAGCTGATCCTAAATGATAGAATCTATATTTGTCCGCCTCTTCTTTAAAGAATAAATTCATCCAAGGCCAAGCAAAGAATTCCATACTCATGGAATGTATTTCACAACTTTCCATAGTTGGCCACTGACATTCTAACATTTCAATCCATGAACTTCTATAACATTGGAAGGCATGACCTGCTTCATGTGTAAGAACATCTACATCCCCTGCTGTTCCATTAAAGTTTGAAAATATAAATGGGCTCTTATATTCTGGGAAACTTTCACAATATCCACCTGCTGCTTTTCCTTTTTTAGCTAATAAATCCATTAATTCATTATCAACCATAAAGTTAAAGAATTCCTTAGTTTCTTCTGAAAGTTCAGAATACATTGTTTTAGCATTATTAACTATCCACTCTGAATCTCCCTTTGGAGTTGGATTACCACTTAAAAATTCAAACTTTTCATCATAATAACTTAATTTATCAAGACCTAATCTCTTAGCCTGTCTTTCATACAATCTATTATTTATTGGAACAATATACTCTTCGACTTGTTTTCTAAAGTTTTTAACCATCTCTTTGTTATAATCAAATCTATTCATTCTCATATAACCTAATTCAACAAAATTATTGTATCCAAGCTTCTTAGCAATTTTTGTTCTTACCTTTACTAGTTCATCAAATATTCTATCTATTTCATCTTCATTTTCAACGAAGAATTTAAACTTAGCCTCTGATGCTCTTTTTCTAACATCTCTATCTGATGATGTCACAAAAGGAGTTAATTGTGCTAATGTTCTTTCTTCTCCATGAAATTCTATTTTAGCTGATGCAATAAGCTTTTGATATTGGCTAGCTAATTTATTTTCAAGCTTCATATCTTCTATTACATCTTTTGAGAAACATTTCTTAGCAAACTCAGCTCCTTTTATTAAAGGCTCTCCATAATATTTGCTTATTTCTTCTTTAAACTTAGAATTTAATAAAGCATCATAAAAATTATTATTTATTTCATTTACTAATGGTGAATTTTCATCCCAAAATTCACTTTCTTCATTATAAAACTCATCTTCAGTATTAATAGTATGTCTAGCCATTGCTAAACAACTCATTGTTACTACATGATTTCTAATCTTATTGATTTTGGCAATAATAAGTTTAACCTCTTCGAAATCCTTAGCTTTTTTTAAATTTTCAATAAGGGAATTTATTCTCTTACCACATTCATTAATATTTGGTCTTTCATACTTAAAATCTTTAAATTTCATTTTTTAACCCCCTTGTTTTACAAATATCCTTAATATAATTTTTGCATATAAAAAACTTATTATCAATAATTTATATTTAATATTAACATTTATATAATCACATAATAATTTAATCTATGATTTAAAATAATTCCCTTTTTAAATCATAGGTTTATGATTAATATTTTAATTCTATTATTCTTTTATCGCTTATTATAGTTTGAACTTTCTCATCAAAAAATTCATGTGGAATCTCATCTAAAATCTGAAAATCATAACATAAAGCTACTCTTTTACTATTAGGATATTTACTTAAAAATCTATCATAAAATCCTCCACCATATCCTAATCTATTACCATTTATATCAAAAGCTAAACCAGGTATTATAATTAAATCAACCTCTTCACTAATATCCTCACAGTCAATGCTAGGTTCTAAAATACCATAGGCCCCACTTTCATTTAATTGTAATAATGAATCTATTTTTAATGCTTTCATTTGTATTTCTTTTTTATTTATAGGGATAACTTTTGGAACTGCTACTACTTTATTTAATTTTATTAATTCTCTTATTATTTCAACTGTATTAACTTCTAAATCCATATTTACATATATGAAAACAGTCTTACTATTTCTAAAAACATCACTTTTAAAAAGAGCTTCTCTTATTTTTCTATCAGCTTCATTTTTTAGTTCCTTATGAAAAATCTCTCTTTTATGTTTAATCTCTCTTCTTAATTCTCCTTTATCCATAAAAAACCCTCCCAATATTTTAGATAATTTTACCATATAATATATTTCAATACCATATAAAAAATTAGATCTGTTTTATTAAAATGTTTATTTTATCTATATATTTAGAGCTACTTAATAAGCAATTATATCTAAAATCAACATTGGTTTAAAACAGATCCAAAATCATAATTTAATTATTTTAAATTAATACTACTTTATTTTTAATTTATATTTAACTATTAAATTTATATTACTATTATTTTTACTAATAGACATTCAAAAGTCTTTCTCTTACTTTTTTTCCTCTGGCATAAAGCCACTATGTTTCACGCCATTAATCTATAAAAAGTCCTTTTATATTTATTTAGTTGCTACAATTGTAAAAGTCTTTGGAATACCTTTATCAAATACTTCACTTGATAAATTAGGTTCCTCAGTTAAGCTCTCAATTTTTAATCCTGAACTTGCCACTGATGTAACTATCTCACCTAAATTCCACTTACGAAGATATACTTTTTCCACTTCACCCTTATCTAAGTATTTTGAATAAGCAACCTCCTTCTCTTCTAATGAAGTATCAAAATAATCTCCTGTTACCTTATGCTTTCTAACCTTAGCCGTAGTTCCTCTTGATGTTATAAGTTTTGTTGAAACAGGATGAAAATCTCTTATTACTGCCTTTCCACCTTCTTTTAATAAATCACTCATAACTTCAATAAAAGGAGCTAAATCTGAGAAATAATGAAGTATTCCCATCTCTGCAAAAACAATATCATAATTTCCAGTGATAACTTCCTCTGGCATATTTAAAACATCACTTAAAATATAGTTTATTTCAACTCCACAAGCCTTTGCTAAGTCTAATGCATATCTCTTATTTCCTTCAGAAAAATCAACCACAGTAACCTGAGCCCCCAGTAAAGCTAATGCTACAGCCTTATTACCATTTGACCCCATAAGATTAAATATTTTTTTGCCTTTTACATCACCAAATTTATCTAACAATACATTTAACTTTTTCTCAGGCATACTTTTTATTTTTTCTGCAGCTTCTTTAGAAGTTCCAAACCTTTTTACCCAAGCATTATAAGTTTCTTTATTCCATGCCTCTTCATTTTCATTTACACAAACACTTTTATCATTAAAATCCTTATTCTCTTTAATTTTATCCACAGTAATACCTCACCAAATAATATTAGCTTTTTCCTTATATTCTAAGGGTTTAGCGAAAGTATTATACTTCAATAACTTCTATTTTTCAATATATTTATTAGCATACATACTTTATATTAATATTTTCTAATTAAAATATTTATAAATTTATATAATAATGTTTTTTTATTTAGGCTCTATTTTAAACCTAGTATTGATTTTATATAGAACTTTTTAATCATCTTAATAAGCATTGCTTATAAGATAGTTAAAACACACTCTTAAAACATAAACTAAAATAAAAAAGTGTTAATATCCTAATTTTAGGAATATTAACACTTTCTCATAAACACATATATAAATAAGATCTAAAAAATTTTAAGATTCTATAAAATGAACTACGCTCTTTGAACTTCTAACATAGATTCAAGATCTTTAATAATTACATTAACAATTTCTAATTTACCTTTAGCATAATCCTTATCTTTTAACCAGTTTAATCCTGATTCAAGACATTTTTTCGTTTCTTTATATTCTTCTAACATTTTTAATAAATTCTCATTATTCATAATAAAAGCCCCCTTCTGCTTATTCAACAGTTACTGATTTAGCTAGATTACGTGGTTTATCTACATCAAAACCTTTTGCTTTTGCCACATAATATGAGAATAATTGTAATGGTACAACACTTAATACTGGTGATAATAAGCTCATTGTTTCAGGTATTTCTATTAATCCTTGGAACATAGCTCTCTTACTTTCTTCCATATCTCCTTTAAAACATACTCCTAAAACTTCCGCACCTCTTGTAACAACTTCCTGTACGTTACTTATCATCTTATCAACAAGCTCTCTCTGAGTTAATAAAGATATTACTGGAACACCTTTCTCAATAAGAGCTATTGGACCATGTTTAAGTTCTCCACCTGCATATGCTTCTGAGTGAATGTAAGAAATCTCTTTTAATTTTAAAGATCCTTCCATTGCTACTCCATAATCCATTCCTCTTCCTAAGAAGTATAAATCTCTTTCTTTAGAAGCCTTTTCTGCAAACTCTTTTATTAACTCTGTGTTTTCAAGAATTTTAGAAACTTTCTCTGGTAACTCTAGCATAGCTTTCTTAATTTCTTCTATTTCAACACTTGATTTAGTACCCTTTAACTCTGCAAAATATAAGGCTACTGTATACATAGCTATTAACTGAGTTACATATGCCTTTGTTGATGCAACTGCAATCTCAGGACCAGCCCATGTATATAAAACATCATCTGCTTCTCTTGAAACTGAACTTCCAACAACATTTGTTATAGCCAATACTCTTGCACCCTTAGCCTGTCCATCTCTTAATACAGCTAAAGTATCGGCAGTTTCTCCTGATTGGCTTAATACTATTATTAAAGTTTTTTCTGTGATAACAGCATCTCTATATCTAAATTCTGAAGCTATATCAACTTCAACTGGTATTCTAACTAATTTTTCTATTGCATACTTTCCAATTACTCCAGCATGATAAGCTGTTCCACAAGCTACTATATATACTCTATCAACATTATCTAAGTATTCCTTAGTTATTGATATATCATCTAAAGTTACTTCTTTGCCTTCCATAATTCTTGATGTCATAGTATCTTTTATAGCTTTTGGCTGTTCATTTATTTCTTTTAACATGAAATCTTCATATCCACCTTTTTCAGCAGCATCAACATTCCAAGTTATATGATAAACTTCTTTTTCAATTGGATTCTTTTCTTCATCAAAAAGACTTACTCCATCATTTGTTATAACAACAAATTCTTTATCTTCTAAAAGATAAACTTCTCTTGTGTGGTTTAATACAGCTGGTATATCAGAAGCTATGAAGAATTCTCCTTCTCCTAATCCAACTATTAGTGGGCTATCTTTTCTCACTGCAACTAATTTTTCTGGTTCATTGTTACATATAACGCCAATAGCATATGAACCTTCTAATTTTTTAGAAGCTTCCATAACAGCCTCTAGTAAATCCCCTTTATAATAAAAATCTATTAAATTAGGAATTACCTCTGTATCTGTTTCTGATTTAAAAGTATATCCTTTTTCAACTAACCAATTTCTTAGTTCATTATAGTTTTCAATAATTCCATTATGAACCACAGCTATTGTTTCTTTACCATTCATATGAGGATGTGAATTAACATCTGATGGTTCACCATGAGTAGCCCATCTAGTATGCCCAATTCCTATAACTCCATTTATTGGATTTTTTTCTAACATACTTTCTAAATTAGCAAGTCTTCCTTTATGCTTTTCAGCCTTAATTTTTTCATTTTCTAAAACAGCAACTCCCGCTGAATCATATCCTCTATATTCTAACTTTGATAATCCTTCAACTAATATATCTGTTGCTTGTTTATTTCCTACATATCCTACTATTCCGCACATATTATATTTCTTCCTTCCACTTTTTTAAATTTACACTTTCAAAATAAGTTTAATATAAATCTCTAAAATGCATAGAAGGTTTTAACACCCAAATAGCTTTGTCCTTAGAATTACTTCTAAGTTTTAACTAATTCTTTTACGGTAGTGCTATACCGTGGGGCATCCGCCGAAATTTTCGATACTCCCCATCCTCGTCAACTTAAACTATAAATTGAATATTAGCTTTAAGTTCTGGCGCTTAATTTTTCATTTTGAAAGTTTAATATATTCTATGCATCAACTTTTAAAAATTCTACAAGCTTATTCTATCACCTACAAAATATTTTTCAACGTTTTAAAAGCTATTTTAATCTATTTCATTTGATTTTTTCTAGTTTTTTTGAATTATTTTTAAATATCTGTCTATACCTCTATATTTCTTTCATTTATCATATTAATGTATAGTTGTATAGACATCTATATCCTTTCTATTCAAAAAAATTAAAATTATCCCCATTTCAAAAAAGATTTTTTATATTTAATTTCCTTCAATTTTAATAGAGCTCATTTGCTCTTTAAAATTTTATTATATTTAATTCCCCCTAACCACTCTATATAAAATTCAACTTATTAATAAAAATATTTAAATTCCTTTAACTAAATCTTAGGTAATTCTAAAACCTCAAACTAAGATAAGTAGTAAGTAGTTCACAGTAACTCTATAAACTAAAAATCATATTATAAAAGTATATAAATATTTTAAGGAGATTTATTATGAGTTATACAACCTCAGCTCAACCACAAGGAAAAGCTTTAAACATCCAAGGTTTTTTAAGAGAAGCTCTTATTTCTGAAATAGTAGCTATTAATGGTTATAGTAAACATATTGACGATATTCCTATAGCAGAAATCAAAGAATTACTCCATCATATAATGGAAGATGAGAAAAGACATTATGGAATGTTTTTAGAGGCTCTTAGAAAATATGATAAAGAAGAATTTGAAGTTTATTTAGAGGCTATGGAACATGTAGAAATTAAGGATAAACCATTAAAGAAAACATATCATGAAAATAAAAAACTTACTGCATACAAAATACTTAATAAAATAAGAGAAGATATTAAAGGAGAATACGAGGCAATACTTCTTTATGATTATCTAATTACACAAGTAGATGATAAAGAAATTACTAAAATGCTTAAAGAAATCGCTAAAGATGAAAAGGAACATGTTGAAGAATTAACTCTTGCAATTATGAGATTAGATTCTGATAACTATGGTCCAATAGAAGAAAAATAAATTCACTTTTCATTAATTATCATAAATACTTAGTTAAAATATATTTCTTAAATAACTTTTAACTTTTGACTATGTTTTAAGAGAGTGTTTAAAACAGAGCATAATTTTTAAAGTAATAAATAAAGAGGGAGTGTATAGACATTATACCGCCCTCTTTTTATATAAATAAATCAAATTTTATTATCTTAAATTAGTTACATTTATCTTCTATCATTTTAGCTAAGTTGTGAGCCATTTCATCTATTTCAGATTGATTTTCTCCTTCAAGCATTACTCTTACTAATGGCTCAGTACCTGATGGTCTTATTAAAACTCTTCCACATCCATCTAATTTAGCTTCCATTTTCTTAATTTCAGCCATTATTTCTTCATCTTCATTGTGTATATTTTTCATGTTATTTGGAACCTTAGCATTTACTAATACTTGAGGTAATACCTTCATTATCTCTTTTAACTCACCTAAAGATTTTCCAGTTCTCTTAACTATGCTAGCGACTTGAAGTGCAGTTACTAATCCATCTCCAGTTGTATTATGTTCTAAGAAAATAATATGACCTGATTGTTCTCCACCTAAATTGTATCCTTTAGCTAACATTTCTTCTAAAACATATCTATCTCCAACCTTAGTTATAGATGTGTTTATTTTTTCATTTTCACAAGCTATCATTAATCCTAAGTTACTCATTACAGTAACAACTAAAGTATCATCCTTTAATCTTCCTAACTCTTTTAAGTACTTAGCACATATAGTTAATATGAAATCTCCATCAACTAAATTTCCTTTTTCATCAACTGCTAAACATCTATCAGCATCTCCATCAAAAGCAAATCCCATATGACAGTTTTTCTTAACAACATACTCCATTAATTCTTCTGGATGAGTTGATCCACATTTCTCATTTATGTTTGTTCCATCTGGATTATCATTTATTACATATATTTCTGCACCTAACTCTCTGAAGGCTTTAACAGAAGTTTCATGTGAAGCACCATTAGCACAGTCTAAAGCTATTCTTAATCCCTCTAATGAAATACCAACTGTATTCTTAGCAAAGTCAACATAGTCTTCTAATGCAGCTTTCTCTACCACGGCTCTTCCTAAGTTAGCCCCTGTTGGTGATGGTACATTTTCAAATCCATTTTCTATAGTTCTTTGAATCTCATCTTCTAACTCATCTGATAATTTATATCCTTTATCATCAAAGAATTTTATTCCATTATATTCTACTGGGTTATGAGAAGCTGATATCATAACCCCTGCATCTGCTCCATATTCTCTTGTTAAATGAGCTACTGCTGGTGTTGGTATTACTCCTAAACAAATAGCCTCGGCACCAACTGATAATATTCCAGATACTAATGCAGCCTCTAACATATCTCCTGATATTCTAGTATCCTTAGCAACTAATATTTTAGGTTTGTGAGTTCCCTCTGTTAAAACAAAAGCTCCTGCTCTTCCTAAATTGTATGCTAACTCAGCTGTTAACTCAGTATTTGCAATTCCTCTAACTCCATCTGTTCCAAATAATCTTGACAATTTATGTCACCCCTCTAATATTCTTAATATATTTTAATTAAATTTCTCTCTTTTTTGTTACTAAAATTACTACTTTTTATACATTCAAAGAATACTGTATGTAATAATTTTTGTCAAATATTAGTCATTAAAACTCTTAAATTTCTCCATTTTTATGGATATTTTATATACTATCATAGTAATAAATAAGATTTATTACTAAAATATTATTTTTAAAATATGATATTTTATCAAAACTTTATTAATATACTTTTAACAAAAAAAATCGTATTTTTTCTTAAATTAATATAATATCTATTAAATATTCGCATATACTTGAAATTAGAGAAAAGTATTGTGTTTTATGTTCATAAATATATCTAGCAATATTATAATTCTATATATCTTACATAAATAATCGTGAAAACATTTTAATTATGGACATAACTCCCATTACGCCTTAAAATATTAATTGAGTTTATATAAAGAAAGGGGATAATTGTAATGACAACTAATGAATCTAATTACATAGATGAAACTAAAACTTCAACAGATTCTGAAGATTTTGCAAAGGCATTAGCTGCTGAAGAAGAAAATTCTTGTAAAAGAAAAAAAGAGGTAATAGAAAAAATTAAGGACTTAGCTAAAAACGCACAAAATTGGAAAGAAGCAAACAATGAATTTAATGCACTTTTAGAAGAGTTTAATAATATTTACTACTATGATCAAGAAGCTGAGAATGCTCTAAAAAAAGATTTAAGAGACGCTAAGAATGAATTCTTTGAAGCTAGAAAAACATTCTTTGAAAAGGCTAATGAAGAATTTAAAGCTAATGCTGATAAGAAAAGAGATGTTATAAATAGATTTAAAGCTTTAGTTTATAACGAAGATATTAAAGCTTGTGATATGGTTTCTAAATCTTTATCTGAGGAATTTTACGCTATAGGATTTGCTGGTAAAATTAACAATGAACTATTCAATGAATTTAAAGAAGCTAGAGAAATGGCACAGTCAACTAGAAAGGCTGCTATGGAAAATCTTAAAGAAGATTTCGTTAATAAAGCTAATAGAAAAAGAGAAATAATAGATGAATTAAAAGGCTTAGTTAATAATGAAAACTGGAAAGAAGCAACTGAAAAGTTTACAGCTCTTTGCGAGGAATTCAAAGGAATAGGTTTCTCAGGTAAAGAAGGAAATGAAGAAATTTCAAAAGGCTATAAAGAAGCTAAGGATTTATTCTTCTCAAAAAGACAAGAATTCTTCGATGCTTTAAAAGCTGAAAATAAGGTTAATATAGAAAAAAGAACTGCCCTTATTGAAGATTTAAAGAAATTATATGAAAATGATAGCTGGAAAGAAGCGTCTTCTAAAGTTAAAGAAA
Source organism: Clostridium sp. (assembly GCF_029267215.1). Lineage (GTDB taxonomy): Bacteria > Bacillota > Clostridia > Clostridiales > Clostridiaceae > Sarcina. Next base: position 33,716 of record NZ_JARIDH010000016.1, on the reverse strand, counting down.
TCAGCGATGAGTTCTTCAAAATAGGTTTCTGTGGTAAAGAAGAAAATGAAAAACTTATTAATGAATTTAAAGAGGCTAGAGATGTCTTCTATGCAAAAAGACAAGAGTTTTTTGATGAAGTAAATTCTAAAAGAGCTAACAAACAAAAGGATTTCTTAAATGGATTACTTAAAAATAAAGATGAGTTTGTTAAGAAGTTAAAGAAATATATAGATCAAGACGAAGAAAGACTTTCTGACTTCACTAATAGATTATTCAATGTTAGACCTGGAAACAATTCTTTAGAAACTATAGAAAAATACCAAGAAATCATTGAGGATATCAAAGGTAGAATAGAAAATAATAAAGCTAAAGTTAGAGAAGTTCAAGGTGAAATGCAATCTATAAGAAATGAATTAAATAGCTTATAAAATATAAAAAGTATCAAGACATCAGTTTTGATACTTCTTTTTTTCTGTAGGTTCTGATTTAATATAGTGTTGATTTTAGCTATCCCATAAGACCTACTTAATTTTGTATAGAGTTTCTATAAAATCTTATTTAGGTAATATTATTGTAAACTTACTTCCTTCCCCTAACTTACTTTTAACATAAATTTCACCACCATGTGCTGAAACTATTGATTTAACTATGGTTAACCCAATTCCAGTCCCTCCAGTGGCTCTTGTTCTTGATTTATCTGCCCTATAAAATCTTTCAAAAACATATTTTAAATCATCTTCTGATATTCCAATCCCCTTATCTTCCACAGAAATAAGCACTTTATTTTTCTCAACTGTTTCATCTATATAAATAGTTCCCCCTTCATTTGAATACCTAATAGCATTTGAAAGAATATTTATTAAAGCCTGAGTTATCTTATCCTTATCGCAGTTTATCTCTATATCTTTTTTTTCATATTTAATTTCTATATTCTTAGTTTTAGCTAAATTAGAAAATTGAAATACTACAAAAGAAATTATATCTCCTAAATTACTCTGAACTTTTTTTAGTCTCATTGAATACTCATCATACTTATTAAGTTTCTGCATATCACTAACTAAGCATGTAAGCCTCTCTGCCTCTTCCTTAACACTTGCAAGCCTTTCTTCTGTTGGCTCCCATACACCATCTATCATAGCCTCTAAATGAGACTGTATATTTGTCAAAGGTGTTTTTAGCTCATGTGATATATCTCCAGTAAGCCTTTTTCTTATGTTTTCTTGTTCTTTTATATTTTGAGAAAGATTATTTATGGAATCTACTAAATCATTTATTTCTAAAATATCTGTTTCTATATTTAATTTCCTATCATAATCTCCACTTGCTATGTATTTAGCTTTTGTTTTAAGCTTCTTTATAGGTTTTGTTATGGATTTTGATATTATTAACCCCATAAAAATAAAGGCTAATATAAGAAGTCCTCCTATACCAACAAGCATTTTGTTTACTATGTCCAAAAATACAAGCTCATTTGTCATATAAAATATAGGACCATAAAACTTTACTCTAGCTGTTCCTATTTTTTCTCCATTTTTCATTATAGGATAATAAATAGGTTCAAATTGACTTGTTGTTGATCCATATTTTCCTTCCATAGAATTCTTTATATAAGTCATTACCTTGTTGCATTTATCTTTTGAATTTTTCTCTATATCCATTATCTCTTTACCATTTTCATCTGACAAAGCAACTATAACCCCTTTATTCAAGGCATTATATCCTATATTTTCTACATTGTTATAGTCCCACTTACCATTAAAATATTGATCACTTATTTCTATCAAAATATTTTGAACAGTATTTTGATTTTTAACCATTATATAATTTCCAAATTTTTTGTCAAAGTAATATTTTGAGAAAACAACAGCTAAAATTATTGTTATAGATATTAAAATAACCGAAGGAACTATTACCTTATAATTTAAACTTTTATATCTTCTTACCTTCAAATTTATACCCCACCCCATATACAGTCATAATAAACTTAGGTTTTCTACTATTTTCTTCTATTTTACTTCTTAAATTTTTTATATGAGAGTCTATAACCCTATCAAAACTATCATTTTTATCTCCTAAAACAAGTTCTATAATTTCATCCCTTGTGAATATTTTTTTAGGATATTTGCTTAAACACATAAGTATATTAAATTCAGTTGAAGTTAAAGTAATTAGTTTCCCTCTTACCCATACTTCTCTTGTTTCTAAATTAATTTTTAATTCTCCATCATTAAAAACCAATATTTCCCCTTCTTTATCACAATTAGTAGCTCTTCTTAAAAGTGCTTTTATTCTGGCAATTAATTGTTTAACACTAAAAGGTTTTGTAACATAATCATCAGCTCCAATATCAAATCCTTCTAACAAATCATCTTCTTCTGTTTTTGCTGTTATCATTATTATTGGAACACAGCTTTTCTCTCTTATAACCTTACATACCTCTTCTCCACTTAAATCAGGTAACATAAGGTCTAAAAGTATTAAATCTATTTTATTGTTATTAAAAATATTTAAAGCATCTTTTCCATTACTACATGAAAATACTTCAAACCCTTCTTTCTTTAAATATGCCTCTATAACTTCAACTATCTTCTCTTCATCATCAACTAATAATATATTCAAAAATTTCACCTCTATTATTGCTTAAATTTTTTCCTTATATATTATTTATACATAAAAAATATATAAATAATATGTAGATTTTTAAGCTATTTTATTAACTATAAAAAAGAAGGCTATATATCTAGCCTTCTTTTTAAATTAGCAAAGTTAATATTATTTATTTAGATTCAAAACTTGAACATTGTGTATTTTCTTGACTTTGTGCATAATCTCCTGAAATATCTATGCTATGAGCATGACACTTACAATTTTCATTGTGACAGCATTTTTCTGCTTCACAAGCTACATCAGTAGCTAAATCTGCAGGTCCCATATTTTCAACTGCATTTGTAAATCCACCTTTTTCAACAAAACTTCCACAACAAGTAGATCCTACACTATTTGCAAATGAACCATTAACCTTTACTGAATTAAGTGAACATAAACCTCCTTGATTATATGCACAGTTTCCTACTCCACAATTTAAATTAGGCATACTATATCACTCCTTTATTATTTAATCAAATATAGTATGCTACTTTTTATATTCTCTTATTCTCTAATAAAGATTTATTACTTAGTTTTTTCCATTCTATCTAAAATTATGTTATATCCATCAGCACCGTAATTTAAACATCTATTCACTCTACTTATTGTAGCGGTTGATGCTTTAGTATCCTCTGCAATTTCAGTATATGTTTTCTTCTCTCTAAGCATCTTAGCTACATGTAATCTCTGTGCTAAAGCCTTTAATTCTGATATTGTACATATATCCTCAAAGAAATTATAACATTCATCTATATCTTCTAACTTTAAAATAGCCTCAAATAAAAAATCTAAATCCTTACTCTTTAATTTAGACTTAAGTCCGCTCATACCAATCTTTCTCCTTTTGTCACTATTTATTACCTCTATAAAACATACTACCCTTATTAATGTAGTATTTTCTGTATACTAGATACCTTAATTATACTTCTTTATAATAAATAAGTGAACTCCCAAAACCTTTCTAAAAAATAAGTTGAAACTTATAAAACAAAGGATTTAAATTTAATTTAATATTAATCTAAACTAATTAATCATCAACACGAGTATTAGAACTTCCACCAGGATTAGTTAATGGTCTTAAGGAATCCCATCCATGTTCTAATTTCTCATAAACTGATTTAGTTGGAATAAGCCATACTTCCCCTGTACCTCTAAATACATTTAAAAGCCCCTCTCCACCAGTCACTGTAGATACCAAAGATTTAGATGACTTTTCTACTGTAAACTCTATATCTCCAGTTCTTAAAACAGCAAAATTACCATCTACTTTTAAAACGTCATTATTTATTTTACATTTAAATATTTCTGATTCAGGCACTGGTATTTCTAAAACTACAATCCCTTCTCCTGAAAGCTTAGTTTGAAATATTCCCTCATTTCCAAACATAACAGATGAAACTGATTTATTCATGTAAGCACCTACTTCAACGCTACTTTCACAAGCATAAAACATACTATCATCCACTACTATCTCCTCATTTTCAAGTTCTATCAATGCATAGTGACCAAATGAAGGCTCTAAAAATATTTCACCTGTTCCATCGTACTTAGGTTTAAAAGTACTCTCTCCTGTAACCTTACTTGAAAAAAACTTTTTACCAAGTCCTAAAGGTCCACCAATTTTATTTTGCATATTTATAGATCCTCTCATGTAACTTAAAGAACCTTTTTCAATTTTCACAGAACTCTCATCTAAAATTATTCTAACCTGTCTTAATTTTATATTAGCTTCTCTCATTTGATTTAACTTTATAGCAAGTTCTAAAGAATCCCCACCCTTTAAACTATCATATTCTAAAACCTGAAATACAGATTCTCCTCTCATTTCTGATATTAATTTTAATTCATTTTCTATTTTTAATGAAGTTCTCATATTTTAAAACCCCTTTCTAATAGTTCTTTTATACATTATATCCTAAAATATCTTATTTAATTGTGAAGAAAAGTTTAAAAGCTAGAGTTTTATAATGCTCTAGCTTTTTATAAATATTAATCTATATAAATAAATCTTTGTGGGCCTTTTCTAATTTCTTCTTATTTCCTAAAATATCTTCATAGTAAACTCTAAGCATCTCACCAACACTCCAAGCTTGAGCATAACATCCTCTAGCTTTAAAGGGATTATCACCATCAAAAATCTCTGCAATACTTCCTAAACATTGATCCTTAATATGATCCTCCATATCCTTCATTAAGTTATCTACTAATTCCACAGACTCTTTAGAATAATCATTCACTTTACAGTATGCTGTGAAGAATCCTCCAAGTGGAAATCCCCAAGTTGTTCCTTGATGATAAGCCATATCTCTATCAAAAAGCTTTCCAATGTAAATACCATGATAATCCTTATGATCTCTACTTAAACTTCTTAATCCATATGGAGTATATAATTCTTCAAATACTTTTTCCACAATATATTTCTCTTGTTTTCTATCTAACATTGTAAATGGTAATGAAACAGCCCAGATTTGATTAGGTCTTATACTTCCATCACTCTCTTCATCATTTATAACATCATAAAGACATTTTTCATCTTCATTCCAGAATTTCTTAATGAAAGATTCCTTAACCTTCTCTGATAATTCCTCGTACTCATTTACTTCTTCCTTTTCAAATTTATCTTTTAATAAAGCGGCAATCTTTAAGGCGTTATACCATAAAGCATTAATTTCAACTGGTTTACCATGTCTTGGAGTTACAACTATTCCATTTACTCTAACATCCATCCAAGTAACTTGATCTAATCCAGAACCTGCATTTATTAAAGAATCTTTTTCATCCATTTTTATTGAGAACTCTGTTCCTTCTTTATATGCTTTTATAATATTTTTAATAGTTCCATAGATTTCATTTTTAACAAAATTCAAAGCCTCTTCACTATTTGCATATAATAAATAATTATAAACAGCATTTATAAACCATAATGAAGCATCAACAGTATTATAAATAGGTTCTTGTCCCTCTCCTGGGAACATATTTGGAATTAATCCATTTTTCTCATAAAGACTAAAACTTTTTATAATATCCTTAGCATCCTCTAATCTACCAGTTGACAAAGTTAATCCATTAATAGCAATCATTGCATCTCTTCCCCAATCTAAGAACCATGGATATCCTGCAAGAATTGTTTTACCATTTATAGATTCTCTATTTACTATAAACTGATCTGCTGCTATAGGAAGATATTTAGCTAACACTCTATCATCATCAAAAGTATTTCTAAGCTTTCTAATTCTCTCTTCTTCTCTTTCAATTATTTCTTCGCAATTAAACTCTTTATCATTTTCAATAGTACAAAGTAAATAAACCTTCTTTTTTTCATGTGGTTTTAAACATACTTCAATAGTTGATGGAACATAACATTTATCCACATACTTATCTCCTGTGCTTTTATCCACATCATAGTAAATTTTATCCACAATTTTAGAACCTTTATTTACCACCTTTCCACCATATGTTAATAATCTAATTTTAATATCTTCTCTAAGCTTTGGAATAAGCTCAATTTCCTCATCTTTTATTGATGTTTTAAATTCTAAATTCTCATCCCCACTGCATATTCCTGGATTTCTAAATGTGAATAGAGGCTCTATATTTAACTTTGTTTCTTTACTTCCATTTAATATGTCATACTGAATAACTACAGTATTTTTCTCATAATCCATTGAAACTTTTTTATTTACAACTACTCCATCCACAAAAAATCTAAAATGAGGTAATCCGTCATAATAAAAACCTTGTAAATTTTTAAATCCATCCACAGTTTCATTTATATATTTGCATGAACTTAATTGATGAATTTTTCCACCAATATTAATCTCTTCATTTAAATTAGAAAGAATCATATATCTTTCCTCTGGTGAATTTGTACAGGCTAATAATAATCCTTGATACTTTCTACAATTAGCACCAATAAAAGTTCCTCCACAGAAACCGCTTATGCCATTAGTAAGCATCCATTCCTTTTCTATCCCTCTTTCATAATCGAGCCAATCTTTCTTACCAAATTTCATAAATAAACACCCCTTATTAACTAGACTCTACTTTTCTCAATATTGATTCCATCTAATTACTTAGAACCATTCTAAAATCAATACTTTTTAAAATATAACCACAAAAATTATAGCTATCACCTTGAAGGATTTTAGAACTTAAACCTTCTTCATAAAAATAATTTAAGTTTTCAAAATCCATCTAGATGATAGCCTAATCTTAAAGCTTAATTTAGTAAGCCTCTAATATTCTAACTATTTGTTAGTACATTTCTTAATTCCCCATATTTCATCACAATATTGCTTTATTGTTCTATCACTTGAGAACATTCCAGCATTGCAAGTATTCTCGAATGCCATCTTAGCCCATTTCATCTCATCTTTATAAGCTTCAAACACTTTATCTTCAGTATCTTTAAATGATTTGAAATCTGCTAATAGGAAGTATTGATCTCCCTCTTTTAATAATGAGTTGTAAAGATCTTCAAAATTACCAGTACCACCATCATCAAATGTTCCATCAACTAATGTATCTAAAACTTTCTTTAAATCTTTATCAGCTTCATAGTAAGCTACTGGGTTATAGTTTCCTTTTAACTCTTCTATTTCTTCAACTTCTAATCCGAATATGAAGTTGTTGCAAGCTCCACTTTCTTTAACTATTTCAACGTTAGCTCCATCATTAGTACCAAATGTAGGTGCTCCGTTTAACATGAATTTCATGTTACCTGTTCCTGATGCTTCTTTACCAGCTGTTGATATTTGTTTTGAAACATCTGCTGCTGGGAATAATTTTTCAGCATATGAAACTCTGTAGTTTTCTACAAATACAACTTTTATTTTTCCGTCTATCTCTTCATCATTATTTATAAGTTTAGCAACTTCGTTAGTTAACTTAACTATTGATTTAGCTCTCTTATATCCTGGGAAAGCTTTAGCTCCATATATGAATGTTACTTTTGGTATATCCATATCTGGATTTTCTTTTAATCTATGGTATAAATCTAAGATGTATAAAGTATTTAATAATTGTCTCTTATACTCATGTAGTCTCTTAATTTGAATATCAAAGATTGAATTTGGATCTAATTCAACACCTTCATGCTCTAAGATGTATTTAGCTAATTGTTCTTTCTTAGTATGTTTTATAGCCATGAATCTTCTTAATACTTCTTCATCATCTTTATACTTTTCTAAACCTTTTAATAAATCTAAGTTTTTAACCCAATCTTCACTTCCTAAAAGTTCAGTAATTAAAGCTGATAATTCTTGGTTACATAATCTTAACCATCTTCTTGGAGTTATTCCATTTGTTTTGTTTTGGAATTTCTCTGGATATAATTCATACCAATTCTTTAACTCGATATCTTTTAATATATCTGTGTGTAACTTAGCAACACCATTTACAGCAAATCCAACATGGATAGCTAAGTTAGCCATTCTAACTTGTCCACCATTAACTATTCTAAATTCTTCTATAGCTTCTTCTGAGTATCCTTTTTCATCTAAACAAACTATAAATTCTGCATCTATTTTTTCAATTATTTCTAATATTCTTGGGAATAATTCCTCTATTAAATCAACATCCCACTTTTCTAATGCTTCTGCTAATATAGTATGGTTTGTATAAGCAAAAGTATGAGTTGCTACTTCGTAAGCTTCCTCAAAAGTAAATCCTTCTTCATCTACAAGAATTCTTATAAGCTCTGGTATAGCTAAAACTGGATGAGTGTCATTTAATTGAACTGCATGTAACTCTCCAAATTTAGTAGTTATTGTTCCAAATGTAGCTTTATGCTTTCTTACTATATCTTTTAATGAAGCACTTACTAAGAAATATTGTTGTCTTAATCTTAATAATTTACCTTCTCTATTTGAATCATTCGGATATAAAACTCTTGATATATCCTCTGCTCTATTTTTAAGTTCTAATGCTTCATCATATTTCTGTTCATTAAATAAGTTGAAATCAAATTCTTTAAGAGGTTCACATTTCCATAATCTTAATGTATTAACATTTTTGCTAGCATATCCAATGATTGGAGTATCATAAGGAATAGCTTTAACTGTCATATCAGCAAAATCAACAGTTACACATTCATCTTCTTTTCTTATGCTCCATGGTTCTCCATATTTTAACCAACTATCAACTTCTTCTTTTTGGAATCCATCTTCAAAGTATTGTTTAAATAAACCATTATTATATCTAATTCCATAACCTTTTAAAGGTACTTCTAAAGAAGCTCCTGAATCCATAAAACAAGCTGCTAGTCTTCCTAGACCACCATTTCCTAATCCAGCATCCTCTTCTATTTCTTCAATTTTATTTAGATCAAATCCTAATTCATCTAAAACTTCTTTAACTTCATTATAAAGACCTAAGCTTATTAAATTGTTTCCTAATGCTCTACCCATTAAAAACTCAGCTGAGAAATAATAAGCATTTTTTTGTTCCTCATAAAGTTTTTCTGTTTTATTCCAATCATCAACTATATTTTCTAAAAGAGTTAAAGATAGTGCATTAAACACCTCAAAATCCTTAGCATCTTTTATTGAACTCTTTCCATATTTTACTTTAAGATATCTTTCAATCCCTCTCTTAATTTGTTCTTTATTCATTCTAGTTCACCCTTCCATATAATTTTGTTATATCATATATTTTCTCTGCTAATTCATCAGTTAAAGCACCCTCTTTAACTCTCCACTCCCAGTTTCCACCTAAAGTTGATGGGAAGTTTATTCTAGCTTCATTTCCTAGATTTAAGAAATCTTGCATTAAAGCTATGGCAGTATGTGATACACTGCTCCAAACTCCTCTGATGAATCCCCAGTTATACCCTTCTTCTTCATTAAGTTTTAAATATTTTTTAGAATATTCAACATCTTCCCTGTTACCTGTAACTTCAAACCATCCTCTGAAAGTATCATTATCATGAGTTCCAGTGTATGCTATTGAATTTACTGGATAATTATGTGGAAGATAATCACTCTCTTCTCTTGAATCAAAAGCAAATTGTAAAACTTTCATTCCTGGGAAGCCAGTTTCATCTCTAAAATCTATAACTTCCTGAGTTAAGTATCCTAAGTCTTCTGCAATTACATTAATCTCTCCTAACTCATCTTTTATTGCATTAAATAGTTTAATTCCAGGTCCTTTAACCCACTCTCCATTTACTGCAGTCTTATCTCCATATGGTATTTGCCAATAAGCTTCAAATCCTCTGAAGTGATCTATTCTTAAAACATCATAAAGTTTAAAACTTTCTCTTACTCTATCAATCCACCAAGTATATCCAGTATCATCCATGTACTTCCAATCATAAATTGGATTTCCCCATAATTGACCTGTTTCTGAGAAAGCATCTGGTGGACATCCAGCAACTTTTTTAGGAACATTATTTTCATCTAATAAAAATGCTTTTGGATTAGCCCAAACATCTGCACTATCCTCTGCTACATATATAGGCATATCTCCTATTATCTTTATTCCTAATTTATTTGCATACTCTTTTAATTCACCCCATTGTTTGTAGAAGTGATATTGTAAGAATACCCAATAATCAATTTCCTTAGCTAATCTAACTTTACATTCTTCAAGAGTTTTTTCCTCTCTTAATTTAATTTTTTCATCCCAGTCTTGCCAGCTAATCAAATCATTTTCATTTTTTATTGCCATATAAAGTGCATAATCTTCAATCCAAAGTTTATTTTCTTCTCTGAATTTTACTATTTCTTCTTTACTTTTATCTAAAGAATTTTCATATGCTATTTTTAACACTCTCATCTTTTTATCAAATATCAATGCATAATCAATTTTTTCAGAATCGTTTCCAAAATTGATACCATCATAATCTCTTTTCTCAAGCAACCCTTCTTCATTTAAAATATCAAAATCTATAAAATAAGGATTTCCTGCAAAAGCTGAAAATGATTGATATGGTGAATCACCATAACTTGTTGGTCCTAAAGGCAGTATCTGCCAGTATCTTTGTCCAGATTTCTTTAAAAAATCTACAAACTTAAATGCTTCCTTACCAAAAGTACCTATTCCATACTTCCCAGGTAAGGAAGCAATATGCATTATAATTCCACTTGCTCTTCTCATATTACTTCCCCCTAGTATTAATTACTAAACTAATATTTCCTTCTCAATTACTTTTTTATTTAAATCAAATATTTTTATATTTAAATTTCTAACTTTTGAATTATTATCTACTGTTACTTTATAATCTGAATCAACTTTTTTAATTTTAACTTTAAGCTCTTCAAAATCACCTTTTTCATAATTTTTAGTGATTCCATCATCATTGTAATAGATGTATTCAGCTTCATCATCAACAAAAGCAACTAAGTTTAATCTACTAGTGTCTAAATCTTCCACCCTTTTACTTGGTTTACTTGCCATTGTTACTATTTTATTTTTTCTTATGAACATTGGTACTTCATTTAATTTAGCATCTATATAATGATGACCTTGTCCTAAAACTTCATAATCACCATCATCATATTTTCTAGCTCTCCATAAAAGCATTTCTTCTGGAAGGTAAACATATCTTCCTAAAGAATTTTGTTCATATATAGGAGCTACCATTAAGCTATCTCCTAAAAGTAACTGATCTTCGATTCTCTTAACAAATTTATCATTGTACTCAAATGTTAATGGTTTGAAATACATTTCATTATTTAAAACAGCTTTCATATATTCACTATATAGATATGGAACCATTACATATCTTAACTCCAAAATATTTTTTAATACATCAACACTTTCACCTCTAAATGAATATGGTTCTTGGTGTCTAGTACCTAAAGCTGCATGATTTCTAAATAAAGGTGTAAACATACTAAATTGTGACCATCTTATAACTAAATCTTCTGTAGCATCTCCACCGAATCCTCCACAATCAGCACCTGTGTAAATAAATCCACACATGTTGATATTTGACATCATCTGCATGTTTAATTTAATGTGTTCCCACCAAGACATGTTATCTCCAGTCCATATTCCACCAAATCTATGCATACCTACTATTGAAGCTCTAGAGAATAATAAGAATCTCTTATTTTCTTCTATATTTTCTAATCCCTCAAAAGCAGCTCTTGTCATATTAAATCCAAATAAATTATGAACTTTATCATGTCTTACTTTTTCATTTCCTACTCTATGATAGAAACTTTGATAATCTTCCATACTATTTTGAAGTCTTGGGAATGTATCCTTAACATCAAAATAATCGTATATTCCTAAATTTTTACCTTTAGCTTCTGATATTTTTTCAAAAGCTTCATTTAATCTTTTTTCTGAATAGAATATAGCTGGTTCATTCATATCATTCCAGAATCCTTCGATTCCTTTATCAGTTAAAAATTTATACTTACTACCAAACCATTTTCTAGCATCTTTATTTAAAAAGTCTGGGAATAAAACTCTTCCTGGCCAAACTGCCGCAACAAAAGGTTGTCCATCTTCATCTAAGCAGTAATATCCATTTTTAACCCCTTCTTCATAAACATCATATCCATCTTCAATTTTACAACCTGCATCAATTATAGGGATAAGTCTTACTCCTCTTTCTTTTATTTCCTTAACAAAGCTTTCAAACTCTGGGAAAGCTTTTTTATTTATAGTAAAGTTCTTGAAATCCTCCATGTAATCAATATCAAGGTATAAACAATCAATAGGAAGTTGTGAATTTTCGTAATTGTCAAGAACTTCAAGAACTTCATGTCTATCTTTATAGCTCCATCTACTTTGTTGAACTCCAAATCCCCACTTAGGTGCTACATAACTCTTACCTATAAGTTCTCTGAAATTCTTAGTTATTTTATTTAAACTTTCACCTTCTATAATATATAAAGCGAAATTGTCATCATCTAAAGTTATTTTTAACTCATTACTGTTTGTGTATCCAACATCAAACTTTACTCTTCCTGGATGATCTATGAATAATCCAAAAGTTTTTTCTCCATAAATCATTATGAAGTTATGTGCTCCATAAAGACTTTTCTTTTCTGGTGTATGTGAAAAATCATCTGTACAGAAGCTTTCATACACCCAACCTCTTTTATTTAATCCTCTAACATTTTCCCCTAATCCATAAACTAAATCTTCATCTTTAAGTTCAAATATAAGAGTGTTATTTTCAAATTTAAAGTATTTTATTTCTTTTTCATGTAATTCTTTTCCTTCTTTTAAAACAACTGATTCTGTATTAAAAGGAGTTCCAAAAGTATATTTAATTATTTGATTATTAACCACATTACTTCTCATTTCATTTCCCTCCATTTTATGAGGTTCTCATATTCTTACATGAGTCCCTCTCAATTACCTTAGTTTCAAAAATTATATGCTTATGTTCTTCTTTCTTAGCTAATAAAGCAAGCAATAAATCTATGCTATTATTTGCCATCTGCTTTTTAGGCTGTTTTACAGTTGTTATTCCTGGATTATAATATTTGCTAATATCCATTCCATCAAATCCAACTATTGATATATCTTCTCCAACCTTCAACCCTTTATCTAAAACCGCCTTAGCTGCACCTACTGCCATAATATCTGATATTGAAAATATGGCTGTAATATCTTTTCTATTGTTTAAAATTTCAAGTGTATTCTTATAAGCTCCCTCATAACTATAGTCACCTATTAATACATTTTCATCTAAAAATTCTATGTTATTTTTCTTTAAAGCTTCCTTATATCCTTCTAATCTAAGGCCACTTATTCCAACATCATTTTTTTCTCCCAATAACATTGCAATGTTATTATGCCCCTTATCTATAAGATATTGTGTTGCCTCTTTTGCCGATAAAATATTATCTATTCCTATTGAAGAATACTTACTTTTACTTTCATTAGACATTGTATTAACTGATGTTAATACAACTGGTATGTCTAAAAATTGAAAGCTCTCATCATTTATGTTTAAGAAGTTTCCTCCCAAACAAATAATTCCCTGAAGTTTTTTTTCTTTTACAAAGGCTATTAAATTATCAACATCATCCTCTGTAGTATAATCATTTTGCTGAAGTATCATTGTATATCCAGCCTCTGTTATTCTACTTCCTATAATATTTATCATCTCTGCAAAAAATGGATTGAATACTCCTTTAACTAAAACTCCAATATTTTTTGTAATATTCTTTTTAAGAATTCTAGCACTATTATTAGGTATATAATTACTTTCTTTTATTATTCTTAATATTTTTTCTCTTGTTTCATCCTTAACATCAGGATGTTCATTTATAACTCTTGATACTGTACTAACACCAACACCAGCAAGTTTTGCTATATCTTTTATATTCATAAGACCCTCCTGATTCAGTTTTCTCTTTAAGATTGGAAATAATTTCGGTAACGATACCAACTTAAATTATAACCCTCAAGAAAAGCATTAGCAATAGTACTTTTAAGAGTTTAAAGAAATTATAATAAAATTCAATTATTTTTAAAATTATATTTTCTTAAAAACTAAATTGAATTTTTTTCATCACTAATACTTCAAAAATTTCATTAACCCTTTTACTAATTATATAAGATGGATTTAGAAGAAATCTTTTTAGATTTCTTCTATTAGTATTTTCCGTTTCATACTATTTATCCATACATTATTTATATATAAGAAGTATCTAAATTATCCTAAGTATTTGTCCCAGTAAAAATTATTTATTATATTAAAATTTAGCCTTTAACTGATCCAGCTGTTAAACCTTCAGCCATGTATTTTTGGGTTGCACTAGCAAATACAACTATTGGAATTGAAGCCATTATTGCAGCTGCTGAGTACTGTGTCCAGTTAGCTGAGAAGTTATTTGTAATAAACTGTTGCATTCCTACAGCAAGTGTTAAAGCTTCTGGTTCTTTTAATAAGGCTGATGAGAATACGAATTCACTATATGAACCTATGAATGAGAATAGGAATATTACTAGAAGCATATTTCTTAATAATGGTAATATTATTGTTAAGAAAGTCTGCCAAGTAGTAGCTCCATCAACATAAGCTGCCTCTGTTAATTCTTTAGGAATACCATCTATAGCTCCTTTAAGTAGCCATATATTATATGCACTTGCACCTGTTCCTATAATTATTAATGTAATTAAATGGTCCATACCATTCCATCTATAAGCTAAAGCTAATATAGCTGGTAAAGCCATAGCTGTTGGGAACATTTGAAGTAATAACAACATCATTAATCCCTTTTTTCTGCCCCAGAATTTCATTCTTGAGAAAGCAAAGGCCATAGGTACTGTTAATAATAATTGTATTATTGCTGTCGCTGTACATACTATTATTGAGTTTTTAAGCCAAATTAAGAAATTTGTTTCTGTTAAAACTTTTTTATAATTTTCTAAAGTCCATGCTTGAGGAAGTAAACTTGTTTGTGTGAAAGCTTCTCCCTTAGCCATTGATGCTGAAACTATTGAAAATATAGGGAATAATACTACTAATAACATAAACCATATAAATATTCTTGATATCCACAAAGTTCTTTTCTCTGCTGGTCTCATTTTCTTTTCATATTTAAATTGAGAGGTAGTAACTACTCCACTTGGTTTTTGTACTTTACTTTGCATTTTAATCTACCTCCTCAAATTGTCCACTGTATTTCATTTGAAAATATGACATAGTTCCTAATAATAAGAATATTAAAATACTTAATGCAGAAGCTATTTCAAATCTACCAAATTGAGTTGATAATTTATAGTTTACAGATGCTAAAATATCTGTGTAACCTGCAAATTGAGTATTAAGTCTTGCTGGACCACCCTTAGTAATTAAGAATGCTGAACCAAAGTTATTGAAGTTAAATGCAAATGATGAAATTAATAATGGATAAGAAACATTAGCTAATGTTGGTAATGTTATCTTTCTAAATTGAAGCCATTTACTTGCTCCATCAACATCTGCTGCTTCATAATAACTCTTTGGTATTCCGCCTAAAGCTCCTAAACAAATATTCATCATGTATGGGAATCCTAGCCATATATTAACCATGATGATTGCAAATCTTGCAAACTCAGGATCTGTTAACCAAGGAATTGGTTGTGATATTATATGTAAATTTACTAATAAGTTATTTATTGCCCCATAGCTTCCATTTAAAAGCCCTTGCCATGATAATATGGCTACTGTGGCTGGTAAAGCCCATGGAATTATTAATAATGCTCTATATATTGCTCTTTCTTTCATATTTGGATTGTTAATTGCCATTGCAACTATTAGTCCTAGAAAGAAAGTTCCTAGTGTTGAAAATATTGCAAATAATAAGTTCCAACCAAATACAGGAAAGAAAATTTCTTTAAAAGGTCCAGTTAAAACATCAGTGAAGTTTTTAAAACCAACAAATTTTATATCGCTTCCACTAAACATTGTATAATCAGTAAAAGCAATGTATATAGTATATATTATAGGACAAATTGTCAGTATAAGTATTGTTATTAATCCTGGCAATAAATACGGTGTAGCTTTAATTGTTTCTTGTAAGCTTTTCTTTCTCTTAGTTGCTTTTTGATCTGATACAGATTGCATCCTTTCTCTCGCCTCCTAAATACCTCTTATTTAGACTAACTTCTTATAAATAAGGGGGATTAAATCCCCCTATAAAATTATTTTCTGAATTATTTTTGTTGTGCTATACCTTGTTCTATTTGTTTAACTGTTGTTTCTGCACATTGTTGTGGAGTTTCTTTTCCTGAAGTTAATAATTGTAAGTTAGCTCCAGCAGGTCCCCACATTGCTTGAATTGCAGGTATATTAGGCATTGGAGTAGCATTCTTAGCTTGTTCTGCGAAAGCACTCATATATTTATTTTCTTTAAATTCTTTGCTATCTATATATTTCTTTAATACAGGTATTCTATTACCTTTTTGTAATAAGATATCTCCAGTATTTTCTGATAAGTATTTAACTAATTTCCATGCTAAATCTTTATTTTTAGATTTTTCACTTACGAAAGCAGTTTGAACTCCTAAGAAAGTAGGAACATTCTTACCAAATAATGTTGGCATTGGAGCTACTCCAAAGTTTACTCCACCATCTTTGAATGCTGCTACATCCCATGGTCCTGAAATATAGAATCCTGATTTCTTAGCTAAGAAATCACCTTTAGCTATATCTCCTGTTATATCTGGTTTCATCAATTTATCTTTTTGAACTAAATCTTGAATGAAAGTATAGCCTTTTATTGCTCCTGGTGTAGCTAGTCCAATATCCTTTGGATCTAAAGTACCATTGTTATCTTTATAAACATATCCACCATCAGCTGCTATAAATCCATATGAATTATAGAAATTATTTATATCATATTCAAATCCTGCTCCAGATTTCGCTACTTTTACTAAATCTTCCATAGTTTTTGGAACTTCTTTAACTTTATCTTTATTATAGAAAAGTGCTGTAGTTTCCTGAGCTATTGGAACAGCATATCTCTTTCCACCAATTGTTACTGCGTCTAAAACTTGATGTGATGCATATTCATCATCTTTAATTATTCCATTTGGAACTTCTGCTAATACTCCAGCCTTTTGGAATGTTCCTAAGTTATCATGTGCTAAACCAAACATGATATCTGGTCCTTTTGAACTATTAGCAGCTTGAATAAATGCTTGCATATCTGATTTATCTGTTAATACTTTTACTTTGACTCCGTTTTCTTTTCCCCATTTCTGAGCTACTTTATTAACTTCATCAACTTCTGGTTGTGTTAAATGTGACCATACAGTAAGTTCTTTTTCTCCATTTGATGAACTTCCTGAACCTCCACATCCTACTAATGTTCCTGCAAAAAGCATTGTTGTTGCCATTACAGTTGCTAGAATTTTAGTACGTTTTCCCATTCTTAAATCCCCCTCTTAAGTTAATTGGTTTAAAATGTGTTGATTTCATCTCTCGATTTCGGAAACGATACCAAAACATCTTAAAAAAATATTTTATCCAAAAAGAAATACTTTTTCAAAAAGTTTTTAGTATCGTTTTCATTTTCATTATATACCACTACGAAAACATTTTCAATATTTTTTTGAACTTTTTCTAGTTTTTGTATAGTTTTTATATTTTTATCTCTTTGATAAATTAAATTTTTTGTGTCTAAATATGATAATATACTTATTTAAAGTTAATTATTTGTTCTTATTTTTTAATTTCCTACTTTTAGATTTTTATTAATTTCACCTAAATCTTAAATTATCTTAAAGATAATATTACATAAATCTTATGTTAAACTGTAAAATATGTTTTAAATTTTATTAATTTTATCTACGAATTTACTATCAATAAACACATACTTTAAACTTCATTATCTTCAAAAACAATAAAGAGAGCAATAGTTATTTCTACTATGCTCTCTTCAAAATTTATCTATTCCCCTCTTTACCTCTCCATATTAGAAAAGCTATCTTAAAAATAACAGCTTCATTAAAATTTCTTAAATCATAAGATGTACACTTTTGAATTTTATCTAATCTATATATTAGAGTATTTCTATGTACATATAATTCCTTAGATGCATCACTTATATTAAGACCACATTTAAAAAATGTTTCTATAGTCTTAATCATTTCCCTGTCTAATTTAGAAAAACCTAAACCAAAATCCTCATACATCTTGTTTTTCAACTCTTTATCTATTGAA
This sequence comes from Clostridium sp., assembly GCF_029267215.1. Taxonomy (GTDB): domain Bacteria; phylum Bacillota; class Clostridia; order Clostridiales; family Clostridiaceae; genus Sarcina. The sequence goes on along the minus strand of NZ_JARIDH010000016.1, from coordinate 15,466 downwards.
TCAACTAGGTTTTCAAAGAGAAGATCTCTTTCACCATAAACCATTTCATCCAAATCATATTTTATTGCAAGATTTATTTTAGACATATTTATCTCATAGGCCTCTTTAATTTCATTTATATTATTTAGTTTCATATAACTTATATAACACTTTGTATAAAGATTTGATGCAATAGAATCCTTTATGCTGTTTGCATGTTCTTCAACATCCTCTAAAGCACCTATTATAACTATATTATTATCTTTAATTAAAGTAACTATATTTTTAATATCATAGCATTCATTTATAAGCTCTAATCCTTCTTGGATATGAGATGATAAATAAATGTTTATTACATAGAACCCTTCCTTTAGGAAATTTAGTTCTCTATTAATAATATTTTTATCAATATGAATACCACTTAAAGCTTTTCTTATGAGTTTCTCCTTATTATTAGAAACTTCTTTAATCTTACTTTCTATTAAATATTTTAATAAAGAAATACAGCTTTCATAATTCTTTTCTGTTATAATCTTACATATCCCATTATTAACTTTAAACTCTTGAAAAATAAATTCTTCATCATTTAATTCCTTAAAATTACATGGTGAAAATTCTTCCTCATCTAAAGTAACCTTAAAAGGTATCTTTGTGTTTGAATATAACTCTTCTAAGAACTTATGAAAACTGTACATATTAATTACCTCTCTATATTTAAGCTATCTACTATTATACTAATTTTAATTCAGTTTCTTTATCAAAAACATGGATTTTAGTAGCATCAATGTAGAATTTAGCTTCTTGTCCATTTTGTAAATGAGTACTTCCATTTACTCTAGCAGTGATATTTTGCTCACCTAATTTAGTGTAGATATAACTTTCAGCTCCCATTAACTCAGTAACTTCAACCTTTGATTTTATTACAGTTGTTGGGTTAGCAGCTATTAATTCTAAATCATCATCTAAATGCTCTGGTCTTATACCTATTATAACATCTTTTCCAATATATCCTTTTTCTTTTAATAATCTAGCTTTTTCCATTGGCATTTCAATCTTCTCTCCTTGGAAACAAGCAAAATATTTTCCGCCTTCTTCATTTATTTTACCTTCTATAAAGTTCATTTGTGGACTTCCAATGAATCCAGCAACGAATATATTAGCTGGGTTGTTGTATATTTCTTGTGGTGAGTCAACTTGTTGAACTATACCATCTTTCATAACAACAATTCTTGTACCCATTGTCATAGCTTCTACCTGGTCATGTGTTACATATATAAATGTAGTTTGTAATCTTTGATGTAACTTAGAAATCTCAGTTCTCATTTGAACTCTTAATTTAGCATCTAAGTTTGATAAAGGTTCGTCCATTAAGAATACTTTCGGTTCTCTTACTATAGCTCTTCCTAAAGCAACCCTTTGTCTTTGTCCACCTGATAAAGCCTTTGGTTTTCTATCTAATAGATGCTCTATATCAAGTATTTTGGCAGCATCTTTAACTTTCTTATCTATTTCTTCCTTTGGAACTTTTCTTAACTTAAGTCCAAATGCCATATTATCATATACAGTCATATGTGGATATAATGCGTAGCTTTGGAAAACCATAGCTATATCTCTTTCCTTAGGTTCAACTTCATTAACTAATCTATCTCCAATGAATAATTCACCTTTTGAAATCTCCTCTAATCCAGCTATCATTCTTAAAGTAGTTGACTTACCACAACCTGATGGTCCAACGAATACTATAAACTCTTTATCAGCAATTTCTAAGTTAAAGTCCTTAACCGCTGTGACATCTCCTGGATAAATTTTATAAATATGTTTAAGTGATAAATTTGCCATATTATATACTCCCTCACAAACTCTAATTATCTTATCGAATTTCTTTTATGATTATATTTTATAACAATTAACCGTTTTCATCTATAAGCATTATTTACAAAAGAATTCTTTAAATTTTGTATGATAATCTAAATAACATGTACAAATTTTACTTTTAATAGATAAATTATTGCACTTAATAATCAAAAAATATAAATTATATTTAGCTTTTTTATATTTTTATTCCAATAAAAGGTTCTATTTTAAGAGAGTATTGATTTTAGCTATCCCATAAGACTTACTTAACTTTAAGTGAAAATCAAAATTTTGGATTTTTTTATTTTGAACTTATACCTTCTTCCAATGAATATGAGAAGGTGCTTCTTATTTAAGTTTGAATATTAAAGAATAATAGTTAAAGCGAAGAAACTCCCTTTAGTAAAACAACTTTGCTTCTTAATGCTATTATTCTTCCATATTCATTGAAACTCTAAACTGTTTATTAAGATTGTCTTACAGTTCTATCTAAAATCAATACTAGTTTAAAACAGAACCTAATAAAATTAATATTAATATTTAGTTTAAATTATATCTTAAGTTCCTCTATAAAAATAACACCACTTTTAAATAAACCTAAAAACAATAAAAAGAGTATTTCAAAATAGAAATACTCTTTTTAAAATTCAAACTAATTACTTAGTATATTTTTGATGTAATAACTCATGAGCTTTTCCATGACCTGGTTCACCCATATATGTGTTATACATTTTTAATAATGCTGAGTTTTGATGTGATTTTCTCTTAGCTAAATGCTTGTCTTGATTATAAAGAACTGAAGCTCTGATTTCTCTTATATCAATCTTATCGCTTTCTTCAGCTGAAACATGTGGTTGTCCTCCACCATTTACACATCCACCTGGGCAAGCCATAACTTCTATGAAGTGATAATCATTAAGTTTTCCTGATTTAACAAGTTCAAATACATGAGAAGCCCCGTTAACTACTGCTATCTTATATTGATTTCCAGCTATATCTATATTCGCTTCTTTTATTCCTTCTAATCCTCTAACTACTTCGTAATCCACTTTTTCTAAATCTGCTTTTTCCATGAAGTCCTTAGCAGTTCTTATTGCAGCTTCCATAACTCCGCCTGTAGCTCCGAATATAGCACCTGCTCCAGTATATTCGCCCATAGCTGGATCAACTTCACCATCTTCTAAGTTAGCAAAGTCTATTTTAGCAGCTTTTATCATTCTAGCTAATTCTCTTGTAGTTACAACAGCATCTATATTTCTTATACCTTCATTTTCCATTTCCGGTCTATCTGCTTCATATTTTTTAGCTGTGCATGGCATTACAGTTACTGTAAAAACTTTCTTAGGATCTATCTCAGCGACTTGTGGATAATAAGTTTTTGATGCAGCTCCAAATATTTGTTGTGGTGATTTAGCTGATGAAAGATTTCCTAATAATTCTGGGAAATAATTTTCAACCTCTCTTACCCATGCTGGACAGCATGATGTAAACATTGGGAATGGTCCATTATTTTTTATTCTTTCTATAAGCTCAGTAGCTTCTTCCATAATAGTCATGTCAGCACCAAAGTTTATATCAAATACTTTATCAAATCCTAATTTTCTTAAGGCAGTATATAACTTACCAGTAGTATCTTGACCATAACCCATTTTAAATAATTCACCCATTGATGTTCTTACAGCTGGTGCCATAGCAACTATTACATGAGTGTCTGGATCGTTTAATGCATCTTGTACTCTTTCAATATGTGATTTTTCTGATAATGCATCAACTGGACAAGCAACTACGCATTGACCACATAATAAACAGTTTGTATCATCAAAACATTTTAATTCTTCTGGTCCAACTAATCTTACTCCATCTATTCTATGAAATTTTATTGAGTTAGTTGTTGTCTTAGTTCTACATGCAGCAACACATCTACCACATTTAACACATTTAGATCTATCTAAAACTATTGATTTACTTCTATCATCTACATATTCTGATTTATCAGCAACTACAAATGGCTTATGAGCTCTTGCTTTAGTCTTTATAACTAATTTTAAGAATTCACAATTTTCTCTTCTTTTACAAGGTCCACATTTAAATTCATGCTCATCTAAAAGTTCAGCTACTCTTTCTTTTCTAGCTTCTATAACTTTTTCACTATCAGTTTTTATAACCATTCCATCTTTAGCTTTTATAGCACAAGATCTCAATAGTCTATCATTTCCTTCTTGCTCAACAAGACAAACTCCACATTGTCCTTTGTTTCCGCAATTTTTCAACTCGCAAAGTACAGGAATGTCAAATCCATTTTCTCTAGCTAAGTCAAGTATAGTTTTATCACCATCAAATTCGATAGTTTTATCATTGATTATTATTTTATTCATGCTGTTCCTCCAATTTTTTGGATTTTTTTGATAAATATTAAACATCAAACCATATATCGTAAAAATCAGTTAATTTAAAAATCATCGTTACTATTCTAACATAATATTGAAAAAATATAAACAATACAAGCATCTATATATACCTTTTTATAACAAAATTTAAGGGAGAATTTCAAAATTCTTCCCTTAAACATAATTATTATCTTAACTTTTATAAAAGATTTTAATCTATTTATATATTTTCCCTTCTTCAATACAATCTAACACTCTTATTGCACCTTGTGCTAAAGCTAAAAGTTCATCTTCTCCACCATATACAACCATCGGTGCAATCCATTTTATTTTTTCATTTATAGCATTTGTAACATAATCACTATACGCAATTCCACCAGTTAACACTATTGCATCAATATTTCCATCTAAAACAACAGCCATAGATCCAATTTCTTTAGCTATTTGATATATAAATGCATCAAATATTAAAGAACCTTCTTTATCACCTTCCTGTGATAGTTTAATTAGATCTCTAGCATCGTTTGTATTAGCATAAGCAACAAACCCACCTTTTCCTACTATCTTCTTATAAAGATCATCTTTAGTATAATCTCCTGAGAAGCATAATCTTAATAAATCTCCAGCAGGTACCCCCCCTGCTCTTTCTGGTGAAAATGGACCATCTCCATCTAAAGCATTATTAACATCTATAACTTTACCATTTTTATGAGCTCCTACTGAAACTCCGCCTCCCATATGAACAACTATTAAATTTATATCATCATATGACTTATTATTTTCTTTAGCATATCTTTTAGCAACTGCTTTTTGATTTAATGCATGGAATTTACTTTTCCTTGGTAATTCTGGAACACCAGATAACCTAGCTACATCTTCCATTTCATCAACAACTACTGGATCAACTATAAATGCTCTCTTACCAATTTCTTTTGCTATTTCATTTGAAAGTATTCCACCTAAGTTTGAAGCATGTTGTCCTTGTACCCCAATCTTTAAATCCTCAAGCATAGCTTCATTAACTTCATAAGTTCCGCCTTCAATTGGTTTAAGCATTCCTCCTCTGCCAACTACTGCATCTAACTCATTTATGTTAATACCTTTTTCTTTCAAAACATTTAAAATAACATTTTTTCTAAATTGAAGTTGATCAAATATTGTATCATATTTTAAAATTTCTTCTGCTGAATGTCTTAAAGTCTCCTCTAAAACTTCTTTTTCTCCTTCATAAACACCTATTTTTGTAGACGTTGAACCTGGATTTATTATTAATAATTTATATACCATATATACTCCCCCTCATAAAAACTAATTATTTTAAATCATGAGCAACAACCGCAGCTATAGCTATTGATTTTACTTTTGTTTCAAAACTATCCGCTCTAGAAGTTAATATAACTGGAGCTGAAGTACCGACTAATAATCCACCATTTTCACACTCTGACATATAAGTTAAAGTTTTGTACATTACATTTGCAACATCTATATTAGGTAATAATAATATATCAGCCTTCCCTGCAACTTCTCCTTTAACCCCTTTATGTTCAGCGGCTTCTATTGATATTGCATTATCTAATGCAAATGGACCATCAACTATACATCCTTTTATTTGTCCTCTATCATTCATTTTTGATAATAATGCAGCATCTATAGTTGCTGGCATATTAGGATTTACAATCTCTACTGCCCCTATAACAGCTACTTTAGGCATTTCAACACCACAAGCATGAGCAACTTTTACTGAATTATTTATCATTGAAACTTTATCTTTAAGTTCTGGATAAGTATTAAAAGCTGCATCTGTTAAAAACATCAATCTATCCATTCCTGGAATTTCAAACACAGAAACATGTGACATTAATTGTCCTGTTCTTAATCCAACTTCTTTATTTAATACACTTCTTAAGAATGTAGCAGTGTCCACTAATCCTTTCATAACCATATCAGTTTTTCCAGTTGAAGCTAACTCGACTGCTAATAACGCGGCTTTTTTATCATTCGGTTCATTTATAACTTCAAAATCTCTTAAATCCATATTAATTTTATTAGCAATTTCTTTAATTTTTTCTTCGTTCCCTACTAAAATAGCATCTGCTATACCTAATTTTTTAGCTTCTCTTACTGCTTCTAAAACTGGCTCATCTTGTGCTACTGCAACAGAAACCTTCTTCATTCCATTTTCTCTTAGTTTTGAAAATAACTCATTAAAATTTTTAGCCATAATACTCAATCCTCTTTCTTTAATTTTGTTAAATTTATAACAATTATAAATAAAAAAAATTTGCTTACACAAATTTTCTTTTCAAAATTAACTACCTTATCTATATTCTACCAAAAAATATTCTGAAAACATAAGTTTTCAGAATATTCAATTTATTATTTTTCATTTAATTTTTAGACTCTAAATATAAAATTCTTTCATTATATTTTCTGCGACCTTTAATCCATCTACAGCTGCTGAAACTATTCCACCTGCAAACCCTGCACCTTCTCCTGCTGGATATAAGCCTTGAAGTGAAATACTTTGAAGCTTTTCATTTCTCTCTATTCTAACTGGTGCTGAGGTTCTTGTTTCTATTCCTGTTAATATACTGTCTGGATGACCAAATCCTTTTATCTTTCTATCAAAATCACCTATACCTTCTTTTATTCCTGATATTACATAAGAAGGTAGACATTTTCTTAAATCTTCAAATCTGTAATCATTACTTAAAACACTAGGATTTACTTTACCTAATTTAGTTGAAACCCTATCCTCCATAAAATCACCTAATAATTGAATAGGTGTATTATAATTACTTCCTCCTAATTTAAAAGCAAGCTCTTCATAATGCCTTTGGAATTTCATACCTTCTAAAGGATGTTCTCCCCCAAAATCATTTGGCCCAACAGTTACAACTAAAGCGGAGTTAGCATTTTCCTTATCTCTTGCATGATAACTCATTCCATTTACGCATAATCTCTTTTCTTCTGAAGAAGCATTAACAACTACTCCACCTGGACACATACAAAAAGAATATATAGCTCTATCTAAAGTTTTACTTTGATATGCTAATCTATACTCTGCAGCTTTAAGTCTTGGATGGTTAGCATACTTTTCTCCAAACTGACTTATATTTATAATTTCCTGTGGATGTTCTACCCTTACTCCTATAGCAAAAGGTTTTTGTTTCATGAATATACCTTCATTAAATAACATCTCATATGTATCTCTTGAACTATGTCCTAAAGCTAATATAGCTACTTCACATGGAACCTCTTCGCCATTTACCTTAATTCCTTTTAATTTATTATCTTTCTTAATTAATCCTTCAAATCTTGAATTAAAATGTACTTCTCCACCATGTCTTATTATTTCTTTTCTTATATTTTTAACAACATTTTTTAATATGTCTGTTCCAACATGAGGTTTACCTTTATATATTATTTCTTCTGGAGCACCATTTCTAACTAATGCCTCTAAAACAAAATCACATCTTGTATCTTTTATTCTAGTTGTAAGCTTACCATCTGAAAAAGCTCCTGCTCCCCCTTCTCCAAATTGTACATTAGATTCAGGATTTAGCTTTCCAGTATTCCAAAACTCTTCAACTGTCTTACTTCTTGAATCAACATCTTCTCCTCTTTCAAAAACAATAGGATTAAATCCTTTTTTAGCTAGTAAAAGTGACGCAAAAAGTCCTGCTGGTCCAAGACCAACAACTACTGGTCTATGTTCTAATTTCCTATTTCCAAAATCAAAATCGAAATCATAATTAACAGTTTCTATCTTAACATCTTTATCATTAAGTCTAGCAACTATTTTTGCTTCATCCTTATGCTCTATGTTTACGCAATAATTGAATTTTATAAGATTTTTCTTTCTTGCATCTATTGATTCTTTTATTATTTTTATATCACCAATTTCATTCTTAGACATCCTAAGTTTTTTGGACAATTTATTTCTAAGTAATTCTAAATCTTCATTTATATCTAAACTAATATTATTTATTCTAATAGTCATAAATTTTCCTCCATTTTATTTTCCTTAGTAAATTATTTTACCACAGAATCACTCTAAAGTAATCTGTGGTAAAATTTATTGATTATTGTTTGTTGTTTTGTTGTTAGTTACTGGCTCAGTCTTCGAATCTTTTGAAACCTTTGTTTTATTACTATTATTTTCTGTAGTATTTCCTGACTCTTCATTCTTTTTAAAACTTACTTTTACTTCTGTTGGATCAGTTTTAATTATCTTAATATTATCAAAAGGATTTGTTATTGAAACTTTAACTGATTCTCCCTGAGCATTAAGTTTTGATACATTAATCTTATACGCAAATTTACTTGGATCAATGGTATTAACAACTTCTTCTGGTCCATCAACTGTTACCTTTATATTTTTAACATCAGTTTCAGAAGTATAACCCTCTAAAGTTCCCTCTAAAATTACTGGAACCTCTATTTCTTTTTGTATATCCTTACTAAAAGCTAACTTAACCTTTATTTGAGCTAAATTACTTGATTCAAGAGTAACACCATTTGGTATTTTTAAAACTGTTGATACCTCAGAATCATCACCAAACTGTGAAATATCTATTGGAGAAGATTCTACAAAATTCACTTTACTTAATGCATCCTCTGAACCTAACAATATAACCTTTGTCACACTTGGTGTGATAGATTTTAATGCTAATCCTTCTTTTGGTGTGCCTGTTGTTATTATATTTACAGGGACTTCTTTTGATTTTTTAACTCCAAATGATACATCAACTTTACTTGGATTTATTTTCACATTATCAATTTCATTTCCACTTCCATCAATTGCAACAACTGGTAAACTCATATTTACAGCCTTATTAACATCATTTATTTCTCCTTTAACTTCTAAGAATTTTATCTTATTAACTAAGGATTGTGCTCCTGATACTGTTGCATTTTCTGGATTTATTGAAATCTTATCTGCATAAGTTCCCTTTTCAGTATTAACTTTTATTTTACTCTCTATTGGAAGGCTTTTTTCTTGATATTTATCTAAAACCACATTAACCCTTAAAAAACCATTATTTTTTATATTTATATTAGTAGGATAGTTAGCTATCTCTACTGGAATATTATTATCTCCTTCTTTTAAAACATATGCTCCTAAATTCAATACTACTTTAAACTGTTCCTTTTTTACTTTATATATATCACTAGACGGCCCTTCTAAATTTAAATCCACAGTTAAATTTTGATTAGGTGCCATTACCAAATTATATTCCTTAAGCATATCTGCATTAACAATCTGTACTGGTACACCCTTTAATGTGTATTCTCTAACTGGATTTTCTACATTTATTATGTACAACCAAAGTGAAAAAGATAGTAGTAAGCATATAAATTTTACTAAGAAATTTTTCCCTTCAATTTTTTTAAGCATACTCTCACCTTCTCCCCGTAAGATTTTCCTCTATTATCACGTCTATTTCTCATAACCTTTAATAAAATACTCTTAAGTTTCTTACCGTCATAATTTCTAGTAAGTCTTCCTTTAACAGCTAACGATATTGCCCCTGTTTCTTCAGACACAATAATAACTAATGCATCTGAATTTTCAGATAACCCAATACCAGCTCTATGTCTTGTTCCTAATTTTTTATTTATTTTATTATTATTTGTAAGAGGAAGAACACATCCTGCTGACACAATTCTATCATTTCTTACTATTGTTGCCCCATCATGTAACGGAGTATTTTTAAAGAATATATTCTCTATTAAAGCAGATGTTATTATAGCATCTAAATTGGTTCCTGTATTTATTATTTCATTCAATCCAGTTCCTTGTTCTATAGCAATTAATGCTCCTGTTTTTGTTTCAGCCATATTTTCTACTGCTGTAACAAGTTCATCTATAACTTCTTCAAGTTTTTCATCATCTTGAATAACATGAAAATCATCAAATGCTGTACTTCCTATATGTTCTAAGGCTCTTCTTATCTCTGGTTGAAAAATAATAATTATTGATAATACCCCAATTGTAATTGTCTTTGTAAGAATAAAATTAAGCATTTGTAACCTTAAAATATAACTTATAGGTATTAATACTAGTATTAATAAAATTCCTTTTAATAATTGTTCTGCTCTAGTCTCTTTAATAAGCATATATCCTTTATAAAATATAAAGGCAACTATTAATATGTCTAAAACTGACCAAATCGTTACATCTTTCAAACTGTTTGTAAATATCATGATCAATTCTTGCATCAAACTCACCTCCATTACTGTAACAATTAAATTATACAATAAAAATAAGATTATAAAATATATTTTATAAGATTTATTCATAGTTTTACATATTCTAAGTAATGTTATCATATATTCTTTCATATATTTTAATAAAAAAAAATATATGGAGGTATGCAAAATGAAATTCAAATATAAAAAGTATATTGATAACTCATTAATATATATAATATTCGGTGTTCTTATTCTTCTATTTGTACTAGGCTTCTCATTTATAAGATCTAATAATGAAAAATCCTTAATAGAAGATTTAGGACGTTCCATATCTGAAATTAATCTAACAAATGAACTAGAAAAGGAAAACATAACATCTGAAAATTATATAAAATCTATTGAAAATAAACTTTCTAAAATTTCAATAATAGAAAATGATTTAAAATCTTTATCAGTTTCTCCAAAAAGAAAAGATTTATTAAACTCTCTTTCTAATGGATTAGATAAAAACAAAGAACTTTATAATGGAATATTAAATATATTAAATAATCCTGATTCATCAAAGATTTCATCCGAATATGAAGTTATATTAAAACTAAAAGAAGAATGTGAAAATTATTATTATATTTGTAGAGCTAACCTTGTGCCTATTTATCTTTACAAAGAAAATAATTCCTATCTTAAAGATATTTTTTATTATATAAATGAATTAATAAAAAGTAATAGAGATAAAAAATTTATGCAAAACCGTAAAAATGATTTTATTGTTGCTATGAAATCTATCCTTTTAAAGCTTTCTTCAATGGACGAGAAATTATTTGAAACTGCTAAATTAATAAAGAATTCTAATAGAGATTTGAAAGTATTAATTAATGATATAGATAATAAAAATGAATCTCTTCAAGAGCTTAAAAATGATTTATATTCTCTTCCAATACCTGAAAAGGCTAACGATTCATTCATAGCTTTAGAAAAATCATTAAAAGCCTATGGTACTTATATAAACTATTTCCGCAAAGGCTTAATAGATGAAATTGATGGTAAAAACAATGCTGATGAGTATTATGATAAATCTGAAAAACTTTTTAACGAATTTTTATCCTCCCTTAATGCCGTTGAAAAATGCTTAGATGCTTACATTAAAAATTAAAAATACGTATTATCTATGTTTTTTTGGTTACAATATACAAAGTAAAATAATTACCAAAAGGAGGTTCTTATGAGAAAGAATATTAATAATTACTACTTATTCTTTTTTGCCTTCGCCTTATTCCTAATTATAAATATTAACGCTAAGGAAATTTTAGCAACTTCTCATTCAAATGAGCATGTAACCAAAAATGATTATATAGGCTTAGTACAATTAGCTACTAATCCAAATGAAGCAACTCATTCTGCCTTAAACCTTAATACAGCTGATGAAGTTGTTGCAGTATTTAAAAATTCAAGCTGCACTATTCCACTAACAAAGGATGATATATACTTAATGTCTCAAGTTGTATATGCAGAAAGTAAAGGTGAACCTTTTGACGGAAAAGTAGCCGTTGCTTCAGTAATATTAAATAGAGCAACTGACTCCCATTTTCCAAATACAGTTGAAGGAGTAGTTACTCAAAAAAATGCTTTTTCCTGTGTTAGAGATGGAAAAATTAACACAGTACCTGATAATGATAGCTATGATGCTGTCATAAAAGCTATAGAAGGCAATGATCCAACAAATGAAGCATTATATTTTTACAACCCTAAGATTTCTACATGCTCGTGGATGAAAAACATTGAAAAAACAGGAATAAAAAGCATAGGTCAACATGTTTTCTTTAATGTTAATTGAATTAATAAAAAACTAGTTTATAAATTGCAAAATCAAATTGAACTAGTCCTTAATTATGATTTAAAAATTAATTATTATAATGAATATATTTCATCTAAGTGTATTTCAAATAACTCTTCCGGAGTCTTGTAATCAAGAAGCTTTCTAGGAAGAGTATTTATCTAATTTTCTATGAAAGATATAGTTTCAAGTGAGTAGTCTGAAATTCGTTTTCCCTTTGGGATAAAACGTCTAATTAAGCCATTATGCCGCTCATTTGTACCTTTTTCAAATGAAGAATATGGATGAGTGAAATACACTTTTGTTTTAGTTTCAGTTTTTTGTTCAAGTTCTGATAAATCTGCAAATTCAGATCCATTATCAGCAGTTATACTCTTAAATACTTCGCTAAATTTACTACCAAAAAACTCTTTAATCTTCTCAATGGTATTTGTAACAGATATTGCTGAATGGGCAGGCATTTTAGATATTATAGCATACCTAGTTTTACGCTCGACAAGTGTTATCAAAACGTTATCTATGTTAGATTTTTCACCTAATACACAGTCTATTTCCCAATGTCCAAATTCTTCACGGTTTTCAATAGAATTAGGACGATCTGAAATGCTAGTGCCAAGCTTTTTCTTATTATTTCTTACTCTAGTAGACTTTTTATTTCTATGAAGTTTAGCTGGTAAATCTATATTTTTTATAGGTAATAAGCCAAGGTCTACATAGTTATAAAGCGTTTTTGTTGAAATAATTTGAGAAGGACTAAATCTACATGAATGCAGAGCTTCACCAACACATGCATCTAAAGACCAGTCATCATTCTTAACTTTATCAACTACATATTTTATAAAATCACTACATTCTAATAGTTTGTATTTACGTCTAGATTTTAAGCGATTCTTCTTATAAACAGCTTCACCAGTATCAGCAAAATACACATTAAATTCTTTGACTTGCTTAATTTGCTTAGTAGTACCACGGCGTATTTCGTTTAAAACGGTGTTTATAGGCCTATTTAGTTCTTTTGCTATTTTGTAAGCTGAAAATCCATCTTTAAGACGTATTTCAACTATCATACGCTCTTTCATATTTAAGTATTTATTTTTTCTTGACTCTGTGTTATGATTTTGATACTCCATGGTGATTATCCTCCGTGTGTTGTATTTTGTTTCGCGATTAAATCATAACACAGTTTAATCCACCATGGATTTTTTATTTAGTTCAATTTCATTTTACAATTAAGCTTTTATATAATTTAATCTTGCAATTTAAGGAAATTATAATAAAAATTACACTCTAAATTTTAATTGCTGTTTTATATCTTCTTAGGGTTACTGCCATGGATGCTCTCCCTATTATAATTGAAATTAAAACAATAAAATATTGCTTACTAAATATAGATTTCATATTATTTAATTTTCCAGTTACATTTTATGATATTATTTTCAAGTATAATAGAATATCTAAACTTTGAAGTTTTTTTATTGTATATACTTATCTATTTCTAAGAAGTTAATATTCTAAAAATAGAAATGTTTTCAATAATAACTACTATAATTTTAGTTATATATTTTATTTGTATAGTTTCTCTTAATATTTTCTATTCTTTTACAGCCCCAGCTACTAAGCCTTTTGCTATAAATTTTTGAATTGATATAAATATAATCATTATAGGAATTGTAGAAACTATTGAAGCAGCTGCATAAATAGGCCAACTTGTAGTAGATCCACTATTCATCATACCATTTAAACCAAGCATCAATGTTTTTACTTCTGGAGCTTTTAAAAGAGCAGCTGAAATCATGAATTCACCGAAAGTACCTATAAATGAGAAGAAGAATATTACTATTAACATAGGTACTGACAATGGAAGAATTATTTTTATAAATATTGTAAAATGCGACGCTCCATCAACATACCCTGATTCATCTAACTCTTTAGGTATTCCATCAACAAAACCTTTCATAAGCCATATATTATAAGCACTTGAACCACATAAAACTATTATTAAAAACGGTATATTATCCATACCAAATGGTAACTTATACGCAATTGATAATATAGCTGGAATTGCCATTGTTGCTGGGAACATTTGAAGTATTAAAAGTGTCATTAATCCATATTTTTTTCCCGCAAATTTCAATCTACTAAAGGCATATGCTGCTGGCAAAGTCATTATAACTTGTACAATTGACACAAATAAACATACTATTAAACTATTTTTAATCCATATTAAGAAATCTGTTTCTTGAAATATATATTTATAGTTGTCAAAAGTTACTACCTTAGGAATTATTCCATTTTCATAAAAGCTTGTCCCAGGAGATAATGAAGCTGATATAATAGCCCATATTGGGAAAATTATTATAAGTATTGATACCCATAAAAATAACCTACTTATCCAAAGCTTAACTCTTCTTTTTTTATTTATTTTTTTCTTATAAACCAATGTTGTTGCTAATTCTTTGTTTCTTATAACTTTACTAATCATATTAATCCACCTCTTTAAACTGTCCTGATGCTCTCATTTGAATAAATGAAATTACACCAACAATAATAAACATTAATATTGATAGTGTGGCTGCTAATTCGAATCTACCAAATTGAGTTGACATTTTATATGCTGCTGACCCTAATATATCAGTATATCCTGCAAATGGTGAGTTTGGTCTAACTGGTCCACCTTTGAATAATAAGAATGCTACTCCAAAGTTACCAAAATTCATTGCCCATGATCCAATTAATAAAGGATAAGCTGTTCTTGTAAGACATGGAAGTGTTATTTTAAAGAATTTCTGAAATTCATTAGCTCCATCAATATCTGCCGCTTCATAATATGTATCTTGAATTGATGATAATCCTCCTAAGCATACATTCATCATATATGGGAAACCAATCCAAATACTTACTAAAATTAAAGCTAATCTAGCTGGCATTACTGTGGTAAGCCACATAATAGGTTCTTTTATAATATGTAAATTAAGTAAAAGTTGATTTATAGCTCCATATTGACTATTTAATAATCCTTGGAATGCTATTATTATAATTGTTGCAGGTAAAGCCCAAGGTAATATTAATATTCCTTTATAAATAAAAGATTCTTTCATATCTTCATTAGATAGTATTATTGCAAAAATTAATCCTAATGCAAAACTTCCAAAGGTTATTAATGTTGCCACCACTATTGTCCATCCAAACACTGGTAAAAACACTTCTTTTAATGGTC
>NZ_JARIDH010000008.1 GCF_029267215.1 Clostridium sp. | reverse complement strand
TGGTGGTGGAAGAAGGATTCGAACCTTCGAAGTCGTCCGACAACAGATTTACAGTCTGCCCCCTTTGGCCACTCGGGAATTCCACCACTTATGGAGCTGATGATCGGACTTGAACCGATAACCTGCTGATTACAAGTCAGCTGCTCTGCCAATTGAGCCACACCAGCGCATTTATTATTTTTTTTCTGTCCTTTTGACTCACCGCCAATCGACAAGACTTAGTATATATGGTTATAGACTTTATTTCAAACCCAATATAAGCTCATTTCAGAGTATTGTGTTAAATTATTTTTAATTTTCTTTATTTTTCTTTTAATTACTACCTTTTTCATTTATATTTTTTCTTCAATTAACTGGATATTTATATATGGATCCATTATATCTTTAAGCAAATTATACTCTTCTTCATCCAACTTATCTTTAAGTATTCTAAATATGTCTATAGCCGCATCAAATTCATCATTTCTCTTTATATTTTCTAATAACTCAAAATAATCTGAAATACTTAAATTCTTAGCTATGGACATAAGCTTTAATTTATCCTTTCTACTTATTTTTTTAGGTATACTATGTTTATCCACCTTAAATACTTTAACATTTTCTACCTCTAATTTTTTTTCTATATTATTATTTTTTATATATTCTTTTTCTATATTACTATTATTATTTTCTATAAAATCCTTTGTTTTTTTTCTCTTGTCTTTTATTTTTCTATTTTCAGCATAATTTTCTACCTTTTTTTTAGCTA
Source organism: Clostridium sp. (assembly GCF_029267215.1). Lineage (GTDB taxonomy): Bacteria > Bacillota > Clostridia > Clostridiales > Clostridiaceae > Sarcina. The sequence goes on along the minus strand of NZ_JARIDH010000008.1, from coordinate 9,374 downwards.
CTTTATCATCAATCAAATCATCTACACTTTTACTATGTTCATTTAAATCTTTTTCTTCATCTAAAACTTTATAATTTTTATCATAACTAACTATATGTTCTTTATCATTTTCTAATTTTTTATCTACTTTATTATTTGACTCTTCCTTACTAGAATCATATTCTTTATATTGTCTATTTTCAAAAGATATATCCGAATTACTCTTTAAAGATTTTGAATAATTGTTTTCAACCAAATAAAACATTCCACCAATAGTTACCGTAGTAAAAAATAATACTAAAAAACTTAAATATTTTCTATTCATTTAATCACCATCCTTTCTTAATAATTGCCAGTAAAAATCTTTTTTATACTTCACTTTAATATTTACCCTACTCATCTCATATACTTTATCAGGAGGTGATACCTTGAGAAAAATCAAAACTTATTATGAAAATTATTTAGCATACTATGAAATTGCAAATTTTCTAAAGGACCACATAAGTGATAAAACACTCATTGTCTGCATAGGAACAGATAAATGTATAGGAGATTGTCTTGGACCTATGGTTGGAACTCTCCTAAAAGAAAAATTTTTTCCACTAAAAGTTTTTGGAACATTAGACTCTCCAATACATGCATTAAATCTTGATAAAAAAATTACAGAAATATTAAAACAATATCCTGATTATCATATAATTGCTATAGACGCTTGTTTAGGAGATCCAAAAGCAATTGGGGAAATCCATACTAGAAATGAACCTATCCACCCAGGAAAAGGTGTTGGTAAAACATTAAGAAGTATTGGAGATACTTCTATAATTGCTATAGTCGATTCTTCAGAAAATATTAGTATGTTTACTAGTAGACCAATCAGACTAAGCTTTATTATGGATATATCTAATGTTATAGTAGATTCTTTAATCCATGCTTATTATTTAAGTAATAAAAAAAATTAACCATATATCTCTTAATACTAAGAGATATATGGTTAATTTTATTCATCTATTAACTTAACTTCTAATTCATCCATACCTAAATGAATTTTTTCAAAAGTTTTCAAAACTTTTCCTGTTCCTTCTGCAACACAATTTACAGCATGATCTGCCACTTTAACTGATATTCCAGTTCTATTTTCAATAAATTTATCTAAACCATTTAAAAGAGATCCTCCTCCTGTCATGAGAATTCCTTCTTCTATAATATCAGCTGCAAGTTCAGGTGGTGTGTTCTCTAATACAGAATGTACCGCCTCACCTATTATGTTAACTTCATCTTTAAGTGCTAATCTTAATTCTTCACTATCAACTTCAATAACTCCTGGTAACCCAGTCATAAGATTTCTACCCTTAACTTCCATAGATTCCTTTCTATGTCCTTCTAAAGCTGTGGCAACCTTTATTTTTAATTCCTCTGCTGTCCTCTCTCCTATCATAAGCTTATATTTATTCCTAACAAATTTTATGATAGCTTCGTCAAATTTATCTCCAGCAATTTTTACAGATTGTCTTAAAACAATTCCACCTAAAGATATAATTGCAATATCAGCAGTACCCCCACCAATATCTACTACCATATGTCCACTTGCTTTTGATATGTCAAGACCAGCCCCAATTGCAGCTGCTAATGGTTCTTCTATTAAATAAACATTTCTAGCCCCAGCACTTCTTGCTGCATCTATAACAGCTCTCTTCTCTATTTCAGTCGCTTGGCAAGGTATACAAACCATTACTTTAGGAGCTGACACTCTTCTATTTCCAACACCTTTTTTTATAAAATATTTTAACATAGCTTCTGTCATCTCATAATCTGATATTACACCATTTCTCATAGGTCTTAAAGCTACTATATTTCCAGGTGTTCTTCCTATCATCTGTCTAGCTGCCTCACCAACTGCTAGTACCTTATTTTTATTCTTGTCTATAGCAACAACTGAAGGCTCTTTTAAAACTACCCCTTTATCTTTCATATAGACTAAAACCGTCGCTGTTCCAAGATCTATTCCCATATCCGTGCCTTTTCTCCAAAACCACATATTTTTCCACTCCCTAATATATAATAAAAATTCTTAATTTATACTTAAATACTAACCTTTATTATATAAGGAATATTTTTATCATTCAATAACTTTATATTTTAGTTTTGTAGCTTTTCCACCTCTTATATGTCTTTCAGCCTTATTTAAATCAAGTATACTTTTAGCTTCTTCTGCTATATCAGGATTAATTCTAGGTAATCTTTCTGTCATATCTTTATGTATAGTACTCTTACTTACTCCAAATACTTTCGCTGTTTTTCTTATAGTAGCTCTTGAATAAATAATGTATTGAGCTACTTCTAATACTCTTTCCTCAATATAGTCTTTCAAGAACCTTCCCTCCTTAAAATTACTATTAATTAATCAGCCACTAAAGTAGCTGATTAACCTAAATTATTTCATATTATTCTTTTACTTGAATATCTTTTAAATATTTTTGAGGATCTACAGGTTCCTTAGAATTTTCCATATGGAACATTAAATATGTTTTAGATACTCTATCACTTGGACTATTTTGAATAGTATTGCCCACAGTACCTATAGATGCACCTTTTTTAACTGTATCTCCTTCTTTAACTTTTATTTCAGGATTTAAATTAGCATATAAACCAACCAATCCATTTTGATGTTCTATCTTAACAAAACAACCTTCTTTTGAGTTTCCTTTTCCAGCCTCTAAAACTTTTCCATCACTAATAGCTAATACCTCTGTTCCTTCAGCAGCTTCAATATCTATCCCCTTATAAACTGATGCACTTTTACCTGATTCACTTAGTCTTGGTTCTAAATTGTATCCTCTTGTTATAACTCCATCTTTTATAGGAGATATAAAGCTAGTACTTTGATTAGAAGTAGTTACTACTTTATCTTCTTTTGAAGCTTCTGGTTTAACATCTTCGTTATTTTTTTCTAATTTATCATTATTTGTTTCTTCTTTATTATTCTCTACTAACTCAGCATCATCGAATTTATTGTTAGTTGTAGTACTATCCTCTTTAGTAACTTCTATAGTTTTATCTGCTATACTTTCTTCAGCCACCGAATTAGAATTTTTGTTTGCAACAACTACTCCAACTGTTGCTATAAGACATAAGCAAACAAATAAAACTACATAGAATCCATCTTTTTTAATAAATCTTTTAAGTTGTTCTTTTTTATTCATTTTCAACACCTCCGTTCCTAATTCTGTCCATTTATCCTAAATTAATACACACAAAGTAATCTTTTTTATAAAAAAAAGATTAGTAATTCTAAAAATCACTAACCTTTTTAAACTAGTTATACATAAAAACTTTTTTATTATCTTTAACTTTTGTTCCAGTAAAATAATGCTCTAGTATTTTTTCATAACTTTCCCCATTTTTCCCCATAACATTAGCTCCCCACTGACTCATACCAACGCCATGTCCATATCCTAAGCAATTTATAATAACTTCCTTATCACTAAACTCTATTGTAAAATTTGCAGAATTTAAAGAAAATATCCTTCTAAATTCAGTTCCTTTTATTTCTGTATTACCTATACGTATCTTATCCACTGTTCCTCCTGGATTTTGACCTAGTATTTTTATTTCCTTTTCTAAGTTTCCATTTATATTAATATCTTTTATATTTTCATGTATCTTACTTATGAAATCTTCTTTAGTTAAGGTTAATTCACTTTTATATTTTGGAGAAATTTCTTCTCCTTTACTTTCTACAGACTTTAAATAAGGAACATCCTCAGAAAATACATATACAGCCTCTTCAGTTTTTCCAGAACTCGTTGAAAAATATTGAGGATATTTAATAATCTCATTATTGTAAGATAAAATTTCTCCTTTAGTATCTTCAACTGCCTTTTTTATCTTTTTTAAATAACCCTCTCCATTCTCTCCCCATGCTTTCATCTTCTTATCTATATTAGTATAAACTTGACAATGAACTGTATCACATATATCACCTTTCTCTATATTTGAACACCCTCTAATCATCTTATTTATAGCATAAGTTCTAACTAAAACAGCTTGTGCCTTCAATGCCTCCTCATGAAAACTAGCTGGCATTTCACTTGATACTACTGAAACAACATAATCTTCTAAAGATAATGTTTCCACTTTATTTTCTTGAGTTATGTAAACATTAACTTCCTTTAAATCAACCACTTCTTTAAGCATTTTTTTGTCATTATTTTTTTCATCTGAATCAATATTATTAGTTGATAAAAAACCGATCATTATAGGTATAATAAATATACTTAATAACAAACCACCAACTATTAAACTTAATTCTAATATTTTTTTATTTCTCATATATCCTCCCTAAAAATCACTTCACTTATTTATATGCAGTAACCACCCAAACTCGAACAAATAAGAATTTTTAATAATAAAAAAAGCCAACAGCCTAAGCTGTTGGTTTCTATTCTCTCCAAATATTAGCTCCTAAATTTCTAAATTTATTTTCTATTTCAACATACCCTCTATCAATATGATATATATCTGTAATTATTGTTTCACCTTCTGCTATAAGTCCTGCAAGTATCAAAGCTGCACCTGCTCTTAAATCAGTAGCTCTAACCTCACATCCTGTTAATTTTTTAACTCCTTCTATAAATGCACTTCTACCATCTACCCTAATATTGGCTCCCATACGTATTAATTCATGCACATTCATAAATCTATTTTCAAAAACACTTTCAGTGATAATACTACTACCATTTGCTATACTTAGTAAACTCATCATCTGTGATTGCATATCTGTAGGATATCCTGGATGAGGTAATGTTTTCAATATTATAGGATTTATTCCTTTATTCCCCTTAACTATAACACTCTCATCTTCCCCTTCAACATGTCTAAACTGAGCTCCAGCTTCCTTTAATTTTGATATTATTGCTGAACAATGGTCTGAATTAACCCCATTAATTTTAATTTCTGACCCAGTAATAGCTGCTGCAACCATAAACGTTCCAGCCTCTATTCTATCATTTATAGGTGTATATGAAACTGATCCCAAACTATCAACACCATCTATTATTATTTCCCCTTTTTTCTCAATATATATTTTTGCTCCCATTAAATTTAAAAAATTAATTAAATCAATTATCTCAGGTTCTTGAGCTGAATTTTCCAAAACTGTAGTTCCTTTAGCTAAAGTAGCTGCCATAACAATGTTTTCTGTGGCCCCTACTGAAGGAAAATCTAAATATATTCTACTTCCAACTAACTTCTTTGCTTTAACACATACAAATCCATTACCACAGTTATCAATAGAAGCTCCCAAAGCTTTCAATCCTTTTAAATGTAAATCTATAGGTCTAGTTCCTATATTACATCCACCTGGTCTTGCTAATTTAAACTCTCCGTATTTAGCTATAACAGGACCCATTATAAGAAATGAAGCTCTCATTTTCTTTACTAAATCTTCATTTGGAATTAAAGGTTCTCTACTTAAAGGTGGCAAAATTAATCTTTCCTCTTTTTTATCTATACATAAATCAAATCCAAGTTCTTTAATAACATTGCATATGGTAAAAACATCATCAAGCATAGGTAATTTATTTATAAAAACAGTATCATTAGCTAATATAGCTCCAGCTATTATAGGTAAAACAGAATTCTTTGCTGTACTAATATTTACTTCTCCACTTAACTTTTTTCCACCTTGAACTATTATTTTATCCATATTTTCCTCCATTAAAATTATTTTAATATGTTGTAAATATGATAGGTGTACCTAAAATTAACTTCCTATCCTCCTCATATGTCATAATGGAGTAATTAAACTGATAACCATCATTTAATGTGATTATACCTGTTGTTCCTCCTTTTAAATTTATCTTTTGTATGTCTTTAACCCTTTCCTTATTGAATAATTCTATAACTTCATTCTCAATAAGTTCCAAACTCTTTTTACTTTCAATATCACCTTTTATATAGCTATAATATTTTATGTCATTTCTTTTATCCTGACTTATATTATCAAACTTACTTTTCAAACTCTTAATATCAATATATTCTTTTGATATTAAGTTAATCTGAACTCTAAGCAAACCATTTTCTTCATTAATAAACAAAGTATTATTCTCCCACTCTGCACTTAAAAAATTTTCATTTTCACTAAAATTCATATCATATTTATTTAAATAAGGCTCGTACAATTTAAATTCATCTAAAATCTTATTATTAACTGTATATTCAACTCTAAATCCATATTCACTTATGTTACATATGCTTTTACTAACCTCTTTATATATATTATCTTCTAAAAAAATATTAGTATTAAAATTAAAAAAAGAAGAAATAAAAAAGAAAATCATTGCAAAAAAACTTTTATTCATAATACCTCCTAATATAATCAACACATAAAATTACTACCTAATCTCAAGTATTAACAGTAAAATGTTTTTTATACAATAATTACTTTTTATATTATCAATATATTAAAAAGCTAAAAAAAAGTTCTTTATAATTACATAGAAATAATTATCCACTTAAAATTAAACATAATTTACATAAAAACTTTATTTTCCTTTTTAAATATTAAACTATATAAAGCATTCTATATTTATTTTAAGAAAATAAAAAAGCATACAGTCTCCTGTATGCTTTAAATATATTACATCTCTTTAAGTTTTAATCTAGATATAGCTCTGCTTAATGCAATCTTAGCTCTTTTTTCATCTATCTCATCACTTTTATTTTTTAATCTCTCTTCTGCTCTTTGTTTAGCATTCATAGCTCTTGCTTGATCTATCTCCTCAGGCCATTCTGCTGCATTTATACAAAATGTTACCTCATTACCTTGAACTTTCATTAAACCAGTTGATGTAAATAAATATTTACTTTCTCCTGATTCATCATCAATTCTTGTAACAGTTGGAGTGGTAGCAGTTATATATGGTTGGTGACCAGCTAATACTTCAAACTCACCAAGAGCGTTTTTTGATAAGATTCTTTCAACTTCACCTGAGAAAACAGCTCTCTCTGGTGTTGTAATAGTTAATTTGAATTTATTCATTTAACTCACCCCTCTATTGGGCTATAGCTTTAGCTTTTTCTAATACTTCTTCGATTGATCCAGCGAATAAGAAAGCTGACTCTGGCACATTGTCATGTCTACCTTCTAATATCTCTTTAAAACCTCTTATAGTTTCTTTTATTGGAACATATCTACCTTGCATTCCTGTAAATTGCTCTGCAACTGTGAATGGTTGTGATAAGAATTTTTGTATTCTTCTTGCTCTAGTAACGATAAGCTTATCTTCATCAGCAAGTTCATCAACACCAAGGATAGCTATAATATCTTGAAGTTCTTTATATCTTTCTAATATGTGCTTAACTTTTGAAGCAACTTCATAATGTTCTTCTCCGACAACTCTTGGATCTAGTATTCTTGATGAAGAATCTAGTGGGTCAACAGCTGGATATATACCTATTTCAGCGATACCTCTTGATAAAACTGTTTTAGCATCAAGGTGGTTGAATGTTGTAGCTGGAGCTGGGTCAGTTAAGTCATCGGCTGGTACGTATACTGCCTGAACTGATGTAATTGATCCATGTGTAGTTGATGTGATTCTCTCTTGAAGAGCACCCATCTCAGTAGCAAGTGTTGGTTGATAACCAACGGCAGATGGTATTCTTCCTAATAAAGCTGAAACCTCTGATCCTGCTTGTGAGAATCTGAATATGTTATCTATAAATAATAACACGTCTTGACCCTTATCTCTGAAATACTCAGCCATTGTAAGTCCTGTTAAAGCAACTCTCATTCTTGCTCCAGGTGGTTCATTCATTTGTCCAAATACTAAGGCAGTATTTTTGATAACTCCTGAATCAGTCATTTCATAGTAAAGGTCATTACCTTCTCTTGATCTCTCTCCAACCCCTGTAAATACAGAAAGTCCACCATGCTCTTTAGCTATGTTGTTAATAAGCTCTTGGATAAGAACTGTTTTACCAACACCGGCACCTCCAAATAGACCGATTTTTCCCCCTCTTTGGTAAGGAGCTAAAAGGTCTATAACCTTTATTCCTGTCTCAAACATTTGAGGAACAACTGATTGTTCTTCAAATGAAGGAGCTGGTCTATGTATTGGATACATTTCTCCATTGTTAACTTCTTCTCCACTATCTAGTGGTTTTCCTAATACGTTAAATATTCTTCCTAATACGCATTCACCAACTGGTACTGATATTGGAGCTCCTGTATCAACAGCATCCATACCTCTTCTTAATCCTTCAGTAGCTTCCATAGCGATAGCTCTAACTATGTCATCTCCAACGTGTTGCTCTACTTCACAAACTAAGATTTCTCCATTTTCCATTTTTATGTGTATTGCATTAAATATATTAGGAAGTTCATCATTTGCAAACTTTATATCTACAACTGGTCCAATAACCTGAACTACTTTACCTATATTGTTAGACATTTTCAGTACCTCCTTATTTTTGTGCTTCTGCTCCACCAACAATCTCTGATATCTCTTGTGTTATGATACTTTGTCTTATTCTATTGTATCTAGCATCTAATGAGCTTAATAAATCGTCAGCGTTTTTAGTTGCTCCGTCCATTGCCTGCATTCTAGCACTTTGTTCACTTGTTTTTGAATTAAACATAGCGTTCATGAATTTACCTTTTAAATACGATGAAACTAATGAATCTATTATCTCATCCTCATCTGGTTCAATTACGAAAGATACACTTCCCTTTTCTCCAGTTAAATTTAGAGGTAATAGCTTCTCTTCAACAACTTCTTGTTTTACAGGTGAAAAGAATTTAGTATAAACTAAATTTACTTCTCCAAAATTTCCATCCATAAATTCCTTAACAGCTCTGTTTACTACTGTTGATGCATCACCAACATTTGGTGTATCTCCTAAATCAACATATTCTGCTAAAGTAGAAATCTTATTTTTCTTAACATAATGGATACCTTTTTTTCCTACTACTATAACTTGTATATTATCTATATTATTTTCATAACTATCTCTTACAAAAGCAGCAGTATTACCATTAAATCCACCACATAATCCTGAATCTGAAGCTAATAATATTATTAACTTCTTAGGATTATCATTAGATTTAAGTAAAGGATTATTATTGCTATTTAATGATCCGATTAATTCTCTAGCAATTTCATCTAGACTATCAAAATATTGATTATTCTCATTTAATTTTTGTCTAGCTTTTCTTAACTTAGAAGTGGCAACAAGTCCCATAGCTTTTGTTATTTTTCTTGTGTTTGTAATACTTTTTATTCTTCTTTTAATTTCTAAAAGTCCTGCACCTGCCATTTAAGCTCCACCTCCATTCTTAAAAATGTGGGCATAGCTTTAATTAAAAAGCTATGCTCTTATTTTACATTAAGAATATT
>NZ_JARIDH010000030.1 GCF_029267215.1 Clostridium sp. | reverse complement strand
TAGTAAAAAGGGATTTTTAAGTAAACTTCCTTTTATGAAATAAATTGAACACACTTTTGAAGGAGGTGAAAATGTAATGGCAGTTAAAATAAGATTAAGAAGAATGGGTGCTCACAAAGCTCCTTTCTACAGAGTAGTTGTTGCTGATTCAAGAAGTCCAAGAGACGGAAGATTCATCGAAGAAATTGGATATTACAACCCAATCGCTAAGCCAGAAGCTGAAGTTAAAATAGATGCTGAGAAGGCTGCTAAGTGGTTAGGAAATGGTGCTCAACCAACTGATGTAGTTAAAAAGTTATTCAACCAAGCTGGTATAAAATAATTTTCCTTAGGGAGGTGAATCTACTTAATTTGATTAAGTAGTATAATATGAAAGAGTTAGTTGAAATACTTGCTAAGTCACTAGTAGATAAACCTGAAGATGTTCATGTAAATGAAGTCACAGGAGAGGAAACGATCATATTAGAACTTAAGGTATCACCTGAAGATATGGGAAAAGTTATTGGAAAGCAAGGTAGAATTGCCAAAGCTATCAGAACAGTGGTGAAAGCTGCTGCAATTAAAGAAAATAAAAAAGTTGTAGTAGAGATCATTTAAGTAAGAGTTAGGGGTATACCTAACTCTTCTTTTATATATAAAAAAGGGGTGTTAAAATGAACGATTTATTAGTAATAGGTCAAATAATAAACACTCATGGATTAAGAGGAGAAATGAAAGTAATGCCTCTAACAGAAGACATGAGAAGATTTGATGACTTAGAGTATGTTCTATTAAAAGGTAAGAAAGTAAAGGTTGAGGGTGTTAAATATTTTAAGGATAAAGTTATACTTAAATTAGAAGGAATAAACTCAATAGAAGAAGCTGAAAAGTTAAAGAGAACTTACTTAGAAATAGACCGTGAACATGCTATTGAACTTGAGGAAGATGAATATTTTATCGTAGACTTAATAGGATGTAAAGTTTTGGATACAGAAGGATTTGAGTACGGAAAAATTAAAGATGTTATACAAACTCCAAGCAATGATGTTTATTGGGTTCAAGGAAAAAAAGAAGTTTTAGTTCCAGTTTTAAAAGATATAGTTTTAGATATAAACATGGATGATAAGTTAATAACTATTAGACCTTCTGGAGAGTGGCAAGATGAGAATTAATATTCTTACATTATTTCCAGAGATGTTTGATATATTTAATCATAGCATACTAGGAAGAGCTAAGGAAAGTGGAATTCTACATATAGAAGCAACCAACATTAGAGATTATACTTTAAATAAACATAAAAAAGTTGATGATTATCCTTATGGTGGTGGGGCTGGCATGGTCATGACTCCTCAGCCTGTGGTTGATGCAATAAAAGACGTAAAGAAAAATAACAATGGAAAAGTTATATTTTTAGGACCTAGAGGAAAGACTTTTAATCAGGAACTTGCTAAGGAACTTGCTAAGGAAGAAGAACTTATTTTTGTTTGTGGTCATTATGAAGGTGTAGATCAAAGAGTTTATAAATATTTTGATTTAGAAATTTCACTTGGTGATTTTGTGTTAACAGGTGGAGAAATGGCTTGTATACCGGTTATTGATAGTATAACTAGATTGGTGCCTGGGGTTTTAGGAAAAGAAGAAAGTTTTCAAGATGAAAGTTTTTATGATGGAGCTTTAGAGTATCCTCAATATACTAGACCAGTAGAATTTGATGGAGAAAAAGTTCCAGATGTTCTCTTATCAGGTCATCATGAAAATATTAGAAAGTGGAGAAGAAAAGAATCACTTCTAATAACAAAAGAAAGAAGAAAAGATTTATTTGATAAAATAGAACTTTCAAAAGAAGACATAAAATTATTAAAATCAAAATAAAAACATTGATTAAAGAAACTAAGTGTGATAGAATAAATTTCGTGCTAGTACCGGCGGTCCTCTGTCACAGAGAGTGTTAAGAACGTCAAAATTTTTAGATATCAAGGAGGAATGCACAATGAACGAAATCATAAGAGCAATCGAAAAAGAACAAATCAGAGAAGATTTAACTCAATTCAACATAGGTGATACTATAAAAGTACATGTTAGAATTAAAGAGGGTAACAGAGAAAGAATCCAAGTATTCGAAGGTACTGTTATAAAAAGACAAAACGGTGGTTTAAGAGAAACTTTCACAGTAAGAAGAGTTGCTTACGGTGTAGGAGTTGAAAGAACTTTCCCAATCAACGCTCCAATAATCGAGAAAATCGATGTTGTAAGAAGAGGTAAAGTAAGAAGAGCTAAGTTATTCTACTTAAGAGATAGAGTAGGAAAAGCTGCTAAAGTTAAAGAGTTAACTACTAGATAATTTAAACATAAACTGGGACTAGTGAATAGTCCCATTTTTTGTTTGTTTAAAAATATTTGAATTTTTACATTAAACAATATTGATTTAATTTGTTTAAGATAATATATTACATAACTTAAAATAAGAAAGGGTGATTTAGTATGGCTATAAACTGGTTTCCTGGCCATATGGTCAAAACGAAAAGAGAAATACAAAACAATTTAAAACTTGTTGATGCTGTTATAGAAATAAGAGATGCTAGAATACCTAAGTCTTCTAAAAATCCAGATATAGATACTTTATGTGCTGGAAAGCCTAGAGTAATATTACTTAATAAAAGCGATTTAACTGACCCTAAAATAACTAAGGCTTGGAAGGATAGTTTAACTAATAAAGAAACTGTTGTTTTAGAAGTAAACGCTTTAAAAGGTGAAGGTTTAAATGCTATAAAACCAGCTCTTTTAAAACTTCTAAAGGAAAAACATGATAAGTTAAGAGCTAAGGGATTAGTTAAAATAACAACTAGAGTTATGGTTGTTGGTATTCCTAATGTTGGTAAATCAACATTTATAAATAAGATGGCTAAGAATAATATAGCTAAGACTGGAGATAGACCAGGTGTTACTAAGAACAAGCAATGGATAAAAACTAAGCTTGGAATTGAACTTATGGATACTCCAGGGGTTTTATGGCCTAAGTTTGAGGATGAAACAGTTGGATTAAATTTAGCTTTCACAGGAGCTATAAAGGATGAAATCATGGATACTGAAGAATTAGCTCTTAAATTAGTTGAGAGACTTCAAGAAACTAATCCAAATGAGTTAATGACTAGATATAAGCTTACAGAAATTCAAGAGAATCCATTAGATAACCTAGATGCTATAGCTAGAAAAAGAGGAGCTATAATGGCAGGAAATCAAATAGATTACAATAGAATCGCAGGAATAATCTTAGATGAATTTAGAGGCGGAAAAATAGGGAGAATATCTTTAGAGAAGCCAGAATAGGAAGTGTATTCAATTATGGAAGATTTAATAAAAGATATTAAAGAAAATTTAAGTTCATATTCTTTTAAAGTAATTAGCGATTTAGTTAAGAATTTAGAAGTAAGAAGAGATAATAAGTCAGAGGTTAAAGAAATCGCTGACTTATTAAAAGGGGATAAAAGAAAAAATGTATCTTCTTTAGGAAACAGAATAGAAAAAAATCTAAATAATCTTATCAAAGAAGAAGAAAGAGTTAAAAATATGTATCTTTTTGATAAGAGTTTTGGAGATTATAAGTATATTGCAGGTGTTGATGAGGTTGGAAGAGGACCATTAGCAGGTCCTATAGTATCAGCAGCTGTAATATTGGATGAAAGTGATTTAGAGGATATAATTCTTTATATAAACGATTCTAAGAAGCTTTCTGAGCATAAGAGAGAAGAATTAAGTGACATAATAAAAGAGAAAGCTTTAAGTTATTCAATAGCTATGTGTGATAATCAAGAAATTGATGAAAAAGGTATAGGATATTGTAATAATGAGGTATTCATAAAAGCTTGTGAAGGATTAAAAATAAAACCAGATTTGGTTTTATCTGATGGATACTTGATAAAAAACTTTGGTGGAGAAAATAAGCATGTTATAAAAGGGGATACTAAGAGTGCTTGTATAGCATGTGCATCAATTATAGCTAAGGTTTATAGAGATAACATTATGAAAGAGTATCATAAGAAATATCCTCAATATGACTTTGAAAAGAATGTTGGTTATGGAACAAAAACTCATGTAGATGCATTAAAAGAAAATGGGCCTATAGAGATACATAGAATGAGTTTTTTAAAGAGTATTCTATAATTAACTTCTAAAGGCATCTTCTATAAAATTTATGGAGTAATCAGTATAATTTCTGTTGAAAATTACTTCAATAACATCAAAACGAATATAAAAATTGTAGAGTTTTTTAGAATGCATATAGTATTTAGCTGCATTTATTATTCTACTTTGTTTAAAGCAGGTTACAGATTCTTTTGGATTTCCAAAGGAGTTTGAGAACCTGCTTTTTACTTCTACAAAATTTAAAATTTCACCTTTCAAAGAAATCAAGTCTATTTCTCCAGACCTACAGATAAAGTTCTTATCTAGTATTTTATAATTATTTTTCTTAAGAAAATTTAAGGCTATATCTTCACCATAAAATCCTATTTCTTTATTATAATTTCTCATAAATTCACCTCTTCTAAAGTTTTGACATAAGAATTTTTATTAAACATTTTTGGGGGAATTATTTTTATGAGAACATATGTTTAAAAAATGAATTTTTTGGAGAGTATCTTTTTAAAAGCATATCTTTTAGGGAGAAGGATGATAAATGGCAATAAGTTTAATAAGTTCAACATTAAATGGAATAGAAGGAATAATTGTTAATATAGAAGTTGATATAAGTAAGGGATTACCAAGTTTTACATTGGTAGGATTAGCCGATACATCAGTTAGGGAAGCTAAGGAAAGAGTGAGGGCTGCAATAGTAAATAGTGGATATGAATTTCCTCTTGGAAGAATAACTGTGAATCTTGCACCAGGAAATTTAAGAAAGGTTGGCACAGCTTTTGATTTGCCTATAGCTTTAGGAATTTTAATGGAGAGTGGTCAATTAGAAAAGAAGTTTATTGATAATACTGTATTTTTAGGAGAATTATCTTTAGATGGAAAAATAAGAGGAGTTAAGGGTGCTTTATGTTCTGTGATTTCTGGAGTAGAGCATAATAGTAATAATTTTATAATACCAGAAGAAAATCTAGAGGAGTGTTCTTTTGTTGAAAATGTAAATATATATGGATTTTCAAATTTAAAAGAGGTTTGGGGATTTATTACTTATGAAGATGTTATTCCATATAAAAATAAAAGTAATAAAATAATAAAACGAAAAGATGAATCTTTTATAGAAGTTTGTGGGCAAGAAAGTTCAAAGAGAGCCTTATGTATAGCGGCGGCTGGAAATCATAATGTTTTACTTCAAGGACCACCAGGGTCAGGAAAAACAATGCTTGCCAAAGGAGTGAAATCTATATTACCAGAACTTAGTGAAGAGGAAGCTTTAGAAAGTACAAAAATTTATAGTGTTTCAGGCTTACTAAAATCTAAGGAGTGGACTAGGGAGAGACCTTTTAGAAATCCACATCATACTTCAACTATGGTTTCCTTAATTGGAGGAGGAAGAGATTTAAGAGTTGGGGAGGTTACCTTAGCTCATAATGGTATATTATTTTTAGATGAAATTTTAGAATTTGACAGGAGAACTTTAGAATGTTTAAGAGAGCCTATAGAAAATGGAGAGATAACCATATCTAGAAATAGTGGGAGTGTAACATACCCTGCTAATGTAATGCTTATAGGAGCTTTTAATCCTTGTCCATGTGGAAATTATTTAAGTGGATATGAGGGGAGGATTTGTACTTGTAGTGAGTATGAAAGAATTAAATATAGAAATAGACTTTCTAAGGCTATGTTAGATAGAATAGACATTTTTACAACTGTTAGATATGCTTCCTATGAAGAGCTTAATTCTAAAAAGAAAAAAGAAAATATAGAGGATATAAGGGATAAGATTAAATTAGCTAGAGAAAGGCAAAAGTTTAGATTTAAAGAGGAAAAAATAAACTATAATTCACAAATGAAGCACGGAGATATTCAAAAGTTTATAACTATAAATGAAGAATGTCATGATTTGTTAAATAAAATATATGATAGGTTTTCATTAAGTAGTAGAGCATTAGATAGGATTGTAAGAATATCTAGGACTATAGCTGATTTAAGTGATGAAGAGGAGATAAAAAAAGCCAATATATATGAAGCTATTAATTATAGAAAATCCTTAGAGGGAGATGTTATATAAATGAAAGAAGTTGATTTGAATTATAAAATTTGGTTTGGAAATTTGAATGTTTCAAATAATATAAAGGTTGAACTTTTAAATCAATTAGGAAATGAGGAAAATATTTATATACATAGGAAGGATATAGAAGAAAGTGGATTAAAATGTGCGGGTAAATTTAATTGTGATATTGATATGGATTTGAATAAGCGAATAATTAATGATATAAATAAGAAAGACTATAAAATAGTAACATATTTAGATGAAAATTATCCTAAAAGGTTAAAGCTTATAGATGAACCTCCATATATATTATTTTATAAAGGAGATTTGGAGAGTGCAGAAAACACCAATATAGCTATAGTTGGATCAAGAAAATGTGATAATTATGGTAAGAAATGCACGAAATTAATAACTTCCAGTCTAGGAAGTTTTGGAGTAGGAATTATAAGCGGAGGGGCTTTTGGAGTTGATACTGAAGCGCATAAAAAATGTATTGAGGGAAATTTTTATAATGTTGCTGTATTTGGTTGTGGAATAAATGTAGATTATCCTGTTTATAATAGAGAATTATATAAGAAAATAATTAAAAATGGATGTATAATAAGTGAATTTTTCCCTGATACACCTCCTTTAAGATACAATTTTCCAAGAAGAAATAGAATAATAAGTGGATTGAGTGATGCGGTTATAATTGTTCAGGCTGGAGAAAAGAGTGGCTCATTAATAACTGCAAATTATGCAGTGAATCAAGGTAAAGAAGTTTTTGCTGTGCCTGGGGATATATTTTTACCAGAAAGCAAAGGGTGTAATAATCTCATAAAAGATGGAGCTAGCATATTTACAAATGTAGGTGATCTATTAAACTCAATCAAATTTAATGTAAAAAAAGAAAATAAAATTAGTAAAAATGGAGATAAAGAGGAAGAATCAGGATTTAATGAGCTTATTTTGAAGATATTAGACAATAATATAATGCATATAGATGATATTATAAGAGTAACAAATATTGACACATCCATCATATATGAGTTATTATGTGAATTGCAATTTGAAAATAAAATAGAAGTTATACCAGGAGATTATTATACAAAAATAATATGATAGTTTGAGGGGGTGAACACTCTGAATTAATTCAGAGTTTACGATGGGTCAAAAATTAGTAATTGTTGAGTCACCAGCTAAGGCTAAAACAATAGAAAAATATTTAGGTAAAAACTATGTAGTCGAAGCATCAATGGGACATGTAAGAGATTTGCCAAAAAGTCAATTAGGCGTTGATATAGAAAATGAATATAATCCAAAGTATATAACAATAAGAGGAAAAGGGGAGCTTTTAAGCAAATTAAGAAAATTAGCAAAAAAGAGCGATAAAATATATCTTGCAACTGACCCTGATAGAGAAGGAGAAGCTATATCTTGGCACTTAGCTAATGTGCTTAAAATAGATGAATCAGAGAATTGTAGAATAGAATTTAATGAAATAACAAAGTCTGCTGTTAAAAATTCTATAAAAAATCCTAGAAAAATCAATTCTAACTTAGTTGATGCGCAGCAAGCTAGAAGAATTTTAGATAGACTAGTTGGATATGAGATAAGTCCACTTCTTTGGAGAAATGTAAAATGGGGATTGAGTGCAGGGAGAGTTCAATCTGCTGCCTTAAAACTTATATGTGATAGAGAAGAAGAAATTAAGAAGTTTAATCCAGAAGAATACTGGACAGTTGATGTAAAACTTAAAAAAGGAAGAAAATCATTTCCTGTTAAATTAACAACTAAAAATAAGAAAAAAGTTGAAATAAAAAATAAAGAACAAGCAGATTTAATAATAGAAGAATTAAAGCAAAATGAATATGTAGTAAATAAAATTAAAAAAGGAGAAAAAAATAAAAATCCTTTAGCTCCATTTACTACAAGTACACTTCAACAAGAAGCAAGTAAGAAGTTAAACTATATGACAAAGAAAACAATGTCTGTAGCACAACAACTTTATGAAGGGGTTGAAGTTAAAAAGTTTGGAATTGTTGGTTTAATTACTTATATGAGAACAGACTCTGTACGTATATCAAATGAAGCTCAAGAAAAAGCTCTTAATTTCATAAAAGAAAATTATGGAGAAGAATATATTCCAAGTGAGCCTAGAGTATATAGAGGAAAGAAAAATATACAAGATGCTCATGAAGCTATAAGACCTACTTATGTTGAGATTACACCTGAAATTGCAAAGGAAAATTTAAGTAATGATCAATATAAATTATATGCTTTAATATGGAAAAGATTCGTTGCAAGTCAAATGGCTACATGTATATTAAACACAAATAGCTTAGAGATTAAAAATGGAGAGTATATTTTAAGAGCTAGTGGATCTACTATTAAATTTGATGGTTTCATGAAAGTTTATGAATATATATCAGGTGAAGAGGAAGAGTCAGTTCTTTTACCAGAACTTGAAGAAAATGAAGTTTTAAAAGAAGATTCAATTGAAGGAAAACAACATTTCACTCAACCACCAGCAAGATATTCAGAGGCTGCTTTTGTTAAGTTGTTAGAAGAAAAAGGAATTGGAAGACCAAGTACTTATGTTCCTACTATATCAACATTAATAAGTAGAAAATATGTAGATAGAGAGAAGAAAATTCTTATTCCTACAGAATTAGGCTTTATAGTAAATGATATAGTTTCAACATACTTTAAGCAAATAGTCGATACTGATTTTACTGCTGAAATGGAAGTTAAACTTGATAATGTAGAAGCAGGTAAGGAAAGTTGGACTCATATAGTAGATGAATTCTTTACTCCTCTTAAAAAGGATATAGAAAAGGCAGAGAGCGAAATATCAAAAGTAATCATAGAAGATAAAGTAAGTGATGTTCCATGTGATAAGTGTGGAAGACTTATGGTTATAAAACATGGTAGATTTGGAGATTTTTTAGCTTGTCCTGGATATCCTGAGTGTCAGAATACAAAACCTATAGTAGAAGAGGTTGATGCAAACTGTCCTTTATGTGGAGGGAAAATTTTAGTTAAGAGAAGTAAAAAAGGAAATAGATTTTATGGATGTAGCAATTATCCAGAATGTAACTTTGTAAGTTGGTATGAACCAACAAATAAGAAGTGTCCTGATTGTGGTTTATATATGGTTAAGAGATATTCAAAGAGTAAAGGTGAGTACTTACAATGTAGTAATAAAGATTGTAAGCATGAAGAAAAAATAGAAAAAACTGAAGAAGAAAATAGTTCAGAAAAGTAGTAGAATAGACGTTATATTCCATGTGAATATTTGTTGAAATGAAATAGGTACTATGTTAATATTTAAATAATGGGATTATTATAAGAATATTTTAAAGATTCTGAAATTTACATCTTTTGTAGAATGGTGCGAGGAGGATATAATGTCGACACTACTTAATAAAACTAGAAGATTAAACAAGATTTTACAAAAATCAGGTACAGAAGCTATAGCTTTTGAAGATATATGCGAATTGTTAAGTGAAGTTATGTTATGTAATGTATATTTAGTAGGAAGAAAGGGAAAGATACTTGGTTATTCTTTTTCTGAAAAATTTGAATGTGATATAATGAAAGAAAAAGTCGTTGTTAATAAAAAATTTCCAGAGGATTATAATGATAAGTTAATTAATATTCAAGATACATTGGCTAACATATCAAATAAAGGTTTTTGTGTTTTTGAAGGAGTAGGAGAATGCTTAATTTCTCAAAAGATATCAACAATAGTTCCTATAGTTGGTAATGGAGAAAGATTAGGTACCTTACTATTAGCTAGATTTGGTGAGGAATTCAATGACGATGATTTAGTTTTAGCTGAATATAGTGCAACAATTGTTGGAATGGAGCTTTTAAGATCTAGACAGGGTGAAATAGAAGAAGAAGCTCGTAAAAAGGCAGTTGTTCAGCTGGCTATAGGAACTCTTTCATATTCAGAGTTAGAGGCTGTAGAACACATTTTTAGTGAGTTAAATGGAAATGAGGGATTACTTGTAGCTTCAAAAATAGCTGATAAAGTGGGAATAACGAGATCAGTTATAGTAAATGCATTAAGAAAGTTTGAAAGTGCAGGAGTTATTGAGTCAAGAAGTCTTGGAATGAAAGGTACTCACATTAAGATACTAAATGAAAAATTAATGGATGAACTTAAAAAGATAAAGTAATAGGAGGTGTCTTAGACATCTCCTTAATTTTTAAAATTCTATATATTTTGAAAAAATAAAAAAATCCTGTTGATACTTTAACTACCCTATGTTATACTATCAAAGGTAACAAATACACACATTATCGAATTCGTAGATTGGTGCTACAAATTGTAGTTTCTATGAAGAATGTAGATAGTGGAGGAATTAACCAATTGAGGAGGAAAATAATAATGTCAGTAATTTCAATGAAACAATTATTAGAAGCTGGTGTTCACTTTGGACATCAAACAAGAAGATGGAACCCTAAAATGGCTCCTTACATCTTTACAGAAAGAAACGGTATATACATAATCGATTTACAAAAAACTGTAAAGAAAGCTGAAGAAGCTTACAACTTCATAAGAGAAGTATCAGAATCAGGTAAAGACGTAATATTCGTTGGAACTAAGAAACAAGCTCAAGAAGCTGTTAAAGAAGAAGCTGAAAGATCAAACATGTACTTCGTTAACCACAGATGGTTAGGAGGAATGTTAACTAACTTCAAAACAATCAAAACTAGAATCAACAGATTAAACAGATTAGATGAAATGGAGCAAGATGGAACTTTCGAAGTTTTACCTAAGAAAGAAGTAATCAAGTTAAAACTTGAAAGAGAAAAACTTGAAAGAAACTTAGGTGGAATCAGAGAATTAGATGCTTCAAACATCGGAGCTATGTTCGTTGTTGACCCAAGAAAAGAAAAGAACGCAATAGCAGAAGCTAAAATATTAGGAATCCCAGTAGTAGCTATAGTTGACACTAACTGTGATCCAGAAGAAGTTGACTACGTAATTCCAGGAAACGACGATGCTATAAGAGCAGTTAATTTAATAGCTGGTAAAATGGCAGACGCTGTAATCGAAGGAAGACAAGGCGAGCAATTAGCAGAGTAATATTAACATAAATACTGAAAAGGTAGATGAGACTCTGTCTCGTTTACCTTTTAATTAAATAGTCAGGAGGAATTTCAATGATAACAGCTAAATCAGTTAAAGAGTTAAGAGAAAAAACTGGCGCAGGAATGATGGATTGTAAAAAAGCGCTAACTGAAACTAATGGAGATATGGAAAAAGCAGTTGAAGTTTTAAGAGAAAAGGGATTAGCAGCTGCAGCTAAGAAAGCTGGAAGAGTAGCAGCTGAAGGTATAGTTAAAACTTTCGTATCAGAAGACATGAAGAAAGGTTCAATAGTTGAAATCAACTGTGAAACTGACTTTGTTGCTTTAAATGAAGAATTTATAGGATTTGCTGGAAGAGTAGCAGAATTAGTTGCTAATTCAGAAGCAAAAACTGTAGAAGAATTATTAGCAGAGAAATTAGAAGGAGATAAAACAGTTCAAGAAGTTTTAACTGAGTTAATTGCTAAAATCGGTGAAAACATGAGCGTAAGAAGATTCGAAAGATTCTCTGTTGAAAACGGATTAGTTCAAAGCTATATCCACGGTGGTGGAAGAATTGGTGTTATGGCTGAGTTAGGATGCGAAGCTTCATCACCAGTATTAGCAGAAGTTGCTAAAGATGTTTGTATGCAAATAGCTGCTGCTAACCCATTATTCTTATCAGAAGCTGATGTTGATCAAGCAGCTTTAGAAAAAGAAAAAGAAATATACAGAGCACAAGCTCTTAACGAAGGTAAACCAGAGCACATTATTGATAAAATGGTAATGGGAAGAGTTAAGAAATACTGTAAAGAAGTTTGTCTTTTAGAGCAAGCTTGGGTTAAAAATGGCGATATGTCAATATCAAAATTATTAGCAGAAAAATCTAAAGAAGTAGGTTCTCCGATAACTATCAACAAATTCGTAAGATTCGAAAGAGGAGAAGGTATCGAAAAGAAAGAAGAAAACTTCGCTGAAGAAGTAGCTAAAATGGGCGGAAAATAATAACATAAGAGAACACACTGTGTTCTCTTTTTTTTAGAATATATACAAAAAATATTAACAAAAATAGAGAATTTCAGCGTTTTGGAGGTTTGAGATGGGAACTTGTAAATACAAAAGAGTTATGCTTAAGTTATCAGGAGAAGCTTTAGCAGGAGAAAATGGTTTTGGAATAGATTTCAATATAGCAATGAATATAGCTAAGGCTGTAAAAGAGCTTGTTGATATGGGGGTAGAAGTTGGAGCTGTTGTAGGTGGCGGAAACATATGGAGAGGCAGAAGTGGAGAAGGAATGGACAGAACTACTGCTGACTATATGGGAATGCTAGCTACTTCAATAAATGCCTTAGCACTTCAAGATTCACTAGAATCTTTAGGTGTACACACTAGAGTTCAAACTGCTATAGAAATGAAAGAGATAGCAGAACCATACATTAGAAGAAGAGCTATGAGACACTTAGAAAAAGGCAGAGTAGTAATATTTGGAGCAGGAACAGGAAACCCTTATTTTTCAACTGACACAGCAGCGGCTTTAAGAGCAGCTGAGATAGAAGCTGATATAATATTGTTAGCTAAAAAAGTTGATGGAGTTTACGATAAAGATCCACATAAATACGATGATGCTAAAAAATATGATGAATTATCATATATAGAAGTACTTGAGCAAGGATTACAAGTAATGGATTCAACTGCAACATCACTTTGTATGGACAATAACATTCCTATATTAGTATTTGCTTTAGATCAGCCTGAAAATATTAAGAAGGCTATCTTAGGAGAGAAGATAGGAACAATAGTAAGTAAAAAATAAGGAGGATTTTTAAATGATTAAAGATGTTCTTAAAAAATCAGAAGAGAAAATGAACAAAACTATAAATTCTTTAAACTCAGAACTAGCTACAATGAAAGCTGGAAGAGCTAATCCAACTATGTTAGATAGAATACAGGTTGAATACTACGGAAGTATGTGCCCTTTAAACCAGGTAGCTAATATATCATCACCAGAACCAAGATTATTAGTTATAACACCTTGGGAAAAGCCAATGCTTAAAGAAATAGAAAAAGCTATATTAAAGTCGGATTTAGGAATAAATCCTAATAATGATGGTGCTATAATCAGACTTTTAGTTCCAGAATTAACTGAAGAAACAAGAAAGAACTTAGTTAAAAATGTAAAGAAAGCTGGAGAGCAAGCTAAAGTTGCTATAAGATCTATAAGAAAAGATGCAAATGATAAGATTAAAAACTTCAAAAAAGAAGGAACTCTTACTGAAGATGAAATGAAAAAGGGCGAAGAAGACGTTCAAAAAGTAACAGATAAATTTGTTAAAGAAATAGATGTTATAGTGGCAGCTAAAGAAAAAGAGATTATGTCAATTTAATTTAAAAAAACCTGCTCTTTAGCAGGTTTTTTTGTTATTTAAAGATATGTTTTTAAGGAGGAACCTTCTATGCTAGATATTTTTAGTAAAAAAGGAAAAGAAGATTCAAAAGAAATAGTTTTAATAGAAGAGAAAATGCCAAAGCATATAGCAATAATAATGGATGGTAATGGAAGATGGGCTAAAAAAAGAGGTCTTCCAAGAACTATGGGACACAGAGCTGGTGTTAAAACTATAAAAACTATAGTAAAAGAATGTGATAAATTAGGCGTTAAATACTTAACTTTATATGCGTTTTCTACTGAAAATTGGAAGAGACCAGAAGATGAAGTTAATGCTCTTATGAAGTTAGTTGTGGAATTCGTAAAAAATGAAATTGAAGAATTACATAAAAATGGAGTAATAGTTAAAACTATTGGAGATTTATCAAAATTTCCTGAAGAACCAAAGAAAGCTATATTAGGAGCTATTGAAAAAACTAAGAATAATACTGGTGTAGTTTTATCTTTAGCATTAAATTATGGTGGAAGAAATGAAATTATTAGAGGAGTAAAATCCATAGTAGAAGATGTTAAAGAGGGAAAAATAAGCTTAGATGACATAGATGAAACTATGTTTGAAAACTATCTTTATACTAAAGGTATGCCAGATCCAGATCTTATAATAAGACCAAGTGGAGAACAAAGATTAAGTAACTTCTTATTATGGCAGTGCGCTTATTCAGAGTTTTGGTATTCTAAAATAAATTGGCCAGATTTTAATGGAGATGACTTAAGAAAGGCAATTTATGATTTTCAAAATAGAGATAGGAGATTTGGCGGAATTAAATAAAATATGGAGGTGATTTCAGTGAAATCAAATAGCAGATATTTAGGAGCCCTTATAATAGCACCATTTATTGCTTTCATATTCCTAGGAGGAGTGTGGTTAAAAGGTTTTACTATAGCATTATCGGTTGCTGGTTTATATGAATATTATAAAACAGTTAAGGTGGCAAAATTAAAACCAATATCTATTGCAGGATATATACTTTTAGCCTTATACTACTTAACTTCAAATAATTTTGAGATGTTATCATTTTTTATAATAATAGGAACTTTTATTTTGTTATGTGTTCCTATACTTGATATTGAATATACTTTTATAGATGTTGCTGTAACAATTTTAGGATTTATTTACGTAGGAGTTTTCTTTAGTTTTATATATTTAGTAAACACAAAAGAAAGTGGACAATATCTAGTTTGGCTAATATTCTTATCATCATGGCTTTGTGATACTACAGCATATTACTCAGGTAGATTTTTTGGTAAGCATAAATTATGTCCAAAAGTTAGTCCTAAAAAAACTATAGAAGGGTCTATAGGTGGGATAATAGGTAGTACATTAGCCTGTGGTATATTTGGAATAGCTATTTCAGGAAGTGTTTCAATACCAGTTTATCATTATTTTATAATAGGAATACTTTGTGGTGTGTTCTGTCAGTTTGGTGATTTAGTTGCATCATCAATAAAAAGATATGCTGGAATAAAAGATTATAGTAATTTAATACCAGGACATGGTGGAATATTAGATAGATTTGATAGTATCTTATTTGCAGGTACTGTGGTATTCTTCTATTTAACACTTGTATTAAAATTTTAATGCTTTAGATTTTTCTAAGGCATTTTTTTATGCGTAAATTTAGAATTTACTGTATTAATTCTGTAAGTTAGTCATGAAAATCAATACCTTATGTAATATATATTGTAATTAGAAATTTGAGATTATATAATTTAAATAACATAAGATACAAAATTTAGAAATTTATCCATGGAGATTTTAAATGATAAGAATTGCAATATGTGATGATAATAAAAGAATAGCAGAAAAAACTAAAGAATATGTAGAAAGTTGGGAAGGTGAAAAAAGCATATGTATATATCATAGTGGAGAAGAACTTTTAAAAGAAAAAAGAACTTTTGATTTGATTTTTTTAGATATAGATATGCCAGAGATTGATGGCATAGAAACTGCTAAAAACATAAGAAAATATAATAAATGCGTAAAAATAATATATCTAACAAGTTTTACTGAGTATGTAAATTTAGCTTTTCAGGTTCATGCCTTCGCTTATTTAAATAAACCTATAAATGAGGAAGAAATACACAAACAGCTAAAGGAGGTTACTTCTTATATGAGGGAGGAAAGAAAAGATGAATTTATAAAGTTCATTACATCGGAAGGTGTTGTAGAATTAGATATTAAGAATATATATTATTTTGAATATTTTAATAGAAAAGTTAATATTAAGACTAAAGAAAAAACTTATGTTATTAAAGATAAAATAACTACTATTGGGGATAAAATGAAAAAACATAATTTTTTAATGCCGCATAAAAGTTTTGTGGTGAATTTATTGCATGTTAAATCTTTAAAGGGATATGATATTTTAATGATGGATGGAACAATAATTCCATTATCTCAGAAAAAGGCTGTTGATTTTAGAGAAAAGCTTAATGTATTTTTAGAAAGCTGTATTTTCATGTAGGTGTATAGATATGATGAATAATGCAATTTATCTATTAGCTACTGTAGTAAATATAATATTAGGTTTTTTTTCTACATTTATAGTTTTTGATTTTTTTAAAAGATTTAATAGAAAGATATTTTACCCTAAATATCTTTATGTAATAGCTTATTTGATTTTTACTTTGACTTTGTTTTCAATAGGTATTTTAAGTGGGAGCGGAACAATAAATCTATTTGTAACATTTATAGGGATTTTGATTATAGGACATTTTCTATATAACAAAGAAAAGATATACCTATTATATTACAGTATATATGTTGTAATGTTATTTTTAGCTCAATCTCTAGTAGCTTTAATATTTAATATTTCATGTGTTTTTTTAAAAATTAATTTTTACAATACAATAGTTTATG
The DNA here is from genome assembly GCF_029267215.1 of Clostridium sp. Taxonomy (GTDB): domain Bacteria; phylum Bacillota; class Clostridia; order Clostridiales; family Clostridiaceae; genus Sarcina. The sequence goes on along the minus strand of NZ_JARIDH010000030.1, from coordinate 18,302 downwards.
GAGTAACTTTATCTACAATAACTCAGTTTGTTTATTTAGGGTTATCAAGGGCATTTATAATATTGTTTAAAAATAGAAAGATTAAGAAAATAAGTAGGGTTCAATATTTAAACTTTTTTGTTTTACCTGCTTTTAGCACAATATATATAATCACCTTACTTATGTATTTACAAACTTATATGGGGGTTAGTGATGTTATTTTAATAATCTTTAATATAATTTCACTTATAATTTTAAATCTTTTCATTACAGATGTTTTTGAATCTATATCTAGAAATAATGAGCTTCAAAATAAGATTAAATTTTATGAGGAGCAATCTAAAATTCAATATGAGTATTATAATTCTTTAGAAAATAATTATAGAAATTCTAGAAAAGTTATTCATGATATAAAAAATCACCTTCAAATAATAGAAGATTTATATAAGGGTAAGGAATATGATAAAGGAAATGAATATGCAAAGGATATGTACAAGCTTTTGGATAGTTTTTCTCAAAAAATATATGTAAATAATAGAACCTTAAACTTAATTATAAATGATAAGATGCTTAAGGCTAAGGAGAATGGAATAAATTTAGAGTGTAAAATTGGAGATATAAATATTGATTTTATGAAAGATATTGATATAACAACAATTTTTGCAAATTTACTTGATAATGCCTTAGAGGAACAATGTCTATGTAAAGAAGAAAGAAAAGTATTTTTAAAGATTGATTCTTTTAATCAATTCATAATAATAAACTTAACAAATAATTTAAGTAGTAAATTAGTAAAGGGTAAAAAATTCTTTAAGTCCATGAAGAAGAATCATTGTGGATTTGGACTTGAAAACGTAAGTTTAGCTTTAGAAAAATATGAAGGGAACATGAGAATAGATACTGAATGTGGTGAGTTTAAAATTAATATAATTATTCCAGTTAATGAATAGAGGGAAATTTATAGTGGTATCAATAAGCTTAGTGGTTAGTCTTTTTTTAAATGTATTTATATGTTTTTTAATACCTTTAGTTGCAAGTGGTTATTTTATATTTAAAAAGAAGAGGTACATGAAGGCTCTTTTTATAGGGGGATTGACATTTTTAATATCTCAAATTTTTCTTAGGATCCCACTTATAAAAAATGTTTTAAGTAATATGAATTGGTATATAGAAATTTCAGTGCTTTATCCAATTTTATATATTATGTTTTTATCATTATCAGCAGGGGTATTTGAAGAAATAGGAAGATACTTAGCTTTTAAAATAGTACTTAAAAATAACAAAAGATGGATTGATGGAATTGCTTTTGGTATTGGACATGGTGGCATAGAGGCAATAATATTACTTGGAATACCTAGTTTAATAACACTGGTTAAGGTTATTTCATTAAATTTAGGATATTCTTCTAAGGTGAATACAGAAATTTTAATTAAACTATATTCTATGAATATAGAAGTTTTAATAGGGGGAGTAGAAAGGATATTAGCTATTATAATTCATGTTGGATTAAGTCTATTAATTTTATATGGAATAAATAAAAAAGAAATAAGATATTTATTCATAGCTATAATGTTACATGGATTAGTAAACTTTTGTGCAGTATTTTTAGGACAGTTAGGTGGAAGTGTATTTATTGTAGAATGTGTTATAGGTATATTTGCATTGGGTTTTCTGATCTTTACTTTTAAATCTAAAAAAATATTTGAAAATTTTTAAGGAGTGTATTAAAAATGAAAAAAATTACGTCTGTTTTAATGGTTGTTTTATGTGGAATATTATTTATAGGATGTGGAGCCTCTAAGTTAAGCTCTAATTATAATGAAAAGGACTTAAGGACAGCTTCAGAGAATATTGTTAATTTTTTAGTAGAAGGCAAGTATGATGATATTGTTAATATGGGAGATGATGAGTTAAAATCTAAGCTAACAACTGATATGATAAAAAAAGCATATACTCCTTTACAAGATAAACTTGGAAAATACAAGGAAATTGAGAAAATAGTATTCCAAGAAAAAGATGGTATAGCAATAGCCGTTGTAATAGCGAATTATGAAAATGGAAAAGCTCAATTTACATTATCATTTAATACTCATATGAAAATGGTGGGAATATATATGAAATAAAATCTATTGGTAAATATAAAATGAATTTTATTAGTATTATAATTAGATAAATCATATATATAAATCATAGATAGGGATTCTTAAAATAGCAGTAAAAAGGTATAGAATAGTCTATGCCTTTTTATATTGTCTTATTTTAAAGTTTAGAATTTTTAATAAATATTACTTTAATTATGTATAAGTAGAATATTAATAGTTAAAATTAATATATTTATTATGTAGATAGTAAAATAAATCTGTGTTATTTAAAGTACAAATTTAATTAAGTATATCTGAAGAGTTAGCTAAAATCAACACCTTCTTAAAACAGAGCTTAAAAATAAAATTAATAAAGAATATGTTAATATTTATTAAGAGAAGTACATAATAAATGTATATTATTGTATTTATGGGTATAATGATATAAAATAATATAATAGGCTAAGTTGATTAATTTAGTCTAGTATGTTTAAGGAATTACTTAGGAGGAAAGAATATGAAAAGAATATCTATACTAGGAGTAACAGGCTCTATAGGAACTCAAACATTAGATGTATTAAGATTTCATAAAAATGAATTTGAATTAATTGGTATAACTGCTAACAGAAATATAGATTTAACTTTAGATATAATAAAGGAATTTTCACCTAAATATGTAGCTATAAATCATAAGGAATCTTATGAAAAGTTAGTTAATTTAGTTGCGAATGAAGGATTAAAATGTGAAGTTATCTATGGTATGGAAGGTTTAATAAAAGTAGCAACTTTAGATGAAATAGATATAGTTGTAACTTCAGTTGTAGGAATGATTGGTTTAAGACCAACAGTTGAAGCTATAAGAAAAGGAAAAGATATTGCTTTAGCAAATAAGGAAACATTGGTTGTTGCTGGAGAACTTGTAATGAGAGAAGCCAAAGAACATGGAGTAGCTATACTTCCAGTTGATTCAGAGCATAGTGCAATATTCCAATCATTACAAGGAAATTCACATAATAAAATTGATAAAATACTTTTAACTGCATCAGGCGGTCCATTTAGAGGATTTAATTTAGAAAAGTTAAAAGAAGTTACACCTGAAAAAGCTTTAAAACATCCTAAATGGAATATGGGTCAAAAAATATCAATAGACTCATCAACTTTAATGAATAAGGGATTAGAAGTTATAGAAGCACATTGGTTATTTGATTGTCCATATAAGGATATAGAGGTTGTAGTTCATCCTCAATCAATAATTCATTCAATGGTTCAATATACTGATGGGGCAGTAATTGCTCAGTTAGGTGTTCCAGATATGAAGTTACCTATTCAATATGCTTTAAACTATCCAAATAGAGAAGTTAATATAAGTGAGAAATTAGACCTATTTAAAATTAGAGAATTAACTTTTGAAAAGCCTGATTTAGATACATTTAAATGTTTAAAATTGGCATATGAAGCAGGTGAAAAAGGAAAACTTATGCCTACAATTTTAAATGGTGCTAATGAGGTATGTGTAGAATTATTCTTAAAGAAAAAAATAACATACCTACAAATACCAGAAATAATAGAAGAATGTATGAATAAATTTGATTACAACAAAGAGGTAACTCTTGATAATGTAATAGAATTAGACCATATTGTAAGAAAATATATATATGATAAATATAATTAGGAGGGGAAAGGGTGTATATAATTTTTGCATTATTAGCATTTAGTGCCTTAATATTAATTCATGAGCTAGGACATTTTATTCTTGCTAAGGTAAATGGAATTTATGTTGAAGAATTTGCAATTGGTATGGGACCTAGACTTTTTGGTTTTAAAATCAATGAAACAGAATATAACTTAAGAGTGCTTCCTTTTGGAGGATTTGTCAGAATGCTTGGAGAAGAAGAAGATAGTAATGATTCAAGAAGTTTAAGTGCCAAAAGTCCAATACAAAGAATTTTAGTTATGGGAGCAGGAGCATTTATGAACTATGTGCTTGCACTTATAATTTTTTCAGGGATGGCTATGCATAATGGCTATGTAGAAAATAAGGTTATAAATATTGTTCCAAATTCGCCAGCTCAAGAAATAGGAATTGAAAAGGGAGATGAATTCCTAAAAATAGATGGACATAGAATATATACAACTAAAGATTTTACTGTTGGTTTAGCTTTAGCAAAGGGAGAACCTGTTAATTTAGAGATAAAAAGAGGAAATGAAGTTTTAAATAAAACAGTTAAACCTATGGTTAATGAAGAGGGAATGTATCAAGTGGGAATAGGATATGGAGTAGTTAAAGATCCTTCTTTAATTCAGGGAATAAAGTATGGATTTAATGAAACTAGAAGTCTTATATCACAGGTATTTATATCATTAAAGAGTATGGTTACAGGTAATCTTAACTTTAAAAAGGATGTTGGTGGTCCTGTTACAATAATAAAAATGTCAGGTCAGGCTGCTAAGGCTGGAATAGAAACTTTACTTTGGTTTATGGCATTTTTAAGTGTTCAATTAGCTGTATTTAATCTTTTACCATTCCCAGCATTAGATGGTGGTAGAATATTTATAGAGCTTATTCAAATGATAACAAGAAAAGAAATTCCATCTAAGTATGTGGATGCTGTAAATACAGTAGGTTTTGCACTACTTATGGGCCTTATGGTCATAGTAACTATAAAAGATATAATATTCCCGGTAATATAAAAATCAGGAGGAAATACTAGTGAATAGAAAAGAAACTAGAAAAGTTAAAGTTGGAAATATATATGTTGGAGGAGACTTTAGAGTTTCTATTCAATCAATGACTAACACAGATACAAAAGATATAGAAGCAACTGTAAAACAGATAAAATCTTTAGAAGAGGCTGGATGTGATATAGTTAGATGCGCAGTTTTAGATATGGAAGCTGCAGAATCTATAAAAGATATAGTTGAAAAAATAAACATACCTTTAGTTGCTGATATACATTTTGATTATAGATTAGCTTTAAAAGCTATAGAAAATGGAGTTTCTGCCATAAGAATAAATCCAGGTAATATTGGAAGTAGGGAAAAGGTGGAAGCTGTTGTTAAAGCTTGTAAAGAGAAGAATATACCTATAAGAATAGGAGTTAACTCAGGTTCTTTATCAAAAGAACTTTTAGAAAAGTATGGTAAACCTACCCCTGATGCCCTAGTTGAAAGTGCATTAGAACATGTTAAAATATTAGAAGAATTAGATTTTCACGATATAGTAATATCAATGAAATCATCTAATGTTGAAACAATGATAGAAAGTTATAGAATAGCTTCACAAAAAACAAATTATCCTCTTCACTTAGGGGTTACTGAGGCTGGTACACCTTGGAGAGGAACAATAAAATCAGCTATAGGAATAGGAACATTACTTTCAGAAGGTATTGGTGACACAATAAGAGTTTCTTTAACAGGAGATCCAGTTGAGGAGATTAAAGTAGGTAAAGAAATTCTTAAAAACTTTGGATATGTAAAAGAAGGAATTGAGTTTATATCATGTCCTACATGTGGAAGAACTCAGATAGATTTAATAAACATAGCAAAAGAGGTTGAAGAGAGACTAGCAAACTGTCAGAAACAAATTAAGGTTGCAGTAATGGGATGTGTTGTAAATGGCCCAGGAGAAGCTAGAGAAGCTGATATTGGAATAGCTGGAGGTAAGGGAGAAGGACTTATCTTTAGAAAAGGTGAAGTTATTAAAAAAGTAAAAGAAGAAGATTTAGTTGAAGAACTTATAAAAATAATAGAGACATTATAATTAAAGGAGGGAGTAATATCCCTTCTTTATGTCGTATATGGCTTTTTTATTTATAAGATAAAGGAGGCTTAGATTTTGAGTAATGAGTTTGTAAAAAGAATTAATAAATCTATAAAATCAGATGAAAATCTGAGCGATTTAGAATTTGAAATAAGTAAGTTTCAATTACTTAAAAAGAGTAACACTTTAAGAACAATAATAAAAAGCAAAGAACAGTTTACAGAAGAACAAAAAAATCTTGTAAAACAATACATAAAAAAAGCTATTGGATTTGATGTAAATATAGAAATTATGTATTACATAGATATTTCAGATATATCACTAGATACTATTGTCAAGGAACATTGGAATCATATATGTGAAAAAATTATAGCTAATCATCCAGTTTTAAAAGGAATTTTAATGGATTCTCCAAAGACTGTTGAAGGAAATAAAATTATAATAAAAAATGGTTCTGAATTCTTAAATAACTTAGTTTCTAGAAAAGGAATTGATGGAGAAATAAAAAAATATATAAAATCTTTCTTTGGAATTAGTTCTTTTGTGGAATTTAAGTATGATGAAAGTTTAGAAAATAAAAATTATAACGAAGAAAAGTTAAATGAAAATAAAGAGATTGCTAAAAAAGTAATAGAGCATATGAAGAAGGAAGCTTCAAAAGAAAAGCCTGTGAAAAAGGAATCTACTGACAATAAACAAAGAAATAGAGTATCTTATGAAAAAAGATCATATAAAGATGAGCTTAAAAATGAAAATACTATACTTGGAAGAAATATTCAAGGAGATAGCATAGATATTTGTAAAATAGATATGGGATCAGGAATTGTAACAATAATTGGAGATGTATTTAAAACTGAAATCTTTGAAACTAAGACCGGTAGAATAATACTTACATTCTTCATAACAGATTATACAAGTTCTATTGCTGTTAAATGTTTCTTAAGAGATAAGGATAAGGATACAGTTTTAGAAAATGTTAAGAAAGGCCTTTATTGTAAAGTAAGAGGGGAAGCTACAATGGACCCTTATGCTAAAGAAGTTGTAATAATGGCTAGAGATATAAATAAATTAACAAAAATAGAAAGAATGGACACAGCTGAAGAAAAAAGAGTAGAGCTTCATATGCATACTACAATGAGTTCAATGGATGCAATAACATCTGCCAGCAAAATAGTTGAGAGAGCAGCTAAATTTGGTCATAAGGCAGTGGCAATCACAGATCATGGGGTTGTTCAGGCTTTTCCAGATGCTCAGATTGCTGCAAAGAAAAATAATATAAAAGTTATTTATGGAGTTGAGGGATATTTAGCTGACAATGGAACACCTATTGTTTTAAATGGAAATGAGGAAAGTTTTGATGACGAATATGTAGTTTTTGACTTAGAAACAACAGGATTCTCAAGTAAAAATGATAAGATTATAGAAATTGGAGCAGTTAAGTTAAAAGGTGGAGAAATAGTAGATTCATTTAGTTCATTTGTAGACCCTGAAATGATGATTCCATATAAAATAACAGAGCTTACAAGTATAACTCAAAATATGGTTGATGGTAAACCTAAAATAAGTGAAGTTTTACCTAAGTTTATAGAGTTTGTAGGGGATGCAGTATTAGTTGCCCATAATGCTGCCTTTGATGTGGGCTTTATTAAGAAAAATTTAGCTGATATGGGAATGGATCTTAAAAATCCTGTTATGGACACAGTTCCTCTTGCAAGATATCTTTATCCAGAATTAAAAAAAGTAAAATTAAACCAAGTGGCTAATCATTTAGGAATAAGTTTAGATAATCACCATAGAGCAGTTGATGATGCTAAGGCAACAGCTGATATATTAGTTTTTTCATTTAAAAAGATGAAAGAAGAGATGGATATTCATGATGTTAAATCATTAAATGAAAAATATTTATCTAACATAGATGTGAGAAAACTTCCTCTTCACCACATAATAATATTAGCTAAAAATCAAATTGGAATTAAAAATTTGTATAAACTTGTTTCTATGGCTCATTTAGATTACTTTGCTAGAAGACCAAGACTTCCTAAAAGTTTAATAAGTGAATATAGAGAAGGTCTTATTATTGGTTCTGCTTGTGAAGCTGGTCAAGTATTTAAATCTGTTTTAGAGGGGAAATCTCAAGAAGAGTTAAAGGAGATTGCTTCATTTTATGATTATTTAGAGATTCAACCAATTCAAAACAATGAATTTCTTATAAGAAAAGGAAATGTAAAAGATGAGGATGAATTAATAGAATTAAATCAAAAAATATATGATTTAGGAAAAGAGATGGGTAAACCAGTAGTAGCTACTTGTGACTGTCATTTCCTAGATCCTAATGATGAAGTGTTTAGAAGAATAATAATGGCTGGGCAAGGATATAGTGATGCAGATAACCAACCACCATTATATTTTAGAACTACAAATGAAATGCTTAAAGAATTTGAATATTTAGGAGAAGAGGCTTGTAGAGAAGTTGTTATAGAAAATACTCAAAAGATAGCTGACATGGTTGATGTGGTAAAACCAATACCAGATGAAACTTTCCCACCTAAAATTGAAGGTGCAGAGGATGATATAAGAAATATGACTATGAATAAGGTTCATAGCATATATGGAGAAAATCTCCCTGAGGTTGTTCAAAAGAGACTTGATAAAGAATTAAATTCTATAATAAACAATGGATATGCGGTTTTATATCTTATAGCACAAAAACTTGTTGCAAAATCATTAGAAGATGGATATTTAGTTGGTTCAAGAGGATCTGTTGGCTCTTCTTTTGTTGCAACAATGTCAGATATAACAGAGGTTAATGGATTACCACCTCATTATGTTTGTCCTAATTGTAAAAAATCAGAGTTCTTTTTAGATGGATCTGTAAGTTCAGGGGCTGATTTGCCAGATAAAATTTGTCCGGATTGTGGAGCACAATATATAAAAGATGGTCATGACATACCTTTTGAAACGTTCCTTGGTTTTGAAGGAGATAAAGAGCCTGATATAGATCTTAATTTCTCTGGAGAATATCAAGCTGTTGTACATAAATATACAGAGGTTTTATTTGGAAAAGGATATGTATTTAAAGCTGGTACCATAGGTACGGTGGCAGAGAAAACAGCATACGGATATGTTAAAAAATATCTTCAAGAAAGAGATATAGTTGTATCACAAGCTGAAATAGAGAGACTTACAATAGGATGTACTGGTATAAAAAGAACAAGTGGTCAGCATCCAGGTGGAATCATGGTTGTGCCAAGTGATAATGAAATATATAATTTCTGTCCAATACAACATCCTGCCGATGATGTAAATACAGATATAATAACAACTCATTTTGATTATCACTCAATAAGTGGTAGACTTCTTAAACTTGATATACTAGGACACGACGACCCTACTGTTCTTAGAATGCTTCAAGATTTAACAGGATTGGATCCTAAAACTATACCTTTAAATGATCCCAAAGTTATAAGTTTATTTACATCACCAGATGCTTTAGGGGTTACTAAGGAAGAATTAGGATGTGAAGTTGGTAGTTATGGACTTCCAGAGTTTGGTACTAAATTCGTTAGACAGATGCTTGTTGATACTCAGCCAAAGAGTTTTGCTGATTTAGTGAGAATATCTGGTCTTTCTCATGGTACAGATGTTTGGCTTAATAACGCACAGTATTTCATAAAAGAAGGTTATACAACACTAAAAGATTGTATAGCAACAAGAGATGATATCATGGTTTATTTAATGTATAAGGACTTACCACCTAAAACAGCCTTCACTATAATGGAGAAAGTAAGAAAAGGTAAAGGGCTTTCAGAAGATGATGAAGCTTTAATGAGAGAAAAAAATGTTCCTGATTGGTATATAGAATCATGTAAAAGAATAAAATACATGTTCCCAAAAGGACACGCCGTTGCATATGTTATGATGGCTGCTAGAATAGCTTATTATAAAGTTTATTATCCAGAGGCTTATTATACAACATATTTCACAGTAAGAGCGGATGATTTTGATGCTGATTTAATATGTAAAGGGGAACTTGCAATAAAAGATAAAATGGAAGAATTAAATAAATTAGGGAACAATATATCAGTAAAGGAAAAAGGGCTTCTAACAATTTTAGAACTTTCATATGAAATGTATAAAAGAGGAATAAAATTCTTAAAAGTTGATCTATATAAATCAGAAGCTGTTAAGTTTAAAATTGAAGAAGATGGAATAAGACCTCCTTTAAATGCTCTTCAAGGAGTTGGAGATAATGCGGCTAAAAGTATAGTTGAATGTAGAGTAAATGGAGAGTTTATGTCTAAGGAGGATTTAAGACTTAGATCTAAGGTTTCTAAGACTGTAATTGAGACTTTAGGACATCATGGATGTCTAGAAGGAATGCAAGAAAGCAATCAACTTAGTTTGTTTGGTTAAGTTTAAAAAAATCTTGTAATATAAAATATACTATGTTACTATAATAGTAGAAGTTTTTTACTAATAGTTTGAGGTAAAGGAGTGGGACGGTAAAGCCCGCTCTTTCTATTTGCAACGCAACTTAGAAAAAAAGTTGCGTTTTTGCATACCTATTATTATATAAGTTAATAGGTATTTACTTTATTGGATACAATAAAGAAGAGAGTCAAAACTTAATAAGGGAGGGATGTATAATGAAAAAAGAACAACTTGAAGCTGGGCTTGAAGCACTTTGTGCTCCTATAGTTGAAGAAAAGGGATACAGCCTATATCACATAGAATATGTAAAAGAAAATAATGAATACTATTTAAGATTATATATAGAGAAGCCAGAGGAAAGAATATCACTAAGAGATTGTGAAGTAGTAAGTAGAGCATTAAGCGATATGCTTGATGAAAAAGATCCAATAAAGGATGCATACTTCTTAGAAGTATCATCAACAGGACTAAACAGAAAGTTATATACTGATGAACATTTTAAAAGATTTATTGGAAGTGAAGTTTTTGTTGGATTTAAGAGTTCTTTAAGTGGTAAAAAAAATGTAAAAGGTATTCTTAAAGATGTACAAGAAGATACTATAATAATTGAATTTGAAGGAAACGATGTAAAAGTTCCTAAAGAGAAAATTAAGACAGCGAACCTTGAAGGGGAGATATAATTAAGGAGGGTTTTAAAATGAACGAAGAATTTCTAGGGGCATTATCTGAGATAGTAAAAGAGAAAGGTATTTCAGTAGAAGCTTTATTAGAAACAATTGATGATGCTATAATAGCAGCATATAAGAAAAATTTTTCAAATTCAGGAACAACAGCACAAAATGTAAAAGTAAAACGTGATGAAAAATCAGGTGAAATACATGTTTATGCTCAAAAAGTTGTAGTTGATGAAGTTTATGATGATGTAACAGAAATAAGCTTAGAGGATGCTAAAGCAATAAATCCTATATACCAATTAGATGATGTAGTTGAAATAGAGGTAACACCTAAAAACTTTGGAAGAGTTGCAGCACAGCTTGCTAAGCAAATGGTAATTCAAAGAATAAAAGAATCTGAGAGAAATGTAATTTACTCAGAATTTGCTGAAAAAGAATTTGATATATTACCAGGAACAGTAATAAGAAAAGATAAAGGTAATGTATTTGTTGATTTAGGAAAAGTTGAAGGTGTTTTAGGACCAAATGAACAAATGCCTACAGAAAAGTATAATTTCAACGAAAAATTACAATTATATGTAGTAGAAGTTAAGAAAACATCTAAAGGTGCTTCAGTTTTATGTTCAAGAACACATCCAGGATTAGTAAAAAGATTATTTGAATTAGAAGTTCCAGAAATATATGAAGGAATAGTAGAAGTTAAGAGCATAGCTAGAGAAGCAGGTTCAAGAACTAAAATAGCTGTATTTTCAAATGATGAGTCAGTAGATGCTATGGGTGCTTGTGTTGGACCAAAAGGAGTTAGAGTTCAAAATATAGTTGATGAGCTTAAAAACGAAAAAATAGATATAATAAAATGGAATAGTATTCCAGGGGAATATATAGCTAATGCTTTAAGTCCAGCAAAAGTTGTCAGTGTAGAAGCTGATGAGGAAACTAAGTCAGCTAAGGTTATAGTAGATGATAGTCAATTATCATTAGCTATAGGTAAAGAAGGACAAAATGTTAGATTAGCAGCTAAATTAACTGGATGGAAAATAGACATAAAAAGTAAATCTAAAGCTGAAGAATTAGCAACTGAAGAGTTATTAAATGAAGAGCCTGTTGTTATTGAAGAAGAGATAATAATAGAAGAATAATTTCTTCTAACTTTGGAGGTGACAAAATGAAACCAAAAAAAATTCCAATGAGAATGTGTAATGGTTGCATGGAGATGAAGCCTAAGAAAGAAATGATAAGAGTAGTTAAAAATGCTGAAGGTGAAGTTTCAGTGGATTTAACTGGTAAAAAGTCTGGAAGAGGAGCTTACATCTGCAAAAATGCTGAATGTTTAGAGAAGGCATTTAAGGCAAAGAGATTAAATAAGAATCTTCAAACAAATATAGATAATGAAGTCTACGACAGATTGAGAGATGAGATAAATGGATAAATTTCTTAATTTTTTAGGGCTTACTAAAAGAGCAGGAAAACTTTTGGAAGGTTATAATAAATGTGAGGAAGAAATAAAAAGGAGTAAGATATATCTTTTTATATTTTCTAACAACATGTCAAACCGTACGAAAGAAAAATTTGTATTATACTGTGAACAGTATAATATACCATATATTGATAGTTTTTCAAAAGAAGAATTAGGATATAGTATTGGTAGATATGAAATTAATATACTAGGAGTAACTGATGAGAATATGGCAAAAAAACTTTTGTCATATTCTAATAATAATTAGTTCATCTAAATTTTTTCGGGGGTGAATATATGTCAAAAATAAGAGTTTATGAATTGGCAAAAGAATTAAGAGTTCCAAGTAAAGTTCTTATAAATGTATTAATGGATGAGTTTGGCGTTGAGGTTAAAAACCACATGAGCGTTATAGAGGATGAAGATGCGGCATTAATAAAAGAACTTTTAGCAGGAAGTGAAGGAAGTAGTGAGTTAGTTGAAGAATATGAAGCTGAACTTGCTGAAGAAGTAAACAACGTTGCTAAAAAGAAAAAGAAGAGAAAAAAAGGTGATCAAGAGGATTCATCAGAACAAGCAGTTGAAGTAATTGAGATAGGAAAAACTATAACAGTTAAAGAATTAGCTGAAAAATTAAATAAACCAGTTAATGATGTTATAAAAACTCTTATCTTCACTGGTGTAATGGCTGCAATAAACCAAGAAATAGATTTTGAAACGGCTGAAAAAGTTGCAGAAAAATACGAAGTTGCAGTTTATGAAAAAGAGGAAGAAAATACTTTAGAAGAGTTTGAAGAAGACTTAGAAGTTGAAGAAGAAAACTTAGCTAAGAGACCTCCAATCATAACAGTTATGGGGCATGTCGATCATGGTAAAACTTCATTACTTGATGCTATAAGAAAAGCAAAAGTAACAAGTACAGAAGCTGGTGGAATTACTCAACATATAGGTGCGTACACTGTTGATGTAAATGGTGAAACTTTAACATTTTTAGATACACCAGGACACGAAGCTTTCACAGCTATGAGAGCTAGAGGAGCTCAAATAACAGATATAGTTATATTAGTTGTTGCTGCTGATGATGGAATCATGCCGCAGACTGTAGAAGCTATAAACCACTGTAAAGCAGCTGGAGTTCCTATGATAGTTGCTATAAACAAAATGGATAGAGAAGGTGCTAACCCAGAGAGAGTTAAACAAGAATTAACCGAACATGGATTAGTTGTTGAAGATTGGGGGGGAGACATAATTTCAGTACCAGTTTCAGCTAAAACTCAAGAAAATATAGATACATTACTAGAAATGGTTCTTTTAACTTCAGAAATGCAAGAATTAAAGGCTGATGCTAGCAGAAGAGCTAAAGGTACAGTTGTTGAAGCTAAGCTTGACAAAGGTAGAGGAGCTGTTGCTACATTGCTAGTTCAAAATGGTACATTAAATATGGGAGATTCAATAATAGTTGGTTCAACTTATGGAAGAATCAGAGCTATGTTTGATGATGCTGGAAAGAAAATAAAATCAGCTGGACCATCAATCCCGGTTGAGATATTAGGACTTTCAGAAGTTCCAGCTGCTGGAGATAGATTCACAGTTGTTAAAGATGAGAAGACTGCTAGAAACATGGCTGAAGCTAGAAAAGAAAAACTAAGACAAGAAAGTTTTGCTACTTCACATAGAGTTTCATTAGAAGATTTATATAGTCAAATAAAAGAAGGTGCTGTTAAAGAACTTTCTGTTATAGTTAAGGCTGACGTTCAAGGTTCAGTAGAGGCTATAAAAGCATCATTAGAGAAATTATCTACTGATGATGTAAAAGTAAGAGTTATACACGGAGCTGTTGGGGCTATAAGCGAAACAGATATAACTCTAGCTACAGCATCAAATGCTATAGTAATAGGATTTAACGTAAGACCAGATAATAATGCAGTAGTTGCTGCTGAGAAAGATGGTGTTGATGTTAAAACTTATAGAGTAATATACGATGCTATAGAAGATATAAAATCAGCTATGATAGGTATGTTAGATCCAGAATACAAAGAGGTTGTATTAGGAACTGCTGAAATTAGAGCTACTTACAAAATTTCTAATGTTGGAACAATTGCTGGTGGATATGTATTAACTGGTAAATTAGTTAGAAATGCTGATGTAAGAGTTATAAGAGAAGGTATTGTAATATTTGAATCTAAATTAGCATCATTAAAGAGATTTAAAGATGATGTTAAAGAAGTAAATTCTGGATATGAATGTGGATTTAGTGTAGAAAAGTTCAACGATATCAAAGAAGGCGATATAATAGAAGCATATACTATGGAAGCTATCGAAAGAAAAGAACTTTAATTTTATAAAGAGGTGATTCCTATGGCTAACTTCAGAGGAAAAAGAATTAACGAAGAAGTAAGAAAAGAAATAAGTGATATCATAAGAAATCAAGTTAAAGACCCTAGGTTAACAGCTATGGTTAGTGTAACTCAAGTTGAAGTTACTAAGGATTTAAGATACGCTAAAGTTTTTGTTAGCCTATTCGCTAAAACTGAACAAGAAAAAGAGGAAAGCTTAAAAGCTCTTAAAAATTCAGCTGGATTTATAAGAAGAGAAGTTGGAAATAGAGTTAAGCTAAGAGTTACTCCTGAAATATTATTTGAAGAAGATAATTCTATAAATAATGCAATGTACATAGAGTCATTGCTAAATAAAATCAAGGAGAAATAAAAAATGAGATTACATGATGTAATATCAATTATTGATAAGAGTAAAAAGATTGGTATAACATGTCATGTATCTCCAGATGGTGATGCCTTAGGTAGTGTATTGGGACTGCTTCAGGGGTTAAGAAATTATGGTAAAGAAGCTTATGTTATCTCTAAAGACTTAGTCTCAGATAACCTAGGCTTCCTGCCATATAGTGAGGAAATAACTGGAGAGGTTATAAAACCATCAGAAGATACTGATTGTGTTATAGTTTTAGATTGTGGAAATTTAGAGAGAATTTCTGCTGATATAAGTGAATTTGAAGGAAACTTAATGAACATAGACCATCATCTATCAAATGACAAATATGGTGTTGTAAATTATGTTGATACAGAAGCTGCAGCCACTGCTGAAATAATATATATGTTATTAAAAGAAATGAATATTTCTATGAATGAAAGTATTGCCAAATGTTTGTATACATCTTTAGTAACAGATACTGGTTCTTTTAGATACTCAAATTCAACTGAAAGAACTCATATTATTGCAGGAGATTTAGTTACTTATATAAAACATGATCAAATTCATAGAAATATATTTGACAATAAACCTTTTGTTAAAATGAAATTAATGGCTTTAGTTTTAGATGATATGAAATTAGTTTGTGACAATAAAATAGTTCTCATGAGAATAACTAAAGAAATGTTAAATTCTTTAGGAGAAGAAGTTCAAAATAGTTCTGATGTAGTATCTTTGGGAAACCAAATTAAAGGAGTTGAAGGTTGCATACTTCTTAAAGAGGTTGACGAAGGGGTTAAGGTTAGTTTTAGATCAAAGGATACTTTAGATGTTAGAAAAATAGCAGAAAATTTTGGTGGCGGCGGTCATACAAAAGCTGCAGGAGCTTTTATAAAAGAGGTTGATTTAGAAGAGGCAGAGAAGAAAATAATAGAAATACTTAATAAAGAGATGGTGTAATATATGAATGGGGTAATTAACATATATAAAAATACGGGAATGACTTCATTTGATGTTGTTGCTATGGTTAGAAAAGTAGCTAAGATGAAAAAGGTAGGACATACTGGGACTTTAGATCCAGCAGCATCCGGGGTTTTGCCAGTTTGTCTTGGAAGAGCTACAAAAATCATAGATTATATAATGGAAAATCAAAAGGTTTATAGAGTAAATCTAAAGCTTGGAATGATAACTGACACATATGATTTAGATGGGAAGGTCTTAGAAACTAAAGATGCTTCTAATATAAGTAAGGAAGAAATAATAGATTGCATAAGTACATTTTTAGGAACAATAGATCAAGTTCCACCTATGTATTCTGCTTTAAAACAAAATGGAGTTAGACTTTATGAACTTGCTAGACAGGGAATAGAAGTTCATAGAGAAGCAAGAAAAGTTACTATTTATTCTATAGAAAATATTGAAATAGAGTCTACTGATAATATACAAATGGATGTTTGTTGTTCTAAGGGAACATATATAAGAAGTCTTTGTTATGACATTGGAGAGAAATTAAATGTTGGTGCAACAATGACTGCTTTGGAAAGAATAAAAAATGGGCCATTTACAAAAGAAGAAGCTATTAATATAGAAGATTTAAATGAAGAACTTTTAGAAAAACATTTAATATCTATGGAAGAGGCATTAAATTCTTTTGATAAAATGTTTGTAAATGAGAGATTTGGAAAGCTTTTAAGAAATGGTGTTAAAGTTTTTGACAGTAGACTTTATAATAATCAAGATATTGAATTTGAAAAAATTTATAGAGTTTATGTTGAAGGTGGAAGGTTTTTAGGATTAGGTAAAAGGGAAGAAAAAGGATTTAAGTTAGAGAAGTTGCTGATAGAGGAGTAGTAAATGGTTTTAATAAACAGTGATTTTAAGAGGGTTGTTCAAAAACAGACTTATGTTGCATTAGGAAGTTTTGATGGAATTCATAAAGGTCATTTAGCTTTAATAAACAAAAGTATTGAGTTAGCTAAAAAAAATGATTCTTTAAGTATGGTCTATACATTTAAAAATCATCCAAGAACATTAATAAATAAAGGTGGAGCTCCTAAACTTATAATTAATTTGGAAGAAAAAACAGAAATGCTTCAATATTTAGGTGTTGACTTAAGTGTTTTTGTTGAATTTACAAAGAAGTTTATGAGTTTAGAACCAGAAGAATTTATAAATAATCTTATAAAAGAATATAATGTGAAAGGCATAGTGGTTGGATTTAATTATAGATTTGGTTATAAGAATAAGGGTGATGTTAATTTTTTGAAAGAATTAGTTTTATCTAAAGGGGTTGAATTATATATAATAGATCCATTTACTTATAAAGATGATGTTGTGAGTTCAACGAGAATAAGAAATGCTGTTTTAGAGGGCAGAATGTATGAGGCTTATAATATGTTGGGTAGATATTTTTCATTAAAAGGAGAAGTGGTAGGTGGAAAAAGAATAGGAAGAACTATTGATTTTCCAACTGCCAATATAGATATAAATAAAAAGATTGTTCTTCCTAAAATAGGCGTTTATTATACAAATGTAGAATTAAATGGTGAAGTTTATAAAGGGATAACATCAGTTGGGAATAATCCAACGGTTAATGGTAAAAATATAACAGTAGAAACTCACATACTAGATTTTGATGAAGATATATATGGTAAAGAAATTAAACTTTATTTTATAAGTAAAATAAGAGATGAAAAGAAATTTAATTCTTTGGAAGAGTTAAAATTACAATTAATTAATGATAAAAACTTCGCGGAAAAAAGTAACATAAAAATTTATTTGTAATAAAGATTTACAAGGAAAGAGAGTTTTGATATAATCATATAGAACCTAACTCTAAGATTGAAGGGTAACCGTCTTTTTTCTTGGAACTAGGGGATAATTTATCGGAGGTGTAACAATGGATAAAATGAGAAAACAAGAAATAATTGCTAAATTCGGAAGACACGAGGGAGACACTGGATCACCAGAGGTTCAAATCGCGTTATTAACAGAGAGAATAAACTCTTTAACTGATCACTTAAGAACACATAAGAAAGACCACCACTCAAGAAGAGGTCTTTTAATGATGGTTGGACAAAGAAGAGGATTATTAAACTACTTATATGAGCAAGATATCGAAAGATACAGAGCTATAATCAAAGAATTAGGATTAAGAAGATAATTTAGTAGAGCGGGTTTTTTACCGCTCTATTATTTTAAAAATATTAATATTG
>NZ_JARIDH010000027.1 GCF_029267215.1 Clostridium sp. | reverse complement strand
CTATTATGGGAAATTTAATTGGTTTTGGAGCTAGGGAAGGTTTATTTATTTACCTTAGTATTTTAGGAGGTCTATCAATAAAAGTTTATGATATATTTCACGCAAAAGATAAATATGATAAAAAAAGAAATTGAAAGTATAAATAAAGGTTAGATTAAGCTTTAGAAAATTCTAAATATTCTTTAGTTTATGAGGGTTTCACAAGCTAGTTAATAGGTGAAATTTTGTGAAAAAATTAGAAAATAAGAAGGTTTAATAGAGTATGTCCATAAAATAACTTTAGTGAAAAGTGAAGAACATTGATTTTTATTAAATAAAAAATTATAATTAATTGATTTCATTAGTTAATAACAATTTTATATTTCGACAATCAAAAAAAAAGCCGTGATTTCATCACGGCTTTTTTATAAAATATAATTATGTTATACATAAAGTGAATTACTCACCACTTAGATAAAGCTTGAAGTGGGAAATTATTAGTAAATATAACCAATATTACAATTTTATCCAAGTTAACCTAGTTGTATCAACGGTTTTTAAAAATCAAATATAATTATATGCTTAAATCTTCTTCAATTAATTCAGAAGTAATTTTTTCTTCAGTAATTTCTTTTGAAGATTTTTTATTTCCAAGTATATTTAATATGGATGCTCCAATTATTATTACATATCCTAAGAATGATAATAAATCTGGGATTTCTCTAAAGAATGCAAATCCATATAAAGCAGCTATGATTAATCCTATGTAGTCATACATTGATATTTCAGAAGCTGGTGCGTTTTTATAAGCAATTGTTAAGGCAACTTGTCCAAGAGTAAAGGCAACTCCTGCTCCCATTAAAAACAATACATTTGATGTTGTTAAGTTTTCAGTATTAAAAAACATTGATGGAAGCATAACTATGGTTGCTATTCCTGTGAAAGAGAGAATAATTGTCCAAAAGTCCTCTTTATTTCCTAATACCCTTATCATTGTATAGGCAAATCCAGCAAATCCAGCTGAGGCAACTCCTATTAATGCAGGAATAACAGCTGTACTAAATTGAGGTTTAATTACGAATAAACTTCCTAAAAAGGCTACTATTAGAAGAGTAGCTTGTCTTTTAGTAATCTTTTCACTTATTAAAAGATAAGAAAAGATTATTGTGAAAAATGGAGCTAATTTAGTAAGTATTGTTGCATCTGATAAAAACATTTTATCTAAGGCATAGTAATTTGTAAGTATTGCTAATGTTCCTGCAATTCCTCTTGAAAACAAATATTTTCTGCTTTCTTTTTTTCCTAGGAAAGAACCTTTTTTTCTCCAAAGAATAAAACAAACTATTACTGTGGCAACTACATTTGTTAAAAAAGTTTTTTGATACGAGTTAACTCCTTCAGCCAGTTTGCTAAATAGATTCATAGTAGCAAAGGAAGCTGAAGAAAGTATCATAAAGATAATTCCTTTAAATTTTGAATTCATTTCATTTCTCCTTAATAAAAGTATTTAATACAACATTAATATAAATTAACAAACATAACCTATTATAGGAGTTAGAAATTAATAGGTCAAATTCATAATAGTTTGATTTATAAATAAATAATAGACAGATAGTAATAAATTATAAGAAAAATTAAATTTAATTAATTATTTTAGAAAACTTTAATTTTTTATGATATTATTTATGAAATTAATTTTTGAATTTAATTAAGAATCAAATTTAAAACTGGTAGAATATTTATTAGAAATTAAAAAAAGAAAGAGAGGATAATATGAAAAAACTAATAAAAAATAACTTTATTAAATTATTTTTAGGGATGTTTTTAATTGCAGGGCTACTTACAGGGTGTAGTACTAATAAGGTTAGTATGCAAAATAGTAATTCTAATATTGAAAAACATACAGTAAATTCAATAGAAGATTTAAAACATACGGAGCATTTTCAAAGAGGTGCTTTGAAACATATTTTTGATGGTGAGATAAATGGTAGAGGAAAAGCTGTAGGTTTTCACTATGAAGATTTTCCAGGTACAAAGGGAAAAGTTATAGAGGGAACTAGATCAAAACCTAATAAAGAAGGGGTTTACACAGGAAAGGTAGAAATTGAAGGAGTTAAGAAAACTGCTAACCATGGTAAATCAACTTTCTTCCCAGAAGATTGGACACCTCAGCAGGTTGTTGATGCTATTAATGAGGCTTATAGAGATAGGGAGTTTGTAGAAGGTAGTAAGAATACATATGTTGGAGAAAGTAAAGAGGGTGTTGAAATAAGTATGTATATAAATGATGAAACAGGAAAAATTATTTCAGCCTTCCCAGTTTATTAGGAGTGTATGTAGAGAGATGAAATATGCATATAAATTTGATGAAATTACTTTTAAAAGTGGAAGAAAGAAAAAAATAATAATTGTTGAACCTAAAATAAGATTAGTTGCAGAATTTTTAATGTCAGATATACAGGGGTCAGATGCAAGTTATGTTTTTAGTGCCATAGATAAAGTATTAAATGGAGAAAGTGAATATGAGGAACTAGATGGAAATGTATGTGGAGTTGAAGTGAGAAAAGACTTTACAACTATCTATGACAATATTTCCAATGATGAAGATAAATGCATAATAGAAACGAAAGAGCTTAGAGAATTCGTAGAAATATGGGTTGAAAATAGAGAGTAATTTATATAAGAATTAAATAATGTTATTAAACCTCAGTAAGTATAATATATTTTTTACTAAACTGAGGTTTTTATTATGAAGGATTTAAATATTAGGTTCTGTTTTAAGAGCATGTTGATTTTAACTAGTCCTTCAGACCTACTTAATTTCGCAGAGAGTTTCTATTGAATATTCCAGAATAATAGCTAAAGCGAAGAAACTTCTGTAGGTCAAACAACTTCGCTTTTTAATGCTATTATTCTTCCATATTCAATGAAACTCTAAACTACTTATTAAAATGGTCTTAAAGTTCTATATAAAATCAACACTAGTTTGAAGTAGAGCTAAATATTAAAATAACATGGAAGAATTCTTTTTTGACTTTGTACAAAATGTATTTAAAAATAGACTGGTATTTAAACAAGAGTATACTTTAAAATTTTTAAATTTAGGATTATATTGGAATAGAAGAAATAAAAACAGTAAAACAAAATGGGATGGAATTTGATATTTAAAAATTAAAATTTGATGTGATTAATTTTCTCACTTGTATAACTTGGTGAGTGATTAAGAAGAGTAAAGAGGTGATTTTTTGAAAGCTGAAATAATTTCAATAGGAACAGAGATACTTTTAGGTGATATATTAAATACTAATGCACAGTTTCTAGCTAAAGAACTTGCTGAATTAGGTGTTGAAGTTTATCATCAATCAGTTGTGGGAGATAATAATAAAAGAGTATTAGAAGCTTTTCATAATGCTTTTAAGGAATGTGATACTATAATTACTACTGGTGGCCTTGGACCAACTAAGGATGATTTAACTAAGGAACTTTCTGCAAAATATTTTAATATGGAAATGAAGCTTAGAGAAGATCTTCTTTGTGATTTGGAAGCTTATTTTAAGAAAAATAACTTTGAAATGACAGAGAATAATAAGAAACAATGCTATTTTCCAGAGGAAGCAATAATACTTCCGAATCCTAATGGAACTGCCCCAGGAGCTATATTTGAAAAGGATGGCAAGAGGATAATTCTTTTACCAGGACCTCCAAGAGAAATGGAGCCTATGTTTAAAAATCATGTAGTTCCTTATTTAAGCAAGTTTACTAATGGAATAATAGTTTCAAAAGTTTTAAGAATTTTTGGCTTAGGAGAAAGTAAGATGGAGGATTTAGTTTCAGATCTTTTAGACAATGAAAATCCTACTGTTGCCCCTTATGCTAAAAATGTTGATGTTATATTAAGAATAACAGCAAAAGGAAAAGATGAAGAGGAAGCTAAAAAACTTATTGAACCAATGGAAAAGGAAATAAGAAGTAGACTTGGTGATAATATTTATGGTGAAGGAGAAATTTCATTAGAAGAGGTTGTTGGAAAGATGTTGGTTGATAAAAAAATGACTATTTCAACAGCAGAATCTTGTACAGGTGGTTTGGTAGCTTCTACCTTAATAAATTATCCAGGAATATCAGAAGTATTTATGGAAGGTGCAGTTACTTATTCAAATGAAGCTAAGATGAGAAGACTTGGAGTAAAAAGAGAAACTTTAGATAAATTTGGAGCTGTAAGTGAGGAATGTGCTAGAGAAATGGCAGAGGGAATCTCAAAAACAGCTAATACAAGAATTGGAGTTTCAACCACAGGATTGGCAGGCCCAGGTGGTGGAACATTAGAAAAACCAGTTGGATTAGTTTATGTTGGTCTTTCAATTGATGGTGAAACTAAGGTTAAAAAGTTTAATTTTAAGGATAATAGACAAAGAATTAGAAGAAAAACTATGATGAATCTATTGGATTGGATAAGAAGAGAATTGGAAAAAAAAGAGAATTAAAATTAGAAAAATTGAAATCCCAATTAGGATAAATCCTAATTGGGATTTTATATGTGCTTAGATTAGTTAAATAATTTATCTAAAAATATTTTATGTCTAAATTTATGTTTTTATTTAAATTAAGAATAATTTTGATTTTGTTTAAATAAAAAATAATATGAGATTGAAAAAATTCATTTACTTTAATATATTATTTTTAAAAAGTAAGAGAGTATTTTTAATACTCTCTAACTAAAAACATGAAGAAAATTTATTACATTATAAGGGTTTTAAGGGGGAGACAGCCTCGTTATTCCGTACATTAACGAAGCTGTCAGTATAAATAAAATGGGGGAGAGGCTATTATAAGATTGAAGCTTATTGCCTCAGTAAATAGTATTGACATTATTATTTTTTTTATACAATTTAATTTAAATTTTTATAACTTTTAATTAATTGTAAGAAAAAATTAGGTGGATATAAGTTAGTAATACTTAAAAATTATTACATATAAATGATTTTCAGTTTGAATAACATTTATAATCAATAATATTAAATATTAAATGCATTTATATTTCCTGCAATTATACATATGATTAATTTTATAAAGTGTGAGAAAAAATAGGTAAAGATTTTAAATTTGAACTCTTTAGTAATATGAAATTATAATGTAATATATTGTATAGTGATTGAATTTTAGATATTTCTTAGCAAATAAGGATTAAAGGAGTTATTTTAATATTAGCTTTGTTTTAAGTGTTATATTAAAACAAAGCTAATATTTAGATTTTTATTATATTAGAAAATTCAATTTTAATTTAAAAGTTAAAGAAAGGAAGAATATGATGAAACCTATATTCAAAGTAAGCTTATATTTTCTAATAGTATTAGTTGGCTCTATAATTGGTCAAATATTCTTAGGAGCAGAACTTTATAAATTAGGTATAGCACCTCCATTTAGGCTTATAATACTTCATTTAGTATTATTTATAACACCAGCAATAATATATATAGTAGTGACAAAGAGTAATTATAAAAAAGTATTTAGTCTAAAAAAACCAAGAATGATAGATATTTTTTATGCTTTATTAATAGCTGCATTATCACAACCTGTGATGGCTTTATTTTCTTATATAGCAAGCTTTTTTACTGTTGATAATGTATCTTTAATGCTAAATCAGATGAATACATACCCAGTATGGCTTATGATAATAGTTGTTGGTGTTACTCCAGCTATAACTGAGGAAATAACTATAAGAGGGATTGTTTTATCAGGATTTGAATTTAAAGGTAAGAATGTTGCAGCTATTATGTCAGGAATTATGTTTGGAATACTTCATTTAAATGCCTATCAGTTTTTATATGCAACAGTTATGGGAATGATTTTAGCTTATGTTGTGAGGGCTACAGGAAGTATATATTTATCAATGCTTATACATTTTTCAGTTAATACATTTAATCTATTACTTCAAAGAATAAATAATAGTGGAATTCACACAGATGATTTACTTCATCAAATTAATAGTATGAAAAATTGGCCAATTCAGTTAAAAATAGAACTTTTCTTTTATTATTTAATCTTCGCAATAGTTGCAGTGGTATTAATAAGTTTTCTAATTAGACGTATGGAAAAAGGAAACTTAAACATAACTTTAGATGAATTAGATGTTGCAACAAGAGTATCATATAAAGAGGAGAAAATATTAAATATACCAATTATATTAAGTTTTGTTGTATTTATTTCATATACTTATTTTCTATATTTTAGATAAAATTATATAAAATAAAAAAGGAACTGTCTTGGGAATGACAGTTCCTTTTTTATTTAATTGTGTGGTTAACTTAAGAGTGTATTAAGCTATTTATATTATTGCCCCAAAAATAAAATATTATACTCAATATTTAGAATCTTTTTTTATAGTTTTGATTTTAGATATAACTGTAAGTAGATCTTATGTTATAAATAAAATCAAAATTTTAATAAAATAAAGCATATATTTATATATTTTTAGAGATAGTTATTAATTTAGTTTTTTAATAAACCTTAAATTTATGACCAAAAAAAGTTCTTTTATATTCTATTGTTGCATCTGTGAAAAAGTGAGAAATCTTTTTGTCTGCAACAATTTTTATTCCATTATCAATAACTAAATCATCATTATCATGTTGTTCATCCAGAACAACCTCAATATTTAAGCCGGTTCAGCCGGCAGAACATGCCTTTATTCTTATTGCATCTTTTTCGCTATTAGAAAGCATGTTTTTAATTTTATCAACTGTGTTAGGGTGTATTTTTACTTTCATAAAGATCCTCCTAAATATATTTTTATATTATAGTTATTATAACCTAAATTATAATAGATTCATTTGTGAATTTTATGAATAATATTAATTTATATAAGAAAAAATACTATCACAGCAGAAATTAAAATAAACATTTTAAAAAATTATAAATAAACTCTATTAAAATTATTTTGTTAGTATTTAAAGAAGAAATATTTTTAAAAATTTACAAAATGTTAAAAAACTCTTGAAGTTTTAATTGGAAGTGGTAAAATAAGAAATATAAAAAATAATAATTATTATTGTTTAAAAATTAGAAATCATTTATTTATCTAAATAGTTTTATCTTATGTTTGTATAAATAAGTGATTTGTAGGAGGGTTTATTATGAAAAGTTTAAAAGGAACTAAAACAGCAGAAAACTTAATGAAATCATTCGCTGGAGAATGTCAAGCAAGAACAAGATATACTTATTTCTCAAGCACAGCTAGAAAAGAAGGATATGTTCAAATATCAAACATATTTATGGAAACAGCTGAAAATGAAAAAGAACATGCTAAAAGATTCTACAAATTTTTACAAGCAGATTTACAGGGTGAAGCTGTAGAAATTAATGCTGCATATCCTGTAGAATTACCAACAGATACTTTAACTAATTTAAAATTTGCTGCAGAAGGTGAGCATGATGAATTAAGCAATTTATATCCAACATTTGCTGATGTAGCTGATGAAGAGGGATTCCCAGAAGTTGCAGCTGCTTTTAGAATGATAGCTAAGGCTGAAACAGCTCACTTTAATAGATTTACTAAATTAGCTAAAAACATGGAAGAAGGAAAAGTATTCAAAAAAGATGAAACTCTTCTTTGGAAATGTGGAAACTGTGGATTTATTTGGGAAGGTGCTGAAGCTCCATTAAAATGCCCAGCTTGTTTACATCCACAAGCTTACTTTGAAGTATTTAAAGAAAACTACTAAGATTAATAATTAAAAAAGACTCAAACCATTTTATGGATTAACATACGAATACTTATAAATTAAAAGGTGTAAGATTAAAACTTACACCTTTTTTATATATAATATTAAATCATTGGTTTTAGTGGGTAATCAAAAACAACCATCTTACTTTCGTCATTTATTGGACGCCAAAATTGTATATGATCTATTAAAAGTTCTCTATTAAACCCATAGTTTTTAAGTTTTATACAGGCTGATTCAAATTCATCTTCCCCCCATACTCTTTGAGCAAAATATGGATTAGCTAAGGATACATGAAGTTGCCATGTATCTGGATTTGAAGTAAGAGTAAACCCTTCTTCACATAATCTTTTATGTATTATTCTAGAAATAGACTTTATTGAGCCACTTTCTTCATCAACCTTTAAATTAACTGATTTACAATCCCCTCCAAAACATATAACCCCATTTAAATGAACTTCAAATTCTTTATAATCTTTTAATGTATCAGAAAGAATTTTATTTAATTTATCCATATCAGGGTCTTCAATTACAGCTAACGTAATATGAAGCATAGGTAAGTTTTTGTATAATTTATATTCACTTGAAAGTGATTTTTGCATTGGCTTTATTAAATCATATGAATCTTTATTAAATAATGCAACTAAATAATATAGCATATATACCCCTTTCTTACTAATGTACAAGTTTATACCATTTTAATTTATTATATCATAATTAATGGGATATTTTTATGATTTAATATGACTTTAGGATGATAGGGGAGATAGTTTTAAATTTCTTGTAACAATTTTTAATATGGATGTGTATATTGTGATATTGAAATGATAATATTTTATAAAGATCTTAGTAGAGGGAATTAAGAGAAAGTGATATTTAAGTTAATGTGTGTAGTTATAGCCTTTTTAAATTTGAGAAATTGGTCTAATTATATAAAGAATTATTAGTTCACAGTTTATATTGTGGGAAAAATATATTTGAAAAACTAATGTTAGATAATATACTATATAATATGTATATTTGATTGAATTTAATAAAGTCAAATTTTTATAATTTAGGAAGAAAAATTGGGGAATTTAGCTTTAATTTCAACTGATACAATTAGTTGAACAAAAATGCATTATAAAAAATAAAAGTTAGAATTAAATATGAAATAAAAATTTGAAAGTGAGGTGAAAAACCATTGTCAATTTAAAAAACTTAAAAGTTTTTTGATGATGGTAAATTAAAAATGGTTGAAAGTAGAATGGAAAGACTACACAAAAAGAAATCATCAGTGGTATATAACATAGTAGGCATTTGTTTTTTAGCTTTTATTATATTTATTGGTGGAAGAATATTTCTTTAAAAAGCAGATAGTTGGAATTAAACAATAATTTTATGCTTTTAATAAGGTTCCAACTTATGCTTACAATTTTACATAATAATTAAAGGTTATATTTCAAGCTGAAAACAAGATGTATAATAAGGAGATAATTTTATCTATTTTAAAGATAAATCAGTTTGAATTTTATATATATATGAGGGTATAAAACATGGAGGCTTTATGGTAGAGGATGAGAATTAATTACTTTAGTATATAATTATATTTTCATAAAAAATAATACCAAGGATTAAAAATAACTTTTGAAAGAATATTTTTAGAATAGGAGATAGTAAATGAGTGTTTTAATAGTAAAAAATATTAATCATGGTTTTGGAGACAGAGCTATATTCGAAGATGTTTCTTTTAGACTTTTAAAAGGAGAACACGTTGGACTTATAGGAGCAAATGGAGAAGGTAAGTCTACTTTTATGAATATAATCACAGGAAAGCTTATGCCTGATGAAGGAGATATTCAATGGAGTAATAAGGTTAGAGTAGGTTACATGGATCAGCATGCTCAGCTTGAAAAAGGAAAAAGTATAAGAGAAGTTTTAAGAGAAGCTTTTAAGTATCTTTTTGATATGGAAATTGAAATGAATGGGCTTTATGAAAGAATGGGTGAAATGACTGAAGATGAGATGAATGAAGCCTTAGAAAGAACTGCAACAATTCAAGATATGCTAGATCATAATGGATTTTATATGATAGATGCAAAGGTTGAAGAAGTAGCAGGGGGACTAGGTCTTAAGGATGTAGGACTAGATAAGGATGTTACTGATTTAAGTGGAGGACAAAGAACTAAGGTCTTATTAGCTAAACTTTTATTAGAAACTCCAGACATATTACTTCTAGATGAGCCTACAAACTATCTTGATGAAGAACATATTGAATGGCTTAAAAATTACTTACTTGCATATGAAAATGCCTTTATATTAATATCACATGATATTCCATTCTTAAATAGCGTAGTAAATGTAATATACCATGTTGAAAATAGAGCATTAACTAGATATACAGGGGATTATGATAACTTTAGAAGAGTATATGAAGCAAATAAAAAACAATTAGAAGCTGCCTATGAAAGACAACAGGCTGAAATTGCTAAACTAGAAGATTTCGTTGCTAGAAATAAGGCTAGGGTTGCAACAACAGGCATGGCAAGAGCTAGACAAAAGAAATTAGATAAAATGGATAGAATAGAACTTGCAGGAGAAAAACCAAAACCAGAGTTTAACTTTAAACAAGGAAGAACTTCAGGTAAATTAATATTTGAAGCAAAAGATTTAGTAATAGGATATGATGAACCATTAACTAAACCTCTAAACATAAGAATGGAAAGAGGGCAGAAGATAGCCTTAGTTGGAGCTAATGGACTTGGAAAATCAACACTTCTAAAAAGTTTAATGGGATTAATAAAGCCAATAAGTGGAGAGGTTGAAACAGGAGATTACCAAAGCATAGGATACTTTGAGCAAGAAATAAAAGAAGCAAACTATAACTCATGTATAGAAGAAGTATGGCAAGAATTCCCTGGATATACTCAATACGAAGTAAGAAGTGCCTTAGCTAAATGTGGATTAACAACTAAACACATAGAAAGCTCTGTGGCAGTATTAAGTGGAGGAGAACAAGCTAAGGTAAGACTTTGTAAACTAATAAACAAAGAAACAAACATACTTATCCTAGACGAGCCAACAAACCACCTAGATGTTGAAGCTAAGGATGAATTAAAAAGAGCAATAAAAGAATATAAAGGAAGTGTACTTCTAGTATGCCATGAACCTGAATTCTATAGAGATGTAGTAACAGATGTATGGAATTGTGAATCTTGGACTTTAAAAATTGTCTAGAAGTAATTAAATTAAAAAACAGTCTAAACATTAGTTTAGGCTGTTTTTATATTAATAAATAACAGTCAATTGTTTTATATAAAAATATTGGATGTTATAATTAAGTCTAAGTTATAAAATTATAGATTGAGGTTAAGATGGAAAAAGTTAATTTATGTTTAGATAGGCAAATAGAATATATGAGAGATATTAGTGGAATAAAGTTTGATATAATTTCAGAAGAGGAGGCAAAAGAGTTTTTAAAAAATAGTAATTATTATTTTAAGATAAAGTCATTTGCAAAGAATTATGATAAATATTATAAAGGAGAAAACCAAGGGAAATATATAAATTTAGACTTTGCATACTTACAGGAATTATCTAAATTAGATATGGTTTTAAGAAAGTTAATAATAAATATGACTTTAGATATAGAACATTTTGCTAAAACTAAATTAATTTATGATTGTTCTGAAAATACATATGAAGATGGCTACTCAATAGTTGAAGAATTTTTAAATAAACATCAATACATAAAAGAAGAGTTAATAAGAAGTAAGTCTTACTATAATTCAATAAGTGGAGATCTAAAAAGAAAATATTCAGAAAAACCTGCTATTTGGAATTTAGTTGAAATGATATCTTTTGGTGATTTTATAAAATTATATGGATTTTATTATTCAAAATATAAAAGTAAAGATAATTATGCAAATTCATTATGGTCAGTTAAATGTTTAAGAAATGCAGCAGCTCATAATAATTGCATATTAAATGCATTGAAAAATCCATATAATATAAAACTTAATAGTAATAAAGAAGTTTTAAGATACATACATAATATTAAATCAATTACAAAAATAGAAAAACAGAAAAAAATGTCTAATCCTATAATTCATGATTTTGTTGTTACAATATATGTTTTTAATAGTTTAGTAAATAGCAAATCTACTAAGAAAAAGAATATGATAGAATTAGAGAATATAATTAATAATAGATTTATAAAAAATAAAGAGTATTTTGAAAAAAATCAAGTTATAAAGAGTTCATATAAATTTATTAAAAAAGTTGTTGAACATTATTCTATGTTATGTATATAATATATTGAAGGACAAAAACATAATGTTTTTACTGAAATGGTGCCCGCACCAGTTTCATGGTTTTTTTTATTATTTGTCTTATAAAGATAAGCAAAAAAAGCTCAAGATTTAATCTTGGGCTTTTTTGCTCATATAAAATATATGTATATATTTTATCATATTTAAAAGAACAAAATTTGAAAATAAAAAATACTTAATAAAATCAAAAAGCTATATATTTGTAAGATAAAATTTCTTTATAATATAATTATAAAGAGGAGTGATTGTATGTCGTTTGAAATTAAAACTTATATTTCTATGATAAGAGAAAATAAAGATTATGATTCATATAGGATGAAATACATTCCTAAGAAGTTATATAAATATATTTATTTAAGTGATGTTCCGAGTTGTAAAAACAAATGTAGTATAGATTATTTAAATGATTTAAAACTTAATTCACTAAAAAATAATGAGTTTTGGTTATCATTTTGCAAAAATCTTAATGATCCATTTGAATTAAAAACACTATTTATAACAGAAGATAAAATTAAAAAGTATAACTATCCTATAAAGTTAGTAAAAGATTTAAGGGATTCTTATTATAATGGATTTTTAATAGGATGTTTTACACAGAATCTAACAAACAATATGCCTATGTGGGCACATTATGCCAACAATCATACTGGGTTTTGTATTGAATATATGATAGAAGATCCAAAGTTTTTTTATCCAATTTCGTATGAGAAAACACGATCAGTAGCTAATGTTACATATATGAATTGCATAGCTTTAATATGTAAAGAAATGACAGGAACAATCACAGAAAAAGAAAAAGAGGATTTAGTATTATATAATACATTATTATTTCATAATTGTGTTGTAAAAAATGATGCATGGAAATATGAAAATGAGTATAGGTTGCTATTTCCAACTGAATCAGCTAAGCTCGTTACTAATGTTAATGATGAAGGTGGTTTAATACCTAATGAAGTTTTAGGTATTAAAATAACAGGGATATATTTAGGTATTGCTTGTGAAAAATATAAGGACAGGCTAATTGAGATAGGAAAAGAATTAGAAATAAATACTTATCAAATGTATTTTGATGATAATTCAGAAAACTATCAATTGAGTTATAAAAAAATAGAATAACTTATTTTTATAAGTATTTAAATATTATTAATGAAGGTGAATTTAAGTTAAAAAGCGTTCAAAAGAATTGCTTTAAGTAATTAAATATAGTAGAAGAAAAATTTACTTGAAGAAAGTACTAAATTTTTTTAGTACTTTCTAAGTACATAGTCATAGCTCTATCTAGTATCTTAGATATTGGGATACCAGTTTTTTCTGAGTATGCCTTCATTTCATAATAAATTTTATTATCCATTGCACTTCCTACAGGCGTTCTATTTTTCAAATCTTTTCTTGGCATTAATAAATCACCTCTTAGAATATTATTAACCTAAAATAAATTTTTCATAACTGAATACAGTTGATATAAGTTTGGAATACTATTTTTGAAAAATATTTTAGGGGGAATTACTTATGGATGAGTTAATCATAAAAGAGTTTAACCAATAATGATTTATATACCTGTCATCTTAACTTAAAATCTGATACTAGAGATTTTAAAAATATAATTAAAAAATAGATATTTACATAAGTAATTATAAGAAATAAGTTACTATGGTATAATTATTAAAAGAAATTAGGTTTGGAGTGATATTTTATGATGAGAATTAACTCTATGAGATTACAGAGAATATATAATAATTATACAGAGATTTTATCAGAACTTGAAGAAGATAGTATTTTATATAGTGAAATGACTGAAGAAGATAAATATTATAAGCAGGTTTCAAATTCTTTTAGAAATAATATGAAGGAAATGTATACTGTTTTTGAGGATTACTTAGCTTTTTCATTAAGTAGTGTTGGAGTAGCTGTTACTGATAAAAGACTTAGAGATTATTTGAATAATGCACATAAATTAAATTTACTACCAGATGATTTTTATGAGTTTTATGATAAAACAATTAATATAAGAAATACTTTTTCACATCAGTATAAGAAACCGTCAACGAAAGAATTAGTCAAGTTGTATACTTCTAATAAAGAAATACTAATGGATTTTAATAAATTTATGGGAGATAGACTTTCAGAATTAATAAAAAATAATAGAAGGGATCTGTTATCTTTATATGATGAGTAATAATGATATAAAAAAAGAAATTAAAAAAATACTTAATAGAGAAGACATAGATGCTGTCTATATTTTTGGAAGCTTTCTAACTAAAAGATTTCAAGAAACATCTGATATTGATATAGCTATTATTGGTGATATTTCATTAGAAGATATACTTTATTTAGAATCATCATTAGAAGAAAAGCTAGGAATAGAAATAGATTTAGTTAATATTGAAGATTTGGAAAGACCAATACAGTTACAAGTTATAAGTAGAAATAAAAGGCTTATATTTAAAGAAACTGAATTGGTTAGAGATTTTTTAAATAACCTAGATAAATGGTATAGAGAAGAATATCCATTTTGGGTAAAAATGCAAAGAGAAATTGGATATGAAATATAAATTTTATGATAAGTATGAATGTTTTAGTTAAACTAGAATTTTCATACTTATTTTTAGTTAAAAATGTAACTCAAATTTAATATTATTTTGATTAAAAAAAGGTAAAATCATATTACATAATATAAATTTAGTATATGTTTTGATAATATATTATACATAAAAATATGTTAAGATTAATTAATACTAATGAATATACAAGTATAAGGGAAGTATAAGCGAAGAATAAATGAGAATAGGGGTTTAAATTTTATGAATAAGAAAAAAAAGATTTTCATTATTTTAGGAATATTAATTTTAATATTTGCTGGAATAACAATTTTTTTAACAAGGGAACATATAAAACTTTTTTATGAAATGATTACTGATGGTAATTTTATGAAAAAATATATTGAGCGCTTTGGTCCATGGGCAGCTGTAATATTTTTTGTTTTTCAAATATTACAGGTTGTTATATTCTTTATTCCAGGAGAAATTATACAGGCTGCAGGTGGATATGTATTTGGAACATTTTGGGGGTCTGTTCTTTCATTCTCTGGAATTGCAGTTGGATCAGCTATTTTATTTTATATATGTCAAAGATTTGGTAAGAAACTAGTTGAAAAATTAGTTCCTAAGGAAATGTTTGATAATCTAGAGAGGATATTAAATAGTTCAAAAATAAAATTGATTTTAGTTATATTATTCTTCATACCAGGTGCACCTAAGGACTCACTTATTATGGTTTGTGCATTAAGCAATATAACATTAAAACATTTTATAATCTTTTCTATGATTGGAAGAATACCTGCATTAGTTGTTTCTTCATTTATGGGAGCGAATTTAGCACAAGGTAAGATTGCTATGGTTATAGTCACAGGAATAATAGCCTTAATAGCTTGTGGAATAGGCGTATTTTTTAAAAATGATATTATGAAATACGTTGAAAAACTTTAAATTAAGTTTTTAGATAGAAAGTTTTTATTAGTTCTATAAGAATTTACTTGAAATTTAAATAGTATATTAGGTAAACTAGTTCCATTAGGAATATTGACCAATAAGCTTCCACTTCAAGTTTAGCTAAGTGGTGAGTAGTTCAAAAACTAGATATTAAGGCAATTATGAGTAACAGAACTTTTATTATAAACTTAAAAAGGGCATATATAAAATAACTTTTTATAAAACTTACAAACATATTCCTAGAATCACTAGATTTTGGTAAGAATTTATAATCATTACTACGGAAATATCACCAAAGCTTAGAAACTTACTAAGCTTTTTAGGTGATATTTTCTACGTAATAATTTAAATTTTAAAGCTCATCTAGATATTCTTTTCATATTATTTGTAAGTTTTATTGTTATATTTTCATACAGACAATTTTCATATTTAAAATAAATATTATTATAAGAATAATTTTCATTTTAAAGAACTTAAAAACTTCTACTTATAAATCAGTATATTTTTAAAAAACTTTATATTTATTAAAAAAGATAAACTTTAATAATTGACTAATAAGCCTTTATCTTAATATATTTTCTAAGCAGTTGCTTTATTTGAAAATTTAGCTTTAAGTATGCCTACTATTGCAGGTAAAATTGAAACTAAAATTATAGCTATAATAACTATTGAAAAATTATTGGCTACAACTTTTATATTCCCAAAGAAATATCCTAAAGCTGAAACTAATAATACCCATATACATCCACCTAGTGCATTGTAGGTTAAAAATTTTTTATATTTCATTGTACCTATACCTGCAACAAAGGGAGCAAAAGTACGAACTATTGGTATAAATCTAGCTATTATGAGGGTTTTGCCACCATATTTATCATAATAAGCATTTGTTTTTTCTATGTACTCTTTTTTTATAATTTTTGAATTGTTAAGTAACTTATCACCTAATAATTTCCCAATACTATAATTGAATGTATCACCAACTATTGCAGCTATTAAAAGTAATGGAATTAATATGTAAATATCAAGCAATCCTAAGGCACAGAATGTTGATGCTGCAAATATTACTGAATCTCCTGGTAAAAAAGGAGTTACTACAAATCCAGTTTCAGCAAGTATTATAAGAAATAAAACTAAATAGGTTAATGTTCCATAATTGTTGATGAAAGCACCTAGATACTTGTCTAAATGTAGTATCAAATCAAAAAAGTTGACTATAAAATTCATAAAAATTCTCCTAACTTTAAATTTTTTCTTTCTTTTCTATTATAAAACTAATTTACAAAAATTTTATTAAATTTTTCTAATAATACTAAATATATTTATTGTTAATAAAAAATAAATTTTTATTTTTATTTATAAATGTATTGTAAATGTTTTCTTAATATGTTATTATTGGAAACAGGGTAACGTTATCAAAAATAAATAAGATAAAAATGGTTAAGAGAATTTAGAGAAAAAACCATGAAAATATATTTTAGAATATATTTTCATGGTTTTTTGTTTAACATAAGAGAAAGGTGAGAGAGATGTTAGAAATTTTAAAACCAGCTAAGCCCATTGAAAGATTACCAAAAGACAAGATAGACTCAACATATAAAAGATATAGAATACAGGTATTTCTAAGTATCTACATTGGCTATATGACATACTATTTTGTTAGAAGTAACTTTTCACTAGCAAAAGCTTATTTAGTAAAACAGGGATTTACAACACTTCAACTAGGCTTTGTTGCATCAGCACTAGGAATAGCTTATGGTATAAGTAAATTTGTTATGGGAAATGTTTCAGATAGATCAAATCCAAGATATTTCTTGGGAATAGGACTTATATTATCAGGAATTGTGAATTTTATGTTCCCACTTACATCAAGTATTACAGTAATGTTTATATTAATGCTTGCAAATGGTTGGGTTCAAGGTATGGGATGGCCTCCTTGTGGAAGAACAATGACACACTGGTTCTCAGATAGAGAACGTGGTGTTAAAATGTCAATTTGGAATACAGCACATAACGTTGGTGGTGGATTTATTGCTACAATAGCTTTAATTGGAGTATCAATGTTTGGAAATTGGAAAGGTATATTTTATTTACCAGCAATAATTGCAATCATAGTTGGAATTCTTTATATGATATTTGCAAAGGATACTCCACAATCAGTTGGATTACCTCCAATTGAAGAATATAAAAATGACTATCCAGATGTTAAAGTTGATGATAGAGAAAGAGAATTATCAGGAAAAGAAATATTATTTAAATATGTACTTAATAATAAATATTTATGGGCAATAGCAATTGCTAACATATTTGTTTATTTAGTTAGATATGGAGTTATAAACTGGGTACCAACATACTTAGAAGAAGTTAGACACTTTAGTATGAAAGAATCATCTATTGCTTTTGCATTATTTGAATATGCAGCAATCCCAGGAACTATATTAATTGGATGGCTTAGTGATAAGGTTTTCCATGGAAGAAGAGCTCCGCTTGGAATTTTCTGTATGATAGGTGTTTGTGTAGGAGTATTTGTTTATTGGAGAAGTTCAAGTCCTATAGTAATAAACTGTGCATTAGCATCAATTGGGGCATTAATATATGGTCCAGTTATGTTAATAGGAGTAAGTGCCTTAGACTTAGTTCCTAAAAAAGCCGCAGGTACAGCCGCAGGATTTACAGGATTATTTGGATATATGGGTGGACAAGTATTAGCAGAGATTGCTATTGGTGCCGTAGTTGAAAAATTCAGTTGGAATGGTGGATTTATTGTACTTATGGCTTCATGTATATTAGCAATTATATTCTTATCATTCACTTGGAATGTTCATGACAGATCAAAAGAATAATAAAATTAAGCGTGAAAATAGCATATTTTGTAGTTAATTTTATAGATTAGAATAAAAATAGTTAGTTAAATAACCATAATAAAAAGAACTTAGCTTTTAAGCTAAGTTCTTTTTATTATAATATATTGAAAGATAAAAAACTCTTAAGTTTTGTTTTGATTAAAGTTAAAGATTTATTAAAAGAAGAATTAAAAGAAGAATTAAAAGAAGGCTGATTTACACCTTGAAAATGAATAAATGAATATTTTTTCAAAAAAAAATATTCATACAATATACATAGTATATTCAAAAAAATTACTTTTAAAATAAATTTAGGAATATTGAAGTTTACAAATATTGAGTGATTTAATGGTTTATAAACCATTTTTTTTTGAATAAAAATTAATTATTATATACATCTTTTTCCAAAAAATACAATTGTAATCGTTTTAAAATGGGTGTATAACATAGTTGTGGACAGGAAATAAGCTCACAAAGATAAATGTATAAAAGGAGGAAGGGCATTATGAGAGATAAAAGAGTATTAAACGTTACTTCTGAAATTGGAAGATTAAAAACAGTTTTATTACATAGACCTGGAGAAGAAATTGAGAATTTAACACCAGATTTATTAGACAGACTATTATTTGATGATATTCCATTTTTAAAGGTTGCAAGAGAAGAACATGATGCTTTTGCACAAACTTTAAGAGATGCTGGAGTAGAGGTTCTTTATTTAGAGGTTCTTGCTGCCGAGGCAATAGATACTAGTGAAGAGGTTAAGAAAGAATTTATAAGTGAATTTATTGATGAAGCTGGAGTTAAGAGTGAACATTTAAAAGAAGCTTTAACATCATATTTTAATTCATTTAATGATAATAAATCAATGGTTGATAAAATGATGGCTGGAGTTAGAAAAGAAGAACTTAAGGATTATCATAGAGAATCACTATATGATCAAGTTAATGATGACTATCCATTTGTTTGTGATCCAATGCCAAACTTATATTTTACAAGAGATCCATTTGCAACAATTGGACATGGTATAACATTAAATCATATGAGAACAGAAACTAGAAATAGAGAAACAATATTTGCTAAATACATATTTAAATATCATCCAAGATTTGAAAATGGTAACGTATCATTCTGGTTTAACAGAGATGAGAAAACTTCTATCGAAGGAGGAGATGAATTAATACTTTCAAAAGATGTACTAGCTGTTGGTATTTCTCAAAGAACTGATTCAGCTTCAATTGATAAATTAGCAAAGAGATTACTGTATAATCCAGATTCAACTTTTAAAACTGTATTAGCATTCAAAATACCTGCAACAAGAGCATTTATGCATTTAGATACAGTATTTACTCAAGTTGATTATGATAAGTTTACAGTTCATCCTGGTATAGTTGGACCTTTAGAAGTTTTTGCCCTAACTAAAGATCCAGAAAATGATGGTGAATTATTAGTAAAAGAAGAGTTAGATACCTTAGAAAATATATTGAAAAAATATCTAGATAGAGATATTAAATTAATAAAATGTGGCGGTGGAGATGAAATAGCAGCTGCTAGAGAACAATGGAATGATGGTTCTAATACACTTGCTATAGCTCCTGGTGAAGTTGTAGTTTATTCAAGAAACTACATAACAAATGCGATATTAGAAAAAGAGGGTATTAAATTACATGTTATCCCTTCATCAGAGTTATCAAGAGGTAGAGGCGGCCCAAGATGTATGTCAATGCCACTAGTAAGAGAAAATTTATAATTTGAAAATAATAGAGAATTTAAAAATAAATTATTTTTTGGACAATCAGAAAAGTCCAGATTGGGAGGAATTAAAAATGGCAGTTAACTTAAAAGGAAGAAGTTTCTTAACATTAAAAGATTTTACACCAGCAGAAATTAGATATTTATTAGATCTTTCTCATGATTTAAAAGCTAAGAAAAGAGCAGGAATAATAGGAGATAGTTTAAAAGGCAAAAATGTAGTTTTATTATTTGAAAAAACTTCAACTAGAACAAGATGTGCTTTTGAATGTGGAGCTGCTGAAGAAGGTGCTCATGTAACATTCTTAACTAACTCACAAATGGGTAAGAAGGAATCTATAGAAGATACAGCAAAAGTTCTTGGAAGAATGTATGATGGTATTGAGTTTAGAGGATTTAAACAATCAACAGTTGAAGAGTTAGCTAAATATGCAGGAGTTCCTGTATGGAATGGATTAACTGATGCTGACCATCCAACTCAAATATTAGCAGATTTCTTAACAATAGAAGAACATGCACATAAACCATTAAGCGAAATAAAATTAGTATTTACAGGTGATACAAGAAATAATATGAGCTATGCATTAATGTATGGTGCTGCTAAGATGGGAATGCACTTTGTAGCTCTTGGACCAGATAGCTTAAAACCAGATGAAGATATTATAAAAGAGATGCAAGAATACTCAAAACAGACTGGAGCAACTATA
The DNA here is from genome assembly GCF_029267215.1 of Clostridium sp. Classification (GTDB taxonomy): domain Bacteria; phylum Bacillota; class Clostridia; order Clostridiales; family Clostridiaceae; genus Sarcina. The sequence continues at coordinate 29,879 of NZ_JARIDH010000027.1, read as the reverse complement.
GAGTTTAGTTCAGACGTTGATGAGGCAGTTAAAGAGGCTGATGTTATCTACACTGATATTTGGGTATCAATGGGTGAAGATGAAAGTTTATACCCAGAAAGAGTTAAATTATTAACTCCATACAAAGTAACTAAAGAAATGATGAATAAAACAGGAAATAAAAATACTTTATTTATGCACTGCTTACCATCATTCCATGATGAAGATACAGAAGTATGTAAAGATATGATGGATAGATTAGGTCTTGATATAAGAGAAGTTGAAGATGAAGTATTCAGAAGTAAAAATTCAGTTGTATTTGATGAAGCTGAAAATAGAATGCATACAATTAAAGCAGTAATGGTAGCTACTGCAGGAAGATAATAAATTTTATTAATGGGCCGTATTTATAATGTCATCTAAGGAAAATGGCTAATATTTAAAGTTATTTAAATTCAAAAATTGAATTTTCCTTTCAATGTGTTATAAATGCGGCCCTATTATTTTTAAGAAACATATGAAGGTAGGTGAATACATATGGCAGAACAGCATGAGGAAAGAAAATTAGGGTTTGCTCAGTTGGCAGCATTAATAGTTGGATCTATGATTGGAGGAGGAGCATTTAATCTTCCATCTGATATGGCAAGAGGAGCAGGAACAGGTGCAATTATAATAGGTTGGATTATAACAGGTATAGGAATGATATCTTTAGCTTTTGTATATCAATCATTAGCTAATAGAAAGCCAGAACTTACAGGTGGAGTGTATAGTTATGCTAAAGCTGGATTCGGAGAGTATATAGGATTTAACTCTGCTTGGGGGTATTGGTTAAGTGCATGGATAGGAAATGTATCTTATTCAGTACTTTTATTTGGAGCTTTAGGATACTTTTTCCCAATCTTTGGAGAAGGAAATAATGTAGCTTCAATTATAGGAGCTTCTATATTATTATGGGCATTTACAGCTTTAATTTTAAATGGTGTAAGTGGTGCTGCACTTATAAATCTTATAACTACTATAGCTAAGTTGGTACCTATTTTCTTATTTATAGTTATTTCTTTATTTATGTTTAATTTTAATAAGTTTACTTTCCAATTTTGGGGCACAACTGATTTAGGTGGAATTGTATCACAAGTAAAAAGTACAATGTTAGTAACTTTATGGTGTTTTATAGGTATTGAAGGTGCTGTAGTTGTTTCAGGTAGAGCTAAAAAGCAAAGTGATGTAGGTAAGGCAACCGTATTAGGACTTATTGGTACACTTGTGATTTATATGCTAATAACATTGATGTCTCTTGGTGTTATGGATAGAGTAAATCTTTCAGGACTTAACAATCCATCAATGGCTTATGTATTAGAATTTGCTGTTGGAAAATGGGGCGCAGCTCTTATAAATTTAGGATTAATAATTTCATTATTTGGATCACTTCTTGGGTGGTCATTACTTGCAGCTGAGATACCTTATGTAGCAGCTCAAGATGGAGTTTTACCTAAAATTTTTGGCAAACTAAATAAAAAAGGAACACCAAATGGTTCATTAATAATTACAAATATTTTAGTTCAAATATTTTTAATATTAACTTTAGTTGCTAGTAGTACATATCAAGCTTTATATTCAGTCGCTAGTACAGCTATTTTAGTTCCTTATCTTTTAAGTGCTATGTATGGATTGAAATTAGCTATAACAGGAGAAACATATGATAAAGATCCAAGCGGAAGAACTAAGGATAAATTTTTTGGTGCAATATCAACAGTTTATGCTATATGGCTTTGTTATGCTGCAGGAATTAAATATTTATTATTATGTTTCATATTATATGCAGTTGGAATAATATTCTTCTACATTGGTAAGAAGCAAAAGAATAAAGAACAAAAAGTTTTTGTTGGAGTTGAAAAAGTATTAGCTATTTTAGTAATTGTTATAGCTATAGTAGCTATAGTAATGCTTGTAAATGGAATTATAACTATATAAAAATAAATAGATTAATGAAAACGGTTAATAAAGATTGTGTTGTTAGAATTTGAGGAGGAATAAACAATGAAGATTGTTTTAGCATTAGGTGGAAACGCATTACAAAAGGATTCAAAGGATAAAAGTGCAGAAGGTCAATTACAAACTTGTAGAGAAACAGCAGTTTCAGTGGCTAATTTAATAGAAGATGGACATTCAGTTTCAATAGTTCATGGAAATGGCCCTCAAGTAGGACAAATTTTAGCAAGTATTGAGGCTGCTCATAAAGTTAATAATGATAATCCATTATTTCCTTTTGATGTAGTTGGAGCATTTTCAGAGGGATATATAGGATATCATCTTCAAAATGCAATAAGAGAAGAGCTTTTAAAAAGAGGAATAAAAAAATCTGTAGATACAATAACAACTCAAGTAATTGTTGATAAAAATGATTCAGGTTTTAAAAATCCAACTAAGCCAATAGGATCATTTTATTCAAAAGAGGAAGCGGAAAAGTTAGAAAGAGAAAATGGATATGTAATGAAAGAAGATGCTGGAAGAGGCTATAGAAGAGTAGTGGCTTCACCAAAGCCTATAGATATAGTAGAGAAAGAAGCTATAAAAACTATGGTTGATAATGGCTTTGTTGTAATCGCTTGCGGTGGAGGTGGAATACCTGTAATAGAAGAAGGAGAGAGACTTTCAGGGGTTCCAGCAGTTATAGATAAGGATTTTGCGGCAGAAAAATTATCTGAAATATTAAATGCAGATGCATTATTAATATTAACTGCTGTTGATAAAGTTTGTGTAAACTTTAATAAACCAAATCAGATGGCTTTAGATGAAATAAACTTAGAAATAGTAGATAAATACATAGAAGAAGGACAGTTTGCACCAGGAAGTATGCTTCCTAAAGTAGAGGCTTGTAAGAAATTTGTCCAAAGTGGAGATGATAAGATAGCAATAATTTCATCATTAAGTAAAGCTAGAGAAGCACTTAGAGGAGAAGCTGGTACTAGAATAATTAAGTAATTTTTAATATGATTAAATTTTATTAATTTATTTTAGGTTATGATAGTTTAATAACAAAGGAGAAACTACCATGAAAAATTCAGAAAAAATTTTAAGACAGAAGGCGATATTGGATATAGTAAAAAATAAGAGCATATGTAAACAAAATGAGTTAATAATAGAGTTGAAATCTCGTGGTATAAGGGCGACACAAGCAACCTTATCAAGAGATTTACATGAATTAAATATAGTTAGAAAATCATTACCTAACAAAGATATTAGATATGTGTCTATTAGAAAAAATGATCTTATTAAAAAATATAAAAATATTTTTAAGATGACAACCTTAAGTATATCCACCCAAGACAAATTTATATCTATTGATACATTAGACGGAATGGCAGAAATGACTGGATCATTTTTAGATCAACTTGAAGATAATAGAATAGCTGGAAATATTGCTAGAAAAAATCATATACTTATTCTTTGTAGAAATGTTAATTTTGCCAATCAAGTTTTTAGAGAATTAGAATCACTAAGATTATAATATTTTGTATTTAAAACTTGCCTTCTTTAGTGAATTAGTAGGCAAAAGATAATTTATAATATTAACTACCTCAAAAAATGTTGCTTTTATATTAAAAGTATTGTATTAAACTAATAAATACCTTAAATATAAAGGGTATCAAAATGATTTATTTAATCATTTTGATACCCTTTAAAATTTTTATTAATTGTTTTTGCTTGTAGCTGCAACTTCTTTAAGGACTAAATTATCTTCACTTAATATTGATGTACAATGAGGACATCTAGTTGCATCTACATTTATTTTACTAAAGCAATAAGGACATTCTTTTTCTGTAACTTTAACCTCTTCTTCTTTTTTCTTAATAGCGAAATTTTTAAGTCTATTCATTTCTCTTATTGCTATGAATATTGAGAATGCTATGATTAAGAAGTTTATTAAGTTATTTAAGAATAATCCATAGTTTATTGTAGCAGCCCCAGCAGCCTTAGCAGCTTGTAATGATGTATAATCTTTACCACTTAAATTTATATAAAGATTAGAGAAATCTACTTTACCTAATAGTAAACCAACTAAAGGCATGATAATATCATTAACTAATGAAGTAACTATTTTACCAAAAGCTCCCCCTATAACAACCCCCACTGCCATATCAACTACATTACCTTTCATGGCAAATTGTTTAAAATCTTTCCACATATCTATCGCTCCTTTAAATGTTTTAGCCTATACATAAATATCTTAAGTTTGTTGTATGAATAATTTATTAAAAAAATATGAATATAGCAAATAGATTTTAACAAAATAATCATCTCAAAGTCAATTAAATACTTAATAAATTATGAGTTTTTACTGTTAAGAGAGAAAGGTATAAAAGTATAAAAAGTGGGTAGTATCATAATTGAATATTTTTAGTTGATTATTAGTTGGCGGAGGGGTTATGAAAGTAGGTAATTTATTTAAAGAAAAAGTACTAATAGGTATAGTATTTTTTGCAATTGGAACAGTGGTTGGTATTTTAGTAAATGATTTTTGTGTTAGAGAAATAAGAGAAGCTAAACAAAGCAATTTAGAAGTTTCTAGTATGCCTGTTAGTGAAACATTTTATTTGAAAAAGAATAGTGGTGTTAAACTTATGGGATTAACAATAAATAGTGTAAATCTTACTGAAGATAGAAATGAATTTTCAGAGAAAGAAGCAAAGAAAGTAGTTGAGATAGAATATACATATGAAAATTTAGGATATAATGAAAATTTGTATGTTTCTGATTTAAACTTTAAGATTTATGATAAGTCAGGAAATATATTAGAAACTTATCCTATTGGAGGAGATAAGGTTCCTCAATCAATAAGCAAGGGAAAAAAGTGCACTGCTAATATGAGTTTTGCTTTGAATGATAATTCTAACGATTTGGAAGTAGAGTTTTATGAAAATATATTTGATGATAATGCTATGGAGAAATTTTATGTTACTGCAAAAGAATAAATAGGTAATAATATTAATTAAAAGGTTAGGTTTACAAAAAACTTAACCTTTTTTAGCTTAAATTTAAGTAGTTCACTCAATGAAAAATAAGGAATAATTCAATTAATAAAATAATATAATTTTCTGTAAGCATTAAAGTTAAATTTATTTTTATGATTAAATTTAAAGCTATTTTCTAATTTGGATAGGAGGAATTAAAATGAAGTTTAAAACATTAGCCGTATTATTGTTAGCTACAAGTTTTTCCTTATCTATGATTGCTTGTGGTGGAGGCTCAAAGTCATCAAATAATGGAGGTGCTGGATCAACAGAAAAAATAGAGGAAGCTTCAGATAAAGTTTTATATTCAAATGGAGGACCAATAGAATTTTTTGAAGTTCCATGGTTAAATCCAGCTGTAAATACTTACAATAAAGCTATGTATGATCAATTAATAGAGGCTGATGCAAGTTTAAATCCTAAAGAAGGGGAACTTGCGAAAACGTTTAACTTAAATGAAGATGGTACTTTGCTAACTTTTGAGTTAAGAGACGATATATATTGGCATGATGGAGATAAAATAACTGCTGAAGATATTAAGTGGAGTATTGAATATTCTATGAAAACTGCAGTTTTAAATCAGGTGTTTTTAAATACATTTAAATCTATAGCAGGAAGTGAAGATTATTTAGAAGGAAAGGCAGAAGAAATAAGTGGAATTAAGATTGATGGTAATAATATAGAAATTACTTTTGATAAGGTTGCACCTGATGCCTTAGTAACTTTTTCTCAATTCTCCCCATTACCTAAGAAGCATTTTGAAGGGGTAGACCCATTAAAATTCCAACAGGCTAAATATTTCCAAAAACCTGTAGGTTCAGGTCCATTTAAAGTGGAAGAGGTTAAGATGAATGATTATACAACCTTAACTGCCTTTGATAAGTATTATGATGGTCAAGCTGAATTCTCAATTCATTTAACACCTAGCCCTGGAGATAGTGATACAAATTTAGTTAATAATGCAAAGTCAGGAATGCTTGATTATGGATATACTAAAAATATTGCTGATGTTAAAGCTTTAGAGGGGGAAGATAACTTAGAAATAAATAGAGTAGATGTTAGATATACTCGCTTATTCTTTGCAAATAAATTTAATAAGAAAGATGGAAAAGAATCTCCATTAAAAGATGCTAAAGTTAGACAGGCTATAAGATATGCCATAGATATGAAAACAATAGGTGAGAACTTATTTAATGGAAGTATAACTCCTGCTAATAGTTTAACTCCTAACGGAGCAGACAAGGTTAATGGATTAGATACTTATGATTATAATCCTGAAAAAGCTAAGAAATTACTAGAAGAAGCTGGTTGGGATCCAAATTATGAATTAGATGTTGTTTACTATTATACAGATCAATTAACAGTAGATTTCATGACGGCTATACAATCATATCTTTCTGAAATAGGAATGAAGATGAAGTTTAGACTTGTTGAGGGAGATTTAGCTACTTTATTATGGTCAGCACCAGAAGACCAAGTAAATGGTCCATCAGAAGTAGACTGGGATTTATGTTATGCAGCTACCTCAGCCCTTTCAATGCATGAATACTATGATAAGTTTAGAACAGGTTCACCAGTAAATTCACATACTCCTTCTGATGATAAGCTAAATGAACTTATTGATGCCACTAATAAAACAGCAGATACAGAAACTCAGAAGAAAGCTTATTTTGAACTTCAAAAATATGAGAATGAAAATATGTTTGTGATTCCTTTATATTATCAACCTGTATTTGTCATAGAAAGTGATAAGATTCAGGAAGGTATCAAGGAACATGGTAATCCTCAGTTCCATTATGATTGGAATATTCAAAATTGGAAGCTTAAATAAACTAATTTATAGGGAGTGGTGGGATTATCCCATCACTTTTTTTGTAAGGAGGGGTTTTGATGTTTAAATTTATAGTTAAGAAAATTTTAGGATTAATTCCTATGCTTATTATAATAACTTTCATAATTTATCTTGGACTTGAATTAACACCAGGTGATGCTGTTTCACACATGATAAATCCAGAGATTTTAGCAAATGTTGCACCAGAAAAATTAGAGGAAATTAGAAATGCCTATGGATTAAATGATCCATTTTTATTTAGATATTTTAATTGGCTTAAGGAGATTGTTCAAGGAAATTTTGGATACAGTATAACAAGTGGAGTTCCAATAAGTCAGTTAATAAAAGAATTATTACCTGCAACTTTAGAATTGGCCATAGCTTCTCTTTGTATTTCTACAATTTTAGGAAGTGTTTTAGGATTATTTAGTGCTATAAGAAGAGGAACTATATCAGAAAATTTATTAACAGTGGCTGGAATGATTGGCGTTTCAATTCCACAGTTTTTCTTTGGAATGGTTTGTATATTAATATTCTCATTACGTCTTAAATGGCTTCCAGTTGGAGGAAGAATGATGCCAGGTCATACTGCTTTTATTGATAGATATGAATATTTAATTTTACCAGCCTTAGTTTTAGGTTTTTCACTTACTGCGGGGGTTATGAGATATGCAAGGTCTAGTATGTTAGATACTATGAATAAGGAATATATTAGAACAGCTAGAAGTAAGGGGTTACCTGAGTGGAGAGTAAATTTAGTTCATGGATTTAGAGTGGCATTAACACCCGTTGTTGTTTTAATAGGATTTAGACTTCCAACGCTTATTGGGGGGGCTGTTGTTATAGAGAGTATATTTAGATGGCCAGGAATAGGAGATGCCTTTGCAACGGCAGTAAGAGGACAGAATTATTCTTTGGTTATGACCATAGCTTTGTTAACAGTGACTGCTGTCCTTGTCTCAAGTGTAATAGTTGATATTGCCACAGCCTTGCTTGATCCAAGAGTTAAATTAGATTAGGAGGTTAATAATGTTAAGTAGTAAAAGCAGATTTGATAGAAAGTTAGATAAGATTAAAGCTAAGGAAGAGGCTGGTCAACTTAAGAATAAGGGTGGAAATAGAGCTTTAAGAAAATTACTTAATAATAAGCTTGCTGTTATTGGAATAATAATCTTTTCAATAATAATTTTATCCTCAATATTTGCACCGTTTATAACTAAATATGATCCATTGGCAGTTGATATGAAAAGCGTATTAAAAGAGCCCTCTGTAGAACATATTTTAGGAACTGACAAGGTTGGAAGGGATGTATTTTCAAGGATTTTATATGGAGGAAGAATTTCTATATTTATAGGCCTTGGAAGTGCCTTAGGATGTGCGTTAATAGGTGTTTTATTAGGATGTTATTGTGGATATAAAGGAGGATTTTTTGATAAGATAGTTATTCGTTTATCAGAGATTTTTATGTCTTTCCCACAAATGATTTTAGTTTTACTTTTAGTAAGTATTTTAGGTCAGAGTTTAATAAATCTTATCATTATATTTATTTTAACAGGATGGGGTAGTGTTTATCGTATGACTAGGGCAAAAATACTTTCTATTAGAGAAGAAGAGTATGTTCAGTCTTTAAAGGCTTTTGGTATAAATGATTTTATAATTTGTTATAAACATATGTTGCCTAATGCTATTGGGCCAATAGTTGTTAATATAACTTTAAGCACAGCTATGTTCATATTAGAAGAAGCTGCATTAAGTTTTTTAGGTCTTGGAGTACCTTTAGAAATAGCAACCTGGGGAAATATTTTAAATGCATCTCAAGATATGTTTACTCTTCAAAATAACTGGTGGTTATGGTTACCAGTAGGTATAGTAATATCATTATTTGTTATGAGTATTAATTTTGTTGGTGATGGATTAAGAGACACCACAGATCCAACACAACAAGGATAGGAGGATTATTTATGAGTGGAGAACCTATTGTTACAGTAAAAAATTTAAAGACTTATTTTTATACAAATCAAAGATGTAATAAGGCTATAAATGGTGTTTCTTTTCAAATAAAAAAGGGTAAAACTCTTTGTGTGGTTGGTGAGTCAGGATGTGGAAAGAGTGTTACTGCCTCATCAATAATGCAACTTCTTCCTAAACTTTCTAGAATTGAAGAGGGAGAAATAATATATCATGGTGATAATGGTGATATTAAAATAAATGAACTTAAAAGAAATGGTAAAGAGATGAGAGGGTTAAGAGGAAAAGATATTGCTATGATATTTCAAGATCCTATGACTGCTTTAAATCCTGTTTATACCATTGGATTTCAGATAATTGAGAATATAAAGTGTCATGAAAAAATAAGTAAGAAAGAAGCTTACAATAGGGCGCTTGAACTTTTGAAAAATATGGGGATTCCATATCCTGAACAAAGGATAGAGGAATATCCACATCAATTTTCAGGAGGGATGAGGCAAAGAGCCATGATAGCCATGGCAATGAGTTGTAAACCTAAGGTTTTAATTGCAGATGAACCAACTACAGCCTTAGATGTAACTATTCAAGCCCAAATTTTTGAACTTATGGATAAGCTTAAAAAAGAAAATGATACAGCGATTTTACTTATAACTCATGATATGGGAGTAGTTAGTGAATTGGCTGATGATGTTGCAGTTATGTATATGGGAAATATAATTGAGTCTGGAACTATTGACGAGGTTTTAAGAAAACCTGCACATCCTTATACAAAAGCACTTTTGAAATCAATTCCTATTTTAGGGAAAGGAAAGAATCAAAATCTTAATCCTATTAAAGGTTCAACTCCAGATCCTTATGATAGACCTATTGGTTGTCAATTTGAACCAAGATGTGATTATGCTTGTGATAAATGCAAAACTATGCCTAATGAAAAAATTATAGAAGGAACTCATATGGTTAGATGCTATAATTATGAAAAAATGTATGTAAAAGGAAAAATGCTTGAGGTAAAATAAAAGGGAGGATGAGTTTATGAGTAATAAAGAAAAATTGTTAACAATAAAAGGGTTAAAAACTTACTTCCCAATAAAAACAGGAATGTTTAAGAAACCTACTAAGTTTGTTAAAGCTGTTAATGATGTAGATTTAGTTGTTTATAGGGGAGAAACCTTAGGTCTTGTTGGAGAATCTGGCTGTGGAAAGACAACGTTAGGAAAAACTATTCTTCAGCTTGTTAAACCAACTGATGGAGAAATGATTTATGACTTTGGAGAGGAAGGAGAGAAGAATTTAATAACTCTTAAAAAAGAAGAGATGGATATTGCAAGGAAAAAGATGCAAATAGTTTTTCAAGACCCACATTCTTCTTTAAATCCAGCTTTTACAATATATCAATCTTTATCAGATCCTTTAAAGAAGTTTGGGGTTAAAAAGAAGGTGGAAAGAAGAAAGGTTATAGGAGATATTTTAGAAGCTGTTAATATGAGAAGAGAGTATATGGATAGGTATCCTCATGAATTTTCAGGGGGACAAAGACAGAGAATAGGCATAGCTAGAGCTTTATGTATAAATCCAGAACTTATAATTTGTGATGAATCAGTATCAGCTTTAGATGTTTCAATCCAAGCTCAAGTTTTAAATCTTTTAAAGAAGTTAAAAGAAGAGAGAAATTTAACTTATATATTTATAACTCACGATTTAAGTGTTGTTGAGTATATTAGTGATAGGATCGCTGTTATGTATCTTGGAAGAATTGTTGAATTAACAAATACAGAGGAATTATTCTCTAATACACTTCATCCTTATACAGAGTCTTTATTATCGGCTATTCCAATTGCTGATTTAGATAGAAAAAAAGAAAGGATTATACTTCAAGGAGATGTTCCAAGTCAAGTAAATCCACCTAGTGGATGTAATTTTCATACAAGATGTAATAAGTGTATGGAAATATGTAAAAAGGAAAGACCAAAACTTAAAAAATATATTATAAATGGGCATGAACACTCAGTTGCATGTCATTTATCAGATGAAAGGGTAAGGGAGTTATTGTAATATGAGTAAGTTTGAGATTAAGGATTTTAAGGGGGTTATCCCTGCTTTATTAACAGTATTTGATGAAAATGAAAATATTGATGAAAAAGGAATGAGAGAGCTTGTAAGTTATCTTATAGATTCAGGGGTTGATGGACTATATTTAACTGGATCAACAGGTGAAGGATTTACTATGAGTAGTGAGGAAAGAAAAAAAGTTGTTGAAATAGTTATGGATGAGGTTAAAGATAGAATACCTGTGGTTGTCCATGTTGGGGCAATTGGAACTAAGCTTTCTATAGACCTTGCAAAACATGCGGAAAGTCTTGGAGTTACTGGAATATCAAGTGTTCCACCATTTTATTGGAAGTTTTCTGAAAAGCAGATTATAAATTATTATAAGGATATAGCAGAGTCTTGCAAAACTCCTATGATAGTTTATAATGTGCCATTAGCAGGACTTTTAACTGTGGATACTATTGAAAAGCTTGCATCCATAGAAAATATTAAGGGAATAAAATACACAGCCCAGTCTCATTATGAAATAACCCAGATAAAGGATAAGTTTGGAGATGATTTTTTAGTTTATTCAGGGTGTGATGAAATGGCTTTATCAGGCCTTTTATCTGGAGCAGATGGAATAATAGGTTCAACTTATAATGTGCTTCCAGACTTATTTATAAATATAAATAATGCTGTTAATAATAAGGATATAGATTTAGCTAAGAAGCTTCAAAAAGAGGGAGTATCTATTATAATGTATCTTTTAAATACTCCATGTTTTTTAGCAGGAATGAAGTCTTTACTTAGAGCTATGGGAATAAGGGCTGGATATTGTAGAAGACCATTTGAAAATTTTAATGAAGAGTATGAAAAAGAGTTTTTACAAGGGTTAAAATCTCTTAAAGAAGTGAAATCTATTGAAAATGTTCGTTGTTTAAATATAGATATTTAGAAAAAGGAAATAAATTAAGCATAAAAATAAGCTGAGAATATTAAAATTCTCAGCTTATTTTTATTTATTTTTATTGGTGTGCATATGAAAATTGAAATTTTTATTTAATCATAGTTGCCAAAGCACCTAAAAGCACTCTAACATCATTTTCTCCTTTAAATATAGGAGTTACTTCTTTATAATATAATCCTAGTAAGCCATATACAGCCATTTGTGCAGATCTTACTGAATAATCTACAGTAAATACTGTATCATCAGGTATTTCACAGAATTGACCTAAAAATGCAAGGTTGTGTGATGATTTTGGAATAACATTAGGTCTATCTCCATATGTTCTAGTTAAAAATTGACTTGTTATAAATGGCATTACGCAAGGCTTACATATAGCAGATTTTAATATTTCATCTTTATATTCTTCAAATCCCATTAAACCTATAATTTCTTCAAGTATTTCTATACCATTACAATCATGCATTTTCTTGTGAACAAAGTTACCTTCTTTGTCAGGATGTAATGCATAACCCCAAGCAACTTGTATATCTTTAGATTGAGATTTGAAGTATGGTTGATGAGGTAAAACTAATGATAGGAACCAATTTGAATCTTTAAATGTGAACTCAGTTCCTGTACCACTACAGAATTCACGTACTAAGTCAAAGAATAATGGTGTTTTGAATGTAAGTGTTATTGATTCCCAAAGTGATTCATTTATACGATTATCAAATACTTCAGGATGACCAAATAGAGGGTCTTTCTTAGCTATGTTTTCCCATAAACTCCAAGTACCATCTGCATATTTATCTTTTATTTTTGTTGGTGTTTCATTATCACCAACATCAAAGCAAGCAGTCATAGAGCCTATTGTAACTAGTACAAGATCTTCAGGTTTAACAAATATTTCTTCATTTAAACCTTTTTTAGTATAAAGTATTTTGCTAACAGCTTTCTTTCTATTAAATTCATTAAATTCTAAATCATTTACTTTAACTCCCATAACAAAATGAACGCCAGCATTTTTTAAGTATTCAATTATTGGTTCAATTATTGAATCATATTGTATGTATCTTGAATGTCTAACACCTGCCATATCTGTAACATGAGGGAATTCATGTATGAATCTGTGAAGATATCTTTTGAATTCAACTGCACTATGCCAAGGTTGGAATGCAAAAGTAGTTGCCCACATATACCAGAAGTTTGTTTTAAAGAAATCAGGTGTGAAACAATCACAAATTCTTATTTTATCAAATTTAAATTCAGGTTGAATTATCATACTGCTTAATGCAAGTTGGTCTGCTTTTGAAAGTTCGAAAGAAAGAACATCAATTTTTTCAGCATTTTCTCCAATAAGTCTAACGGCAGATCTATTAAACTTAGTATCCTTATTAAATTTATTAAAATCATCTAAAATCGTCATGTTAGAATCCTTTGATAAAGGAACTCTTGAAAATAGGTCATAACAGCAAGCATAAGCTTCCTTATCAAACATTCTAGCACCGTGTGCTATAAAGCCAGTAATATTATCTCCAGCACCATCCATACTTCCTCCAAGACATTCTTGCTGTTCAAATATGTGAATATTATCAGCTGGAATATGTCCTTCTTGAATAAAGTAAACAGCACTAGCTAATGAAGCAATTCCTCCTCCAATAAGATATACCTTTCTTGTTTTTAAAAGACTATTTCCCATATTAAAACCTTCTTTCAAAGTAATTTATAGAAACTATAAATTTCATCAAGAATTTTCAAAGATGCCTACCTTTAGATGGAATCTATAATTTAAAAACATTTTAACTAACTTATAATAATAGTTTACTTTTGAACATTTAATGATTAAGATGATTATAGCATAAGTATATAAAAATGTTTTTTTTATGAATATCATAATTAAGAAAAGGAAGCACTTTTTATAATCAATTTATTAAAAAAATTATGGTTTTAAATAATGTCTTAACTTAAATCAATCTTTAAGATAAAAAAGTATTAAATTTTAATTTAAATAAGTTTAATTATAGATATACCTTATAAATTTAGAGGTATATAATATGTGTGTAGATAAGATTGTGTGTAGGACTTAAGGAAGTGAGAAAATGAGCATAAAAAATTTATATTATAGTGTAATTAATTTATCATCAAATATTATGGAGAAGATTACTACATGTGATATGGCGGCTAAAATATATAAATTTATATTTCAGTTTGGAGTTTTTCCAAAGCCTAAAAATTTTAAGAGTATAGTTGGAAGTTTAAATATAGAAGAAAATTTAGTTTATGAATCATCTATAAATAATAACAATAAGTTAGATATATATTATCCTAAGAATACAAAAGAAAAACTGCCTGTGATTATGTGGGTTCATGGGGGCGGATATATAGCAAATAGCAAGGAAACTGTAAAAAATTATATGATTACCTTAGCAAATGAGGGGTTTGTTGTTGTAAACATAGATTATGCTTTATCACCTGAATATAGATATCCAACTCAGATTATTCAAAGTAATGATGCTCTTGAATATGTATGGAATAACATAGAAAAGTTTAATGGAGATAGAGAAAAAATATTTATAGGTGGAGACTCTGCTGGAGCTCAAATAAGTAGCCAGCTAGGAGCAATAATAAGTAATAATAATTTAGCTAATTCTATGGGAATAAAACCTAGCATAGATAATGAAGTTTTAAAAGGAGTTATATTATTTTGTGGACTTTATGATATGGATACAGTTAGAAAAACAAAGTTTCCAGGAATTCAAACGTATATGGAATCTCTAACTGGAGTTAAAGAGTTTGAGAAGTATGAAAAGATAAATGAATTATCAACAGTTAAGAATATAACAGAAAATTATCCAAGTACATTTATAACTGTAGGTGATGCAGATCCTTTTAATATCCAAGGAAGAGATCTTTCTAATAAACTAAAAGATTTAGGGGTTAAGGTTAATGAAAAATTCTTTGATAAAAATGGATTATGGCATGAATATCAGTTTAAGTTTTCATTAAAAGAAGCAAAGGATAATTTTAATAGTTTAGTAAGTTTTATGAAAGAATGTGCATAGCAAGTATATAATAATATAAGTTTTTTTAAAACTGAAAATAAATAGACAGTTTTAATTAAAAGCTTTGTTTTATTAGAGTGTTGATTTTAGCTATGCCTTCAGACTTACTTAATTTTAAGTTAAAATAAAAATTTTGAATTTTATATTTAAAAATTATAATGAATATGAGAAGAAACTTTCTATTTAAGTTTGAATATTACAGAATAATAGCTAAAGCGAAGAAATTCCCTTTGGTCAAATAACTTCGCTTTTTAGGGCTATTATTCTTACATATTCAATGAAACCTTAAATTGATTATTAAGAGTGGGTTATAGTTCTATTTAAAATCGACATTCTAGTAAAATAGAGTCTAATTAAACTAGTTTCCTGCACTTTCATAAGAGGACACTCCTTTAAGCCATATCATATAGGCTACTGAAATTGTGATTATTCCAATGATTAAAGTTGAAATGACTCCCATAAAAAAGTTAAGTTTTCCTAATAAATATGATGCAGGATAATATCCTGTAAATGCAAAAGGAATAATAAATATTAATAATCCTTTTATTCCACCTGGATATATGGTTATAGGATATTTAGCAAAGTCACTTAAACTATAGGCTACTTGAACATGACCAAAACTATTCTTTGTCCAAAATGATATGGAGGCTGTTGCAAGTTTTACTCCTGTGTAGACTAGAGTACCTCCAATAATTGAAATTATAAAACTTATTATCCAAATAGGGGTTATAGTTACTCCTAGCTTAATTCCTGAATAAATAACAAGAATTAACCCAACAAGAAGTTCTCCAAACCCTTCAGGTTGAAATCTCTCTGCAATTACCTGAAATAGTGGGTTTAATGGTCTAAGAAGATATCTATCAAATTCTCCGTAAATTATACTTTTTCTACAGAAAATCCAAAGATAATCAGTAAAAATATGGTCTATTCCTCTAGGTATTTGAGAAAAACCATAGATAAATATTATTTCATAAAAACTCCATCCTTTAAGAGAAGGTATATTATTAAATATAAGAGAGATAAATATTAAAGATGTAAATTGTACAAGTATGAAACCAAATAATCCATATATAAAATCTTCCTTATATTCAACTAGTGTTTTTATATATTGTTTTAAAAATTGTATGTAAATCTTATAATATCTTTTCATATTCTTAACCTCCTTGAATAGCTAAGTTATCAATTAGCTTACTCCACATAGCCTTAGATAAAAATATTAAAATTACTATCCAAATAAGTTGCAATCCAAGAGATTTAGCTATTTCAATTCCACTAAATTTATTAAGGTAAATCATTGTAGGAGTATAAATTATGGAACTGAAAGGCATGAAGTTAAATAAGCTTTGTATTATTTTAGGAAAAAAAGTAAGGGGTATCATAGCACCTGAAACAAGCATTATAATCGCCCTAGCTATTTGGCTTATTCCCCAAATGTTATAAAATTTAAAAGATAAAAGTCCAAAAATATATGAGTAATAAATATTAATAAGTACTCCTAAAGAAATACTTACTAAAGATAACATTATTGAGAAAAAATCTATTTGAACTCCATTTTTTATTCCATAAATTGTTATTAGTATTGCACCAGGTAAGAACAAAGTCAAAAATGAAAATATAAATTGACCAAGTCCCATAAATATAATTCTTCTACTATAATCAATTGGTTTAATAAGATTCATAGCAATTGAACCATCTCTAACTTCATTACTTATTTGAGAACTTATATTAGAACTGGTAACGATACCTATTAAAAGAGTAATCATTATATAAGTAAGCATTTCTCCTAAGTTAAATCCATTCATAACACCTTTAGAAGAACTACTATATATGGCAATCCAAAGAAAATAAGTTACAACAAGCAATATAAGTTGTCCTATAAGGCCCATTAAAAGATTGGCTCTATAGGCACTCATTATCTTGATTTGACCTTTCGCAAAGGCTCCATATGTTTTTATTGATTTAATAAAACCCATATTTACACCTCATTTCTATAGATTTTCTTTATGATGTCTTCAATAGTACTTTCTTTTAATGAAAAATCTAAAATATCCATATTCTCCATAACCTTTGAAAGGATTTTAGAGGAGCTTATTTTATTTTTATTAAATGTTATAATTAGCTTTCCATCTTCAAATGATTGGATTAAATCACTAGGATCAATGTTATCATCTAAAAATGAATTATTAGGAAAAAGCAAATCTTTTATATTTAAAAGGTTTTCATAATTCTTTTTAGTTTGAATCTCTAAAGTAGTCATATACCCATATTTCTTTTTAATATCAGAAAGAGTACCATCATAGATTTTTACTCCTTTATCTATAATTATTATCCTTTCACAAAGCTCTTCAATATCGCTTAAATCATGGGTTGTAAGAATTATGGTCGTACCAAATTCTTTATTTATTTTCTTAATAGCCTCTCTAACTCTTTCTTTAACAACAATATCCAGGCCAATTGTTGGTTCATCTAAGTAAAGTATTTTAGGGTTATGAAGCAAGGAGGCTGCTAAATCTCCTCTCATTCTTTGACCTAATGAAAGCATTCTAACAGGTCTAGCCATGAATTCATCTAAATCTAAGGTTTCACTTAGAAACTTCATGTTTTTTTCGTATAAGTCGTCTGGAATTGAATATATGTCTTTTAAAATTGTGAAAGTTTCAGATAATGCTATATCCCACCATAACTGAGTTTTTTGACCAAATACAACTCCTATGTTTTTAGCATTTTCCTGTCTATTTTTATATGGAATTATTCCATTTACAGTAACCTTACCTGAAGTTGGGGTAAGTATTCCTGTCATCATTTTTATTGTTGTTGATTTACCAGCTCCATTTGAACCAATATATCCAACAATTTCACCTGAGCCTATTTCAAAATTAATATTTGAAACTGCTGTCTTTGTAGTAAATTCGTTAGAAAAAAGTCCCTTTATAGCTCCTTTAAATCCAGATTGCTTTTTTCTAATCTTGAATTCTTTCGTTAAGTTTTCAACCTTAATCATAAAGTCACCTCCTAAAAATCTCAATAATTCTTTTAAATCAACACTCTCTTAAAACATAACCTAAATAAAATATTTTTGTATACGATTAAATAAAGTGTGTTATTTAATTTTACTCTTTTTACAATAAAATTACAAATTTGTAATTTTAAAATTATGTAATGAGGAGATAAAATACTATAGTTTATTATTTTGATGGGAATTATGGTATAATGAAATTGTATTGTTAATATTATTTAAAAAATCTACATATAAAACATATAATTTTAGAGTAGGTTATTATTAAGTGATATTTGTATTATTCTAATTAAAAGGATAAAAAGGAGCGAAAAATATGAAAATTAAAAGAGAAAATGTAATAGATATATTTAATTTTAGATTTGCCACAAAGGAATTTAATGGAGAAATTATTCCAAGAGAAGATATGAATATGATAATGGAAACAGCAAGATTATCACCAAGTTCATTTGGTCTTGAACCTTGGAAGTTTCTTGTTATAGAAAATAAAAATCTTATAAAAGAGATTGCAGAGGTTTCATGGGGATTCCAAAGACAGGCACCTACAACAAGTCATCTTGTAGTGGCTTTAACTAGAGCAGGAAAAGATGTTAAGTATGATTCAGAGTATGTGAAAGATCTTTGGATTAATACAAAAGGTGTTAAAGAGGAATTATTTGAGAGAACAAAAGGTGTGTTAAAAACTTTCCAAAATGAAAATTTAAAAGCTGATGAAAATTATGATGAATTATTAGAATGGTCTAAAAGACAATCTTACATAGCCTTAGGAAATATGATGACATCAGCAGCCATGATTGGAATTGATTCATGTGCAATAGAAGGATTTGATAAAGAAAAAGTAGAAGAAATTTTAATTAAAAAAGGATTATTAAATAAAGAAAAATTTGATTTAACATACTTAGTTGCTTTTGGATATAGAAAAGAAAATCCATCAAGAGAAAAAGCTAGACTTTCAGAAGAAAAAGTAATTGAATGGGTTAAATAATAATTAAATATTCAAGAATAGTAGCTAAAGTGAAGAAACATCCATAGATCAAAGAACTTCGCTTATTAAGGCTATTATTCTTCCTTATTCAATGAAAATCTAAACTTTTTAATTAACACGGGCATAAAATTCTATCTAAAATCAACACTAGTTTAAAATAAAATTTTAGGTTGAAACTTAAACACCAAACTACCTTAAAAGAATCCTTGTGGCTTTATGGCAAAGGTAGTTCAAATTTTAATACAGTCTTCTTTAAACTTTTATTATTTAAATTTAAGAAATAAATGTCTTGAAAAAACTTTGGAATATTATTACAATTGTATAAAGAGAAAATGTTTTCAGAGAGAGGAAGAAATTTATGTTAAATAATATAAAAGGAAAGTTAATAGTTTCTTGCCAAGCTTTAGAAAATGAACCATTGCATAGTTCATTTATTATGGGAAGAATGGCATTGGCAGCTAAAGAAGGAGGAGCTTCTGGTATAAGAGCACAAGGTATTGAGGATATAAATGAAATTAAAAAAAATGTTGATTTACCTGTAATAGGAATAATAAAAAGGTCATATGATGACTCTGAAATTTATATAACACCTACTTTAAAAGAGGTAGAAGATTTACTAAATACAGAATGTGAAATGATTGCTTTGGATGCAACAATGAGAAAAAGGCCTAATGATGAAAAATTAGAAGATTTAGTGAAAGCTATACATGAAGGTGGAAAGCTTGCTATGGCTGATATTTCAACACTAGAAGAAGGAATTCAGGCAGAAAAATTAGGGTTTGATTGTATTTCAACAACACTTTCAGGATATACACCATATTCAACTCAAAGTCCTACTGTAGATATACCTTTGTTAAAGGCGTTGGTTGAAAAAGTTAGTGTGCCAGTTATATGTGAAGGTAAGATAAATACTCCAGAAGATTTAAAGGAAGCATTTAATAAAGGAGCTTATTCAGCAGTCGTTGGAGGGGCAATAACAAGACCACAACAAATAACAAAAAGATTTACTGATATTTTAAAATAACTTTTAAAAGTTATTTATAGATAAATATACTGTTCCTAATAATTTTATAGTGTTTTTAATTAAGAAAAACTTATGATATAAATCTATAAGTTTAGAAATATTTTAATAAATAATAGTACCCTGTTATGATTCATTATAGGGTACTATTTATATTTGGTATTTTATATTCTAATTTATGGTTTGTTTTTTATATTACCAAGTATTAAGGCTTAGTTTTAAATATATTAATATAAAGGCTTTTTAATGCTCTAATATTTATTGGCGTAACAGAACTTAGGTTTAAATATTTTGACATGCAGAATTAAAATAAGTCTTTTGATTAACTTAATAATTATTTTGTTTTTTAACTGCATTTTAAATAGTTTTTTAGAATAAATATATATATAGAAATAAATAGAATATTACTTATTTTAATTTATTATGGATGTAATATAGTGGTTTTTATATTTGATAATATTTTATGTGGAGGATTTATTTATGGGTGATTTTGTTGTGGTTGATATAGGAGGAACTAGTATTAAGTATGGTCTTATTGATTATAGTGGAAATTTAAAAGAGCATTATAATATGGATACAGAGGCTTATAAAGGTGGGCCAAGTATAATAGAGAAAGTTAAGGAAATAGTAAATAACTTTAAAGAAAAGACTGAAATTAAAGGAATATGTATATCAACAGCAGGAATGGTTTGTCCAAATGAAGGGAAAATAGTCCATGCAGGACCTAGTATTCCTAATTATACTGGTGTTGAAATTAAAAAAATTATGGAGGAAGAATTTAATATTCCTTGTTCTGTAGAAAATGATGTTAACTGTGCTGCCTTAGGAGAATTTTATTGTGGAGCAGGTAAAGGAAGTAAGTCCATGGCTTGCTTAACTGTTGGAACTGGCATTGGAGGGGCATTAATTTTTGATGGAAATATACTTCATGGTTTTTCTAATTCAGCTGGAGAAATTGGATATATGATGATTGATGGGGAACATATTCAAAACTTGGCTTCAGCAAGAGTTTTAGTTAATAAAGTTGCTTATAGAAAAGGATTAGATTCAAAAAGCATAAATGGAAAATTTGTATTTAAAGGATATGAAGAAGGAGATGAAATTTGTGTTGAAGAAGTCAAAAATCTAGCTGATATATTAGCCTTAGGAATATCACACATAGTTTACTTAGTTAATCCAGAAATTATTGTTTTAGGTGGAGGCATAATGGCTAGGGAAGATATTTTAAGACCATTAATAGAAAGAAATCTAAAAAAATATCTTATAGAATCAGTTTACAACAACACAAAATTAGCTTTCGCAGAATTAAAGAATAATGCTGGTATGATAGGTGCATTTTGTGATTTCAAAAAAAGATACATTAATTAGATAAAAGATAATTACAACTAAGATGTAAATTGAAAATTATCTTTTTTTATTTATTTTTTTATAATTTTACAATTTATAATTTTTTTGTGATTTATTTGCTATACTTTTAATTCTTTAATGAAATTCTTATAAAAGTAGTTAAACTTAGTATATTTTAAAGAGTATTAATAGTCCAATAGGCACCTTTTGGTAAGTAGAATACCAAAAGGTGCCTACTTTTAATTTAAAAAATTATGTTTATACTAAGAAATATAATGATTATTAAGAAATAATTAATAAGGAGTGAATAGAATATGAAATTACAATTAGCATTAGATCTTGTTGATATACAAGGTGCAATAGATATGGTAAATGAAGTAGGAGAATATGTTGATGTTGTTGAAATAGGAACACCAGTAATAATTAATGAAGGACTTAGAGCTGTTAAAGAAGTTAAAAAAGCTTTCCCTAATATAACAGTATTAGCAGACCTAAAAATAATGGATGCAGCTGGATACGAAGTAAGTCAAGCATCAGAGGCAGGAGCAGATATAATAACAATCCTTGGAACTTCAGAAGACGAGTCAATTAAAGGGGCTGTAGCAGAGGCTAAAAAACAAGGAAAAGAAATACTTGTTGACATGATAGCTGTTAAAGATCTTGCAACTCGTGCAAAAGAAGTAGATGAATTTGGTGTTGATTATATTTGTGTACATACAGGATATGATCTTCAAGCAGTAGGAAAGAATTCATTTGAAGATCTTAGAACAATCAAAAAAGCAGTTAAAAATGCTAAAACAGCTATAGCTGGAGGAATTAAGTTATCAACTTTACAAGAAGCTATAGATCAAAATCCAGATTTAATAATTGTTGGTGGTGGAATCACAACAGTTGAAAATAAAAAAGAAGTAGCTAGTAAAATGCAACAATTAATAAGAAAAGGTTGTTAATTGATATGAATACAGTTGAATATTTAACTGAAATAATTGAAGAGCTTAAAAAATCTGTGAAGTTAATTTCAGAAAGTGAGGCAGAGAGCTTAGCTAATGAAATTTTAAAAGCAAAGAAAATTTTTGTAGCAGGAGTAGGACGTTCAGGATTTATGTGCAAATCTTTCGTTATGAGAATGATGCATATGGGATTTGAGGCTTATGCTATTGGAGAAACTACAACTCCAAACTTTACAGAAGATGACTTATTAATAGTTGGAACAGGCTCAGGAGAAACTAGAACACTAATACCTATTACAGAAAAAGCTAAAAGTTTAGGAGGAAAAATTGCAGTTGTAACTCTTTCTCCTGATTCATCAATTGGACAGTTAGCTGATTTAATAGTTAAGTTACCTGGAGCACAAAAAGACCAAGAAAAAACTAACTATAAAACAATACAGCCAATGGGTTCACTTTTTGAACAGATAATGCTTTTATTCTATGATGCTGTTATTTTAAGTATAATGGAAAAAAGAGGATTAGACTCTAGTAAAATGTATGGAAAACATGCTAATTTAGAGTAATTTTAATATTGCTTTAAATTAGACTTTGGCAACAAAAAGGCAGACTTTTTAATAGTCTGCTTTTTTTATATTTAAATAATTCTTTCCTTTTATTATTATGTTTATAGCTTATGTATCAGAAATAGTTTTTTACACTTTTAAAAAAGTTAAATTCTAAAATATATAGGAAATTCATTTTGCAAAATATTTCTATTAAATAATTTTATTAAGATATAAAATAAATTTGTTTTAGAAAATTTTGAATTGAGTTTAATACAGTTCAAAATAATATAGTTGAAACTAGTGTAAAAATGCATTTTAATACCATATATGAATATTATTTCATTTAATATAATTATAAAAAATAAGTTTTATCTGGAAATAACTAGCTTAAATAAATTTAAATTACCTTTAATTAACATTTTGTTAATATTATGGTGTTAAAAAGCATAAATAATATAAATTTATATCTTAATTTAATAAATAATTATGGTCGAATTTTGTTGTTAGAATTTTATTTACTAATTTATTGAATAAATTTAAAATATAAGTAGAGTAAATTTATTGAAATCAATAAATCAGATAATGGATTTGTGTTGTGTTTAATTTTAATAATAGAGTTTAAAAGTAGGGGTTGATACTAAATTAAAACGGGAGAGTATGATTTTATGTTTACAAATGATTTAAAGGATTTATTGGCAGGGTTATATCAAAAATATGGGTGTACTCAAGAAGTTATTATGCTAAGTAATATAATAGATAAAATTATTGTTGAAGAGCAGAGTGAAAGGCTAAAAGAATATAATATAAGAATAGGAAAAAGTAATATTTAATCTTTAGAACTTATGTATATTTATTAACTTAATTTCATCTGACTACTTATAGTAATAAGCATCAGATAGATATTATTTTATTTGGAATTTAAGGTAGAATTTTATATAATAATATTAAGAAAGCTATACTAAATTTAGTATAGCTTTTATTTTTGTAAAATAATAAGGAAAGTTCTATTTAAAAGATTTTATACTATTTAATCTATCTTGTAATTTTTGTTCAGGTGATTTTTTAAAGTTATATCCATAAACAGCATTTTCAAAATCTCCATAAGTTGGGTTTGGAAGCATTATATATGTAGTTCCAAAGAATTTAGCTTCTTTCTCTACTATAGCTCTTCTTTCTTCATTTGATTTATTATCATATCCATTAGGGAAATCACCTAAATTATCACCACAATACATTACAAGATTATATTTTTCTTTTATTTTATCCCATCTAGCTTCTTTGTTATTTGTATCTGTTTTTAAAAGAACATGATCTTTGTCAGCATCAACAAATCCTAATTTTTTCATATTTTTTAATGTTGCATCTAATTCAGTTTTTTCACTTCTGTTAGAAACATAGAATACTTCAAAACCTTTACTTTTTGCATAGTCTGTAAATTCTTTTGCTCCATCTATTGCAGAAGCATCAGCCATTTGAACCCAAGCTCCCCAGTTTTCTTTTGAATAAGTTTCATTATGTTTAATTTGGTATCCTGCATGTTTAGAGTTATCAAGAATTGTTTCATCTATATCTAAAGTAACAGCATAAGGTTTGTCTGTGTGTTCTTTAACAAGTTTATCAACATATCTCATTCCAGAATTATAAGCTTCATATCTTAAAGCCTTAACTTCACCTGAATTTTGTTCCCATAATGTAGCTAATACATTCCCTCTAACTAATTGCTCAGTAGCATTCTCTTTTGATGCTGCTTCTACCTTAGCCATTTGTTGTGTGTCTTGATGTTTTTCATAGGCAATTGTTCCACCAGTACCAACACCTAATCCTATTATTGCTGATAATACAATCGAAGTAACTTTTGAACTTTTCATAAAATCGTCCTTTCATTTTAAAAAAATAATATGTATAAAAAATAAACAATATTCACAATATGTTAACGCTTTCATTATATTTTAAGTTGAAAATAAAATCAAGTCAATTAATAGAATAATTATAAATTTTTATAATTATAAGATATATTTAATTAAGATTAAAAAGGGTGTATAATAAGAATATATTTGTTATTACTGTTATTATTTGAAATAAATGGCGGTTTAACAGGAGGTTGTGAAATGAAGAGAGAAACTATAAAAAAAGCTATTATACCAGCAGCTGGACTGGGAACAAGATTTTTACCAGCAACAAAGGCTCAACCTAAGGAGATGTTACCTATAGTTGATAAGCCTACAATTCAATATATTATAGAAGAAGCTGTTGCATCAGGAATAGAAGAAATATTGATTGTAACAGGAAGAAATAAAAAATGTATTGAAGATCACTTTGATAAGTCAGTAGAACTTGAGTATGAACTTGAGAAAGCTGGAAAAAGTGAATTATTAGACTTAGTTAAAGATATTACGGATATGGTGGATATACATTATATAAGACAAAAAGAACCAAAGGGATTAGGCCATGCAATAAGCTGTGCTAGAACTTTTGTTGGGGATGAACCTTTTGCAGTTCTTCTAGGTGATGATGTTGTTTATAATGATGAAAAACCATGTTTAAAACAATTAATAGATTGTTATAGTGAGTATCATACAAGTATATTAGGTGTTCAAACTGTTCCAGAAAAAGATACTAATAAATATGGAATAGTTAATGGAATACATATTGAAGGCGACGTTTACAAGGTAACTGATTTAGTAGAAAAACCAGATATTGATAAAGCACCTTCAAATATAGCTATATTAGGAAGATATATATTAACACCAAAAATATTTGAAATATTAGATAAGACAGAACCAGGAAAAGGTGGAGAAATTCAACTTACAGATGCTCTTTTAAAACTTTTAGATTATGAAGCAATTTATGCTTATGATTTTGAAGGAAAAAGATATGATGTTGGAGATAAACTGGGATTCTTAAAGGCAACTGTTGAGTATGCGTTAAGAAGACCAGAACTTAAAGATGGGTTTACAGACTATCTAAGGGGAATAATAGAGTAAAAATAATATTTAAAAAGGGGCTTTATCAAAATATAACAATAAAACTTAAAAATTTATTCTAGTAATTACTAGATTTCGCTAAGAATTTATAATAATTACTTTGAAAATATTACTGAAGCTTTTAAACCCGCTAGGTTTCTAACGGTCTTAGCTTTTAATGTGATATTTTCTAAAGAACAATTTAAATTCTAAAGCTAATCTATATATTATATTAATATTATTTGTAAGTTTTATAAAAGGTTATTTTGATACAAGCCCTTTATTTAAGTTTTTATAGTTTGAAATTATATAAATTTATACAATATAATTCATTGGATTTACATGTTGTCCATTTACTCTGACTTCAAAGTGAGCATGGGGGCCTGTACTATATCCAGTTGAACCTACTAATGAAACAATTTGTCCTTGTTTTACATGTTGTCCAACAGAAACTTTTAACTCTGAGGCATGAGCATAAAGTGTACTAATTCCACCACCATGGTCTATTATTACCATATTTCCGTATGCAGGATGGTAAGAAGCTGTTGTTACCACTCCATCTTTAGATGCGAAGAATGGATCACCAGCAGAAGCGGCAAAATCTACACCAGTATGAACCTTATATTCACCAGTAATAGGATGAATTCTAGGACCATAATTACTTGTAATAGTATTAGAAGAAACTGGGCGAATAAATCCAGTTGATAAGTTGTCAGATGGAGTAGTATAATCATCTGAATTACCACTATTACTTGATGAATTATTATCAAAATATGATTGGATTTCTTTTTCTATTTCATCTTCTTTAGAAGCTAAATTTTTTAGCTCGGCATTCTTATTAGCCTCTAATGCCTCTAATTCATCTAATTGTGATTTGTATAAATTTAAAGTTTCTACATGTTCTAACTGTATCTTTTCTAATTTACCTTGTTTTTCAACTAATTCAATTTTCTTGGTATCTAATGTTGATTTAGAACTTTCAAGTTGAGATTGTCTATCTTCTAACTCTTTTTGTAATGCTTCAACCTCTGAAATTAACTCATTATCGGTTTTAACAAGCATTTTTATATTGGCTATATTAGATAATAAATCTCCAAAATTCTTAGATTCTAAAAGTATGTACAAGAATTTATCTCCCATATTTGATTTATAGATATTCCTTAATCTTTCACCTAGAATTTCTTCTTTAAGTTTTTTTTCTTCTTCAGCATCAGATATTGCTTTAGTATTTTCTAAAATAGAATTTTGAAGTTTATTTATTTCAGAATCAGTTTCAGTTATTTCTTTATGTAAAGTATTTATTTTTCTTTCAAATTCATCTACTTTAGCTTGTGCATTATGAAGCTCCTTAGTTTTAGCATCCATATCTTCTTTAATTTGATCTAATTTACTTTTTTGAATCTTTTTTTCTTCTATAATTTGTTTCTTTTCTTCTTGTAGTTTATTAATATCAGTAGTTGCTTTTACTAATGAGGGGGCTGAAATTACATTAGCCATAATAAAGCTACTCATAAACAAAGATATTACCTTAAGTTTATTCATTTAATCACCTAGCCTTAATATTTTTTGAATTTTATCATAATGTCTCAAATTATATATTAAAATCATAGGGCATGGCCACAAACATTTTATAAACTTTTTTGAATAGTTTAAACAAATAGTTAATAAAATATTAACTATAGTTATTTTTATAGAAAAAAATGAAATATATGTATTTATTATTGAAATTATTAGAATAATTTTTGGAATAAATAGAAGAAAAATTATTTTTATTTAACTGTATAACTAGCATTAGACAATAATTTATTTTAGTTATATTAAATTATATACATGCAATTAATATTTATACTTAAAATTAGATAAGAGTAAAAAGTTAAGAGTTAAAAATTAATACTTTCAAAGTAGCTTCACAACAAAGAATACTGTTAAAATTCATAAAGTAAAACTTAAAAACTAACGCTTTAAAATGGATTTATAATTAAGGAATGCTATCTAAGAGTATAAATAACATCAAGTTAACAACCTGTCTTTATGGACAAAACTTAAATATAAATAATTAAACTATTTATGTAAAATAAAAAAAGTAAGATTTAAATTTATTCTTAAAAAAGAAGTAGATAATTAATAGCATATTAATTGCAGTCTGTAGACAAAATAGCTTTTGATTATTACAAAGGTTTATATAGTTAAATATACAAAATATTCAATTTTAATAGAGAATAATATAGATAATAAAGAGGGATGATTAAAAATACTAAATTTTAACAATAATTAAAATGAATAATAAAAAAATAGATGATTAAAACACTGAAAGTTTGTCAATTATTAAAATGTAAGTTTCATAATTTCAGGGGGAAATATTTATGGGAAGAAAATCATCTAAAAAGTATATAAAAGAAGTAAATGCTCAGATAGTACTATTTGTATTGATAATGATAATAATGAGAATGGTAGTATTAAACTTTATGAGTGACTTATCAGGAATAGGTTTTGAAGAATTATCAAAAGCTAGAATATATAATGGAAATATATCAACAGTAGTATTTCTTGAAGGCTTAGTTAATTTTTTTGGAAGCTTCATATTAGAAACATATAAAGGAATTACATTAATAGTAATAATAAATATAGTAATAGCTTCTTATATATTAAGTAAAAAGGATTTAACAGGTAATTTCTATTTTAATATGTTAATAGCATATGTTTTTTCTTCTATAATAACAGTATTTTTATTATTAGGAGGTGTTTTACTTTTCTTTGCAATAATACAAGGAATGGTTTTAATAAATTCATTTAAAATAGATGTATCTTCAGAAATACTTTGGATAACATTTTCTGTATTATTAGGAATACTTATAATAAAACATTTAAGAAAGAATGTTGTCTTTTCCTTAATTGTATTTATTACAATATCAATTTATTCAGGATGTTACATGGAAATAGGTAAAGATCCAATAAAAACCGATGATTTAAAATATAGTTTAGAGGAATTCTCATATAATTTAAGTAATTTGGATATAAAAGCGTCAAAATAGTTTATTCATAATAGGTTTAAACTGAATATAAATAATTATAAATAAAAAATTATGACTAAAAATAATTTATACAAAAATATATAAGTTATAAATTACGTAACATAAGTTAATTGATATAAAGAAATAAAAATATATAGATTAATTAAAAAATATACAAAGCAATGAAAATATATTTAAGAAATAAAAACATAATATAATCTGTTGTGCTAGTTATTTTACTAAACCTATTGAAATGACTACATAAGATTTTTTAACTATAAAATTATATATTACTGAAATATAGTATTTTCAATAACCATATTTAACTAGCACAACGAGTTAATATATAAAAGATAATATAAAAAACATACAAAGTATTTTTTTGTATGTTTTTTATAAAATTAAATTTATATATAAGTATTAAGTATATAGAAGAATAAATATCCATAAAGTATATTCTATGGACGAGTATATATTTTGATATTATTAGAAGTCATATATATTTTGAGGATTTTTATAAAGCAAATAACTATTTTTTATAACATTATTAAACTTTGAAATTGTTTTAACTCAAAACTATGCATAAAGCAAATAACTATTTTTAGAACTATAAAATAATATATATTATGATAAACTTGGTTTTAAAGTACTACTAATTTTATATTTATATATTATATTTATACTTTAGTAAATAATATTAAGTAAAATTAAAAATATAATCAAATGTTTTAAAAATAGTTATAAATAATAGTCATTTTTCAAATTTTAAAGAGTTAATAGTAGGGTTTTAATTATATATTAAAAAAATAGAGTATAATTATATAAAAAAAGTATAAAATTTCAAATAAAACAATAAACACTATTCCTAGTGTATCTATATAAGATAAATAAAGAAAAAATGAGAAATAAGAAGTAATTTAGTTTTAATTTATAAAAATAGATAAAATAAAATAAAATTAAGTTCGATAAGATGATAAGATAAATCTCGTCAGCGAGAGACACGGCAACAAAATATCACATTAATTGATAAAAAGTTGTTGACAAAGTTTCTTAAAGATGTTAAAATAAATGAGTCGCTTGAAGGTGATGAAGAAATGGTCTTTGAAAATTAAACAGAAGATATTAACATAAACCAGCAATTCTTTTAACAAGTAATATGAGTATAGATTAAACTTTTAAATTGAGAGTTTGATCCTGGCTCAGGATGAACGC
>NZ_JARIDH010000014.1 GCF_029267215.1 Clostridium sp. | reverse complement strand
AAAGTATGCTTTTGGCTATTTTAGTTTATACAAGGGGTGAAAGTTGATGGTACATCCTGTCCAAGTTGGAAAAAGAACGAGAATGAGCTTTGCAAAAGTCAAAGACGTGGCTGAAATGCCAAACCTGATTGAAATTCAATTAGATTCTTACAAATGGTTTTTAGATGCAGGACTTTATGAAGTTTTTGATGATATTAATCCTATCTCAAACTTCACTGGAAATCTTGTGCTTGAGTTTGTAGGTTATACTCTTGACATGGATAACATAAAGTATTCAGTTGAAGAGTGTAAAGAAAGAGACACTACTTATGCTGCACCACTAAAAGTAGCTGTTAGACTTCAAAATAAAGAAACTGGAGAAATAAAAGAGCAAGAGGTATTCATGGGAGATTTCCCATTAATGACTGAACAAGGAACTTTTATAATTAATGGTGCTGAGAGAGTTATTGTTTCTCAGTTAGTCAGATCACCAGGTGTTTACTACAATTACAATGTAGATAAAACTGGTAAAAAACTATTTTCAGCAACTGTTATACCTAACAGAGGTGCATGGTTAGAGTATGAAACAGATTCGAATGATGTTATCTATGTGAGAATAGATAAAACGAGAAAACTTCCTATAAGTATATTAGGAAGAGCTATGGGCTTTGGAAGCGACCAAGAACTTTTAGAGTACTTTGGTGAAGAAGAAAGATTCAAAGCTACTATAGAAAAAGATAATACTAAGACTAAAGAAGAAGCTTTATTAGAAATTTATAAAAGATTAAGACCAGGTGAACCACCTACAGTTGATAGTGCTGTTAGCTTAATAGACTCTCTATTCTTTGACGCTAAGAGATATGATTTATCAAGAGTTGGTAGATACAAGTTCAATAAAAAACTTGCAATTAGCTTAAGAATAGCTAACCAAATATCAGCAGAAGACATAGTTGATGAGTTAACTGGCGAGGTTTTAGTAGCAAAAGGAGAAAAAATCTCAAGAACTATGGCTGAAGAAATCCAAAATCGAGGAATAAATTCAGTTGATGTTTTAATAGAAGACAGAGTAATTAGAGTTATAGGTAATCACTTTGTAGATATACATAAGTGTGTGGACTTTGATTTATCAGATTTAAATATCAGAGAATTAGTTCACTACCCAACATTAAGAGAAATCTTAGACAACTATTCTGATGAAGAAGCTATAAAAGAAGAAATAAAAAAGAATGTAACAAGACTTATTCCTAAGCATATAATTAAAGATGATATATTTGCTACAATAAGTTATCAAATTGGTTTAGCTTATAATATAGGATACATTGATGATATAGACCACTTAGGAAATAGAAGATTAAGAAGTGTTGGTGAGCTTTTACAAAACCAATTTAGAATTGGTTTATCAAGAATGGAAAGAGTAGTTAAAGAGAGAATGACTATTCAAGACCAAGAAGCTATTACACCACAACAATTAATCAATATAAGACCTGTAGCAGCAGCTATAAAAGAGTTTTTTGGTAGCTCACAGTTATCACAGTTCATGGATCAAACAAATCCATTATCTGAGTTAACTCATAAAAGAAGATTATCTGCCCTTGGTCCAGGAGGTCTTTCAAGAGAAAGAGCTGGTTTTGAGGTTAGAGACGTTCACCACTCTCATTACGGTAGAATGTGTCCTATCGAGACTCCAGAGGGACCAAACATAGGTCTTATCAACTCATTAGCTACTTATGCTAAGGTTAATGAATATGGGTTTATTGAAACTCCTTATAATGTTGTAGATAAAGAAACTGGTAGGGTTACTGGCGAAATAAGATATTTTACAGCAGATGAGGAAGACCAATATCTAGTAGCTCAGGCTAATGAACCTTTAGATGAAAATGGATACTTTATAGATAAGAAGGTAACTGTTAGAGCTAAAGGTGATGTATTAGTTGTTCCAAGTAAAGATGTCGATTTAATGGACGTTTCTCCAAGACAATTAGTATCTGTTGCAACTGCAATGATACCATTCTTAGAGAATGATGACGCATCAAGAGCTTTAATGGGGTCAAACATGCAACGTCAAGCAGTTCCATTATTAAAACCATATGCTCCAATAGTTGGTACTGGAATAGAATATAAAGCAGCAGTAGATTCAGGGGTTCTTCCTAAAGCTAAAAATGCTGGTGAAGTAGTTTATGTAAGTGCTAATGAAGTTAGAGTTAAAAGAGAATTAGATGGTGGTGTTGATACTTACAGACTTCTTAAATTTAAGAGAAGCAACCAAGGTACTTGTATAAACCAAAGACCTATAGTAGCTAAAGGTGATTGGGTACTTAAAGGTGAAGTATTAGCAGACGGACCTTCAACTGATTTAGGAGAAATAGCTTTAGGTAAGAATATTAGAATGGGATTCATTACTTGGGAAGGATATAACTATGAGGATGCTATGCTTATCTCAGAAGAGTTAGTTAGAGAAGATGTGTTTACATCAATTCACATAGAAGAGTATGAATGTGAAGCTAGAGATACTAAATTAGGACCAGAAGAAATAACTAGAGATATTCCAAACGTAAGTGAGGATGCCTTAAAAGATATAGATGAAAGAGGTATAATAAGAATCGGTGCTGAAGTAAGATCAGGAGATATATTAGTTGGTAAAGTAACACCTAAGGGAGAAACCGAACTTACAGCCGAGGAAAGATTATTAAGAGCTATATTCGGTGAGAAAGCTAGGGAGGTAAGAGATACTTCATTAAGAGTTCCACATGGAGAAGCTGGTATAATAGTTGATGTCAAAGTATTTACAAGAGAAAATGGAGATGATTTATCACCAGGAGTTAATGAACTTGTAAGATGCTACATCGCTCAAAAGAGAAAAATATCTGTTGGGGATAAGATGGCTGGTCGTCATGGTAATAAAGGGGTTATCTCAAGAGTATTACCAGAAGAAGATATGCCATTCTTACCAGATGGTAGACCACTTCAGATCTGCTTAAACCCACTAGGGGTTCCATCTCGTATGAACATAGGTCAGGTACTTGAGGTTCATTTAGGATGGGCAGCTAGCGCATTAGGATGGCATATTGCTACTCCTGTATTCGACGGTGCAACAGAAACTGATATAGAGGATTGCTTAGAAAAAGCTGGATACAACAGAAATGGAAAAACTGTTTTAAGAGATGGTAGAACTGGTGAAGAGTTTGATAACGAAGTAACAGTTGGTATCATGTATATCTTAAAACTTGCTCACTTAGTTGATGATAAGATTCATGCAAGATCAACAGGACCTTACTCACTAGTAACTCAACAGCCACTTGGTGGTAAGGCACAATTCGGAGGACAAAGATTCGGAGAAATGGAGGTTTGGGCTTTAGAAGCATATGGTGCTGCTCATACTCTTCAAGAAATACTTACTGTTAAGTCAGATGACGTTGTAGGTAGAGTTAAAACTTACGAAGCTATTGTTAAGGGAGAAAATATTCCTGAGCCAGGAGTGCCAGAATCATTTAAGGTTCTTATAAAAGAACTTCAAGCTTTATGCTTAGATGTCAAAGTTCTAAATGATAATAATCAAGAGGTTAAATTTAAAGAATTAGCTGAAGAAGATGATGCTGAAGCATTAGAAGTAAATATTGAAGGTACTGAGGATTCAACTCATGAAGTTAAGGAAGAAAAAGGGGAAGCATACATCCCAGCAGAAGAGATTGAAGAAGAAATAGACTATGAAAATATAGATTTATTAGACTTCACTAGTGATTTAGACATAGAAGATGATTTTAACTAGGATATAAAGTGTTCCCTTGCTTGATTGAGCAAGGGGATATTTAAAAATTCACATTAAATTATGAAGGGAGGACACACCCTTGTTCGAATTAAATAATTTTGATGCTTTACAAATCGGGTTAGCATCTCCAGAACAAATTAGAGAGTGGTCTAGAGGAGAAGTAAAGAAACCTGAAACTATTAACT
>NZ_JARIDH010000013.1 GCF_029267215.1 Clostridium sp. | reverse complement strand
GCCAGCGTTCATCCTGAGCCAGGATCAAACTCTCAATTTAAAAGTTTAATCTATACTCATATTACTTGTTAAAAGAATTGCTGGTTTATGTTAATATCTTCTGTTTAATTTTCAAAGACCATTTCTTAGTCGCTCTCAAGCGACTTCTTTAGTTTATCATCACTTTTGAACTTTGTCAACAACTTTTTTTCAAAACTTTTAATTTATTTTGTTAAGTTGTTATCTCGTGTCTCAGTGACGAGATTTATCTTATCATATTAGATTTTTATTTATCTTTCTTTTAATTTTATTTTGGCAATTTAAACACTATTTACTCAAAATTTCTATTAAATTCTCAATATTTCTCATATTGATACACCTGGTTTAGTATATTAAAGATATATTGATATTTTATTATTTCAAATACATTTTTAACCATAAATAAGTACCATATTTTAAATTCATATATTTTTTCTTTATTTGATTAAGTAATATATCTATTTTTTATATTTTTATTTTAATACTACATTTTTATTAATATTATTTATTTTCTTATAATATAATCAGATTCTAATCTTAACAAAATTTGTTAAGATTAGAATTTAAAATTTTAATCAAATATAAAATACATAATTTGTAATAAATTTATGATCATTTATATTTTTACAATATATCTAACGCTTTTTTTATTTTACTCCTAGCTTTTCCATTATTATTAATGCTGTATCTTCTATAGCCCTTTGAGTCACATCTATTGTTTTACATCCTATTTTTCTCATTATTCTGTCTGCAAAATCGAATTCTTCTAATATTCTAGCATCTGATGCATATTCTATATCTGCTGATATTCTATGAAATTTATCTAATCTTCTTTTTCTTATTTCTATAAGTTGAAGTGGATTTATTGTTAATCCAAAAACTTTTTTCTTGTCAATTTCATATATTTCATCTGGAACACCTACTTCAGGGACAAGAGGTATGTTTATAGCCTTTATCCCCTTATTAGCAAGATACATACATAATGGAGTTTTAGATGTTCTAGATAATCCAACAAGTACAACATCAGCATTTTTAAGACCTCTATAATCTTTACTATCATCATATTGCATTGCAAATTCCATTGCTTCAATTCTTTTAAAATAAGCTTCATCTGTATTCCACATTGCACCTGGATTATAATCTGGATATTTGTTTAATATTGTTGATGCAACATTTATTATTGGTCCTAGTACATTTATTATACTTATATTTTTTTCTATACATTTTTCAGTTAAGTATTCTCTAACATTAACTGTGATTATTGTTGAAACTATCATACATGATTCACAAGCCTCTATTGTCTTCATTAAATCTTCAACATCTTCTAAATTTTTAACATATGGTATTCTTTTAACATCAGCATTATCTTTAAATTGACTAGCAGCAGCTACTGCTACTTGTTGCGCTGTTTCTCCGATTGAGTCTGATACTGCAAAAATTGTTAACATATAAAATTCCCCTCTCTTTCATCTAAAACAACCTTTTAATATTATTGTTGTTTTTTTAATGTAATTTACTCTTTTCCCCTTTTAGTTTTTTATTTTTTTTGCAACTATAATTAAATGCTCAGTTGAATCTCTAAATCTTTCATCTTCACATTTTTCAGTAGCAACTTTTAATAAATTAAAATATATTTCTTTGTCTTCAAGATAATACTTTGTCATATAGAAAGCCTGCCCACCTAAAAAACTTTCTGCACCAGCTCTACTTAATATTTCAAATCCAGAATTACTAACTTCATTAATAGCTTTTTCTGGTATAGTAAAATACGTTTTTGTAAATGACTCATCTTCATTAAATGATTTCTCATCAAATAAATCATAAATTTTTTCTATATCTCTAAATTCTTCTGAGAAATCTGAAAGACCAATCTTTAATACTCCTAATGAATTTATATATGTTATTAATATAACTCCATTTTCTTTAAGAACCCTTCTGCAATTTTTTAATATTCTTTCTCTATCCGCTCTTGAATGAATATGATACATTGGTCCCATTAACAATATTGCATCAAAATAATTATCTTCTATAAAATCTAAATATAATGCATCTCCACAAATATAATTATCAGCCTTTAAACTCATTTCTTCTATATTATTTTTAGCTAAATCAATAGATTTATTTGATATATCCATTAAAGTAACATTATATCCTCTTTTTAATAATTCTATAGAGTATCTCCCTGGTCCTGAACCAAGATCTAAAACCTTACCTTCTGAAGGGAAATATTTTTTTATTATATACATAGTGCTAAAAAATTCTAATCTATTATATGGATCATTTAACCTTAACCATTCATTCTTAAAATTCTCATTATAATATTCTTTAATAATATCCGTCATAAAACACCTCATCATTAATATGTGTTGATAATTTATATATTCTTTTAAAATTCAATATATCCTCTTTAATTATTATATTTACCTATGTTAAAATTGATTTAGTTTAATTATTTAATAACTTAATGTAACTAAATTTATTTTTATACCTAAAATTTCTTAAATATACTAAGAAATTATATGAAAAAATTTTAACTATGGTATATTTCAGGGAGGAAATAAATGAATAAGAAAAAGTGGATAACAACAAGTATATTACCTGTAATGTGGTTAATCTATTTCTTATTTGAATTTGTAAGTGGAAGAATTATTGGAGGAAAAGAAGCTCTTTCTATGATTCTTTTAATAATTCCTTTTGCATTTATTGGATATGTAATTTATGCATTATGGAAAAAATTCAAAAATGGTTTTAGTAATAAAACATTAATAAAAATATTTCTATTCTTAATGATTTTGGATCAAGGAATAAAATTTATAATTCATAAATGGTTCTTTAATAAGAGTTTTAATATTATAGGAAACTTTCTTTCATTTCAACCAATAATAAATACAGATGGTTCATGGCTTAATGTACGATTTGATGTTGGATTAAACTTTGATTTTCTTATAATAATAAATCTAATAGCTTTAATCATGTTCTTAGAATTTTATAGATACTATTTGTCAAAAGGACATAAAGACTTTACAGCTGATATGTGTATAGTATTCATTATGGCAGGTGCTCTTTGCTCTTTAATAGATAAAGTGTTTTATGGTGGAAGCTTAGATTTTATTGGAATAAGTAATTTATTCATTGCAGATTTTAAAGATATCTATATTAACTTTGCTATATTATTCTTCCTACTTTGCATTTATTTTAATGAATACTGGAAAGATGAAGAAGAAACATCCTTAAAAGATGATTTAATAGCAATAAAAAATTTTTTTATTTTTGCAAAAGAAGATTTATTAAAAAATATAATTAAAATAAAAAGGTAATCTTTTGTGAAATGTTACAAATTTACTCTGAATTCATTATTTAGCATAGACAAAGCTTCTCATTATGTTATATTAAAGTTGTAGAAAATTTACTGTTTATGAGAGGAGATTGGCTATGCTAGTAAGATGTACAGATAATTCATTATGCTCAAGTCTAACATTTGGTAAAGAGTATGCCGTTATAGAAGAAGGAGATAAATATTACGTTATCTTAGATGATACTAATAAAGAAATAACAACTAAAAAACAAAGATTTGAAATAATAGAAGATAGTGATTTAGCTAAAAAAACTAAAGCAACTATGAATGAACTTGATTTCCAATTAAGTAATAATTTCAAAGATATAAAAGATTTTAAAATAAGAAAAAATACAAAAGGTGAAATAAAAGAAATAATAATCAAATTCAAATATGAATAAGCTATTTACAATTCACACTTTAAATATAAAAGAGATTATGCACTTTACATAATCTCTTTTTTCATGTTCATTTCAATTTTATACACTCTATTTTCAACAAATTTTTAACTATCACTTAAAATTTACTTAATTTATATATCAATTATAACCTATAAAATCATGTAGTTTTCATTAATAAATTTTATTTAAACTATTTGTCCTTTTTCACATTTTTATTAGTGTTTTTTGCATCACTAATTGTTGAACTTAAAACTGTTTTAGACTTAGCAGTCTCGGGTTTAACAACACCATTAAAATATTGAACCCATTTATTTTCATTATCTAATATAACCTGTTCGCTTACATTCATAGGCTTAAAATTCTTAATCCAATCTGGTGAATACTTTAAAGCTACAGGTAATGTTGGTATTATATTAAATTTCTGTGCTAATTCTAATTGAACCTTAGGTCCTGCAATAAACTCCATAAACATATCCGCTGCATTTTCATGAGTTGTTGATTTTAAAATTCCTGCGCATTCATCAACTGTAGGCTCACCATCAGTAATACTTACTTTTGTTAAATTAGGATTATTCTTAATATTTTTATTTAAAATATCCAAAGGAACTATCCCTATTGGTGTTTCTTTAGTATTTAAAGCTTTTATAACTTCATCATAATTATTATAAAAACTAGCTACATTTAATTTTAGATTCTGCAAAAATAAATTTCCAACCTTTTCATCATTATTAGATATTGAAGTCAAATATGATGCTGTAGCTGATATAAAATATTTAGTATAATAATTATCCGAATTAGTCATAACTAATTTATTACTTACTTTTCCACCCTCTAAATCTTGTAGTTTTGTTGGAATAAAGCTAGCAGGTAAATTAGTTTTATTATATGCAACAACTATAGGATTTTTAAATATTGAATACCAATTTCCATTTTTATCTCTAAGATTATCATCAACCTCATCAAACCAACTTGTTTTATAAGGCTTTAACATACCTTTTGAGGTCATTTCATTATAAAGTTCTTTTGCCCCACCGACTATGACATCTATATTAGAATCCTTAAAATCAGATTCTGTAATTTCATCTTTTAATGTATACTTAACAGTTATTCCAGTCTCCTTTTTAAACTCTTCTGAAATTTGTTTCATAACATCATTTGGATATTTAGTGGTTACAACAATTGTATCTGATAATTCAGATTTCCCTTTATTATTTTTACTTCCACAAGAAACCATAGTAAATGAAATTGTAGAAGCCACCACTAAAGCTAAAATTTTCTTTATCCCCTTCATTCTTCTCTATCACTCTATCATATTTTGATAATCGTGATAGTTACACCTCCATCTCAAAATATATAAATTTCAAATTATCCATATTAAGTTTAATATATAATTATCACTATTAATTTATTTATATAACTACAATACTTTAATTTATAATACTTACTATCTAAGTATAAACTATTATTATAGTATTTATAAATATTTTTTTATACAAAAAAAACCTCTCTTATTAAAGAGAGGTTTTGGTGATCTGCCAGGGAATCGAACCCTGGACACCGTGATTAAAAGTCACGTGCTCTACCGACTGAGCTAGCAAATCATAAAAAACCTGGCGACCACTTACTCTCCCACACAGTCTCCCGTGCAGTACCATCAGCTTCTAAAGGCTTAACCGTCGTGTTCGGAATGGGAACGGGTGTTACCCTAAAGAACAT
>NZ_JARIDH010000011.1 GCF_029267215.1 Clostridium sp. | reverse complement strand
TGGTGTTCTACCATTGAACTACACCCGCATAATGGTCGGGGTGACAGGGATCGAACCTGCGACCTCATGGTCCCAAACCACGCGCGCTCCCATCTGCGCCACACCCCGAAGGCTTTGTTTCACCGCCGCTCTCTCGCGACGACAATAGTTATTCTACAGTATAGTTATTATTATGTCAACACTTTTTAAAAACTTTTTTTTAAAAAATTCATCAAATCTTATGAATCCCTGATTATATCTGGGTTTTACAAAACAAAAAAAGTGCTAAAACATATGAATTTAATGTTAAAGCACTATATTTTTTTAATTTAATTTTATTTATACTGAGAAAAATTCTATATTAATATTATCATTTTTTATATTCATAAAAGCAATACTAGCCTCTCCATCTTTAGGTATAGAAGGACTACCAGGATTTATTATCCACATTCCACCTTCATTTAATGCAACCTTCCTATGGGTATGCCCAAAAATAACTCCATCTACTCCAAGTTCCATTCCTCTATAAAATATTCTATCTAACTCATACTTCACACCATATTTATGTCCATGTGTTATTAGAAACTTCTTTCCTTCTATCTCTATTACCTTTTCCACATCACCATTTTTTTCGTAATCACAATTTCCTACAACGGCATATACTTTTCCATGAAAATCTTCACTTAAGATTTTAGCATCATTTATACTATCACCTAAATGAATTAATGCATCACAACCCTTTAGTAAAGTTTTTATATACTCAATTACATTGGTAATTCCATGTGTATCACTCACTATAGCTACACGCATATTCTTATCCCTCCTAATTTTGCAAATCAATTAATTTTTCTTTTAGTTTATTTAATGCTCTTCCTCTATGACTTATTGAATTCTTTTCCTCTGAACTCATCTCAGCAAATGTTTTATTAAATTCTGGTACATAAAATAAAGGATCGTATCCAAATCCATCAGTGCCACATAATACTTTTAATATAACCCCATAACTCTTTCCCTCAGCTACTATTTTTTCTCCTTTATCAGTAACAGCTACTATTACACATATGAAGTTTGCTTTTCTTTCTTTATCTTCTACACCTTTTAATTCTTCTAATAACTTTTCATTATTTTTTAAATCATTCCCATGTTCTCCTGCAAATCTAGCTGAATATATTCCTGGTGCACCATTTAAAAAGTCAACTTCTAACCCAGAATCATCTGCCATAACAATAAAGTTTTTTTCACCTTTATTTATCAAATATTCTCTTATTTCATTTGCCTTCTTAAAAGAATTCTCTTCAAATGTTTTTTCATCCTCTTCAACATCAATATTTATTCCTGCTTCTTTTAAAGATAATATTTCAAAATCAAAATCTTTTAATATTTCTTTTATTTCTTTTATCTTGTGAGCATTATTACTTGCTAATATAAATTTTTTCACTACTCTACACTCCCTGTTCCAATCCATAATGAATCTGTTTTTAAAGCATCTTTTTGTGCTTGTATCATTTGTTTAGCTCCTTTTTCTGCAAGCACTAGTAATTCATCTAACTCTTTTCTTGAAAATGGTCTTCCCTCTCCAGTTCCTTGAATTTCTATGAAATCTTCTTCATCTGTCATTACAACATTCATATCAACTATTGCAACATGATCTTCTTCATAACATAAATCTAGTAATTTCTTATCTTCAACAATTCCAACACTAACTGCGCTTACAAAATTTCTTATTGGATAAACTTCAAACGGTTTTCTTTTATGAAGCTTATTTACTGCATCAACTAAGGCAACAAATGAACCTGTTATTGATGTTGTTCTAGTACCCCCATCTGCCTGTATAACATCACAATCTATCCAAATTGTTTTTTCTCCCAATGCTTTCATGTCAACAACAGATCTCAAAGCTCTTCCTATTAGTCT
Source organism: Clostridium sp. (assembly GCF_029267215.1). Lineage (GTDB taxonomy): Bacteria > Bacillota > Clostridia > Clostridiales > Clostridiaceae > Sarcina. The sequence goes on along the minus strand of NZ_JARIDH010000011.1, from coordinate 18,694 downwards.
TTGAATCTCCATTGTTCTACCATCTATTTTTAATTTATTTATATCTCTTTGTTTTCTTTTTTGTGTACTTCTTGGAAGCATATTGTATTCAGCAGTTATCCACCCTTCCCCTGAACCTTTTAAGAATGGTGGAACTTTATCTTCTATAGATGCTGTACATAAAACCTTAGTTTCTCCAACTTCTATAAAAACAGAACCTTCTGCATACTTAGTAAAATTTCTTGTTATTTTAACAGGTCTTATTTGCTCTTTTTTTCTTCCACTACTTCTCATCAAATATCTCCTTACATTTCTTCATAATTTCACGATTAATTAATTATAAGAATAGTATATTGGTTATTTTATCCTTTATCAATATTTAAACAACTAAAAAAAGTATAGTAAGCTCCTGAAAACTTAGCTATACTCAAGACTAATTTACACCTTCAAAACCAATTTATACCATCAATTATTCTAAAAGCATATATATTAATTAAGTTTATGTATTTTTATAAAAAAACATACATTAAAATTATAAAAAATCTTAGTAAATATTTACTCTTTTAATTCATATTAATATATATAAGAATTAATTTCACGAGGTGAATTATTTGAAGTATATAGGTTCATTCTTTAGGAAAAGTACCTTATCTAAAGAAGAAATAGAATCCCAATTATTATTTTTAGCTAAAGAATCAGTAAATCATATTGTATTAGAATCTAGATGTGGAATATCTACAAATTATAAATCTTTAAAAGAAAATTTTAGAAAGGATGAAATCTCATTTTTTAAAAACAACACTCCTTTGATTTGTATATATAAAAAAGCAAAGCCTAATATATATTCTTCAAAATACTCTAAAACTTGGGATGACACTACATTTAGAAAAGATATTCCTATATCATCTAATGCTTTAATGACACTATCTCTACTTAGACTTTGTCCTTATTATGAAAACTTTAAAGGAATTAGTAAATCTCTTTATAAAAAATCTGCTTTCTATAAGAATATAAGTAAACTTCAACTTGAATTCTACTATAACTATTTAAGAAATAACGAAGGTTTTTTTGTTGATAAAAAAAATGAAGAATCTTCTTCTAAATCAGATTTTAATTTAATTGAAAAAGAGGATGAAGTTTCATATGTTGATCAAGCTTTCATGATGCTAGCTTACTATATGTATAGTTATGTTGCACCTGATGATCCCGATAGCAAAAATTATAGAGATTTTTCATTCCAAATTCTTAATATGTTCTCAAATTTCAAAGAAGAATTATACTCTCTTTCTATAGAAGATTGTTGTAAAATTAATTACTGCTTAAACAGACTGCTTTATTATTCTAATAATGAAGAATGTAGACAATTAGTCTTAGACCTTTCTGATTTTATACTCTGCAAGTATTATGAATCTAGTAAAACATTCTCAGATTTAGAAACAACAACTCTTTTATCATTAAATATGTACTTAAGTTATAAAAATACAAACATACTTATTTTTAAAGATGCCTACTTAGACTTAATCGAATTATTTACAAATCTATTCAATGATAATAAAGGAATTATAGTTAAGGGTTCTGATAAAAAAGAATATAAATATACAAACGTTGAAATTTCTTTATATTTGATTAACTTAATTAATTCAGCTAAGGTTGATGATGATGATTTTGAAAAGAAAGAAGCTGTAATATCTAAGATTTATAAAAATTATATTGTTAATTCTGGAATGGTTACAAGCTTCCCAGATGCACCAAACTTAGATTCTTGTGAAAGGTATAGAAATTTCTCAATGAAATCAGAAGATTTAATTGATGAATCAATGTTTAGAATGCCTAATGCTCATAGTCCTGAGTTAACTGGATTGGCTCCTATTTTTATAAAAAATATAAAGTATTCTAAGAAAAAATCCTCATTTAGTTCATATAAAACAACCTTTGACAGTACTAAAAATATGTTTATATTTTTCACTATAATAGATAACTTTATAGATAAATATATTAGCTATGTAACTTGCGAACCTGATGATAATTTAGTTCCTCTTCCTATAGAACAAATAGAAAATATTGATGATATAACCGATGACAAATCATCCTTAAATTTAAATAGAAATAAGATTTCTGAAGAAGTTATATCTCCTAATATCACTGAAATTGAGAATGACAAACCAAGTAATCCTGTAATACAAGAAGTTTCAACACCTCTGATTGACCAAGGATTAACTAGGAATGAAAGTACATCTGAAATCACAGTAAACCAAACAGATTCTACCATTGAAAACTTAGATGATAAGATGAAAAGTATTTTAGATTCTACAGATATTTAATTAACACTTTTATAATTCAACATTAATAAAAAAAGTGATTACAAGTTCAATTATTGGATTAATATTTTATAATTCAAATTATTAAAACACTAAGTTTTTTAATAATTATATTACACATATAAGCACCTTTTAGTTGTTTTTAATACCTTTAACTAGAGATACGTTATGTTATCTCTAGTTTTTTATATTAGAATCTATTTTAAGTAAATATTAAATTATTATCAGTATATTAAAAACTAATATACTGATAATAATTTAAAGAAGTTGAAAGATTCTTTCTAAATATAACTAATATTACAAATTTACCAAAGCAAATCTAGTTTATAAACCTAAGACTTATATTTCAACTTAATCTTTATAATTGCTATACTTTAAGATGAGATTACCATTACCATCTATATAAAGATAGGCTAACTTTTCTGATTTACACCAAAGTTCATTCTTGATATACACACTTAAAGTTTCTACATTCTTTGGTAAATACTCTTTTATATTATTTTTTTCTTTATTTTCATCATTCAAATTATTTTCATCATTTTCTTCGTTATTTTTTAGCGTTTCCTTCTCATTTTTAAAACTTAAATATTCATCCTTATGAACTCCAACAAATGATATATCAAAGTCACCTTTATTTAAAACATCATAAATATTCTCATTATATTGCTTTATAATACTCTTTATTTGAAACTTCTTTTCAAGTATATTTTGTAGTTCATCAGCTAATATCTTTTCCTCTTCTCCATTGCCAATAACTATCTTTAAAACTTTATTTTTTCTATCAGATATTATATCTTTCAAAATTCTTTTTATAACTTCTTCTGAATATGACGTATTCTTAACTTTTTCTATAACTTCATCTTCATTTATTTTACTCTGCTTAAATAATTCTTCCATATTATTATTTTCAACATAACTTACATATTTTCTGCCTATATTATTTTTAATAAGTACACTCTCATCTACATATAAATTTAGAATCTTGAACATTTCTTCCTTTAACCCTTCCACATCAGAGTTAACAAGCATTACTTTTATCTCATTGTCCCTAAATGAATTCACATTCCTATACATATTGAATTCAGATGAACCAACAGCTGGTGGATTTCTTAATATATCAATATTACCTAAAGTTAAGGCAGCTAAGTCACTTTCATTTGATATTTTTTCTCTAATAGTAACCTTATTAATCCCATAAAACTCTTTATTATAAGGGTTATTTTTTAGTTTTATATATCCATCATGAGTTACTTCTTCAATAACATAAGCACCAGTATATGAAAGAGAATTAAAATCATATTTATAATTATCTAAAGGTTCATTTAAATCTCTTAACCTATATATTGGCTTTGATAATTTTTTAAGAAGTTCATCATCCTTATTATTCATCCTTATTTTTAAAGTGTATTTATCAGGACTATTTATAGCAACACTTGAAAAATCTGAATCCCCATCTCTATAATCTTTTACACCATATATAGTGTTTAATTCACTACTTGTATAATATTCATTGTCAGAACTTAATAACATCTTAAAATAATTTTGAAAGTCTACAGAAGTTATTTCCTCTCCATCACTCCAATAAACTCCCTCACGTATTTTAAAAGTATAATCTAATCCATCCTCACTAACAATCCATCCTTCTGCTAAATCAGGAATAGGCTCTCCATGCTCATTTAACTCAACTAACCCTGAAAATATTGAACATATTAAATCCTCATTTTCTCTACTTAAATAATCAGCTGAACTTATTGTATCTGGTAAATCATCTATAACATAAAGTATTTCATTGTTATTTCTTAAATTCATTGTTGATACAGGGGCTACATCAACATAACTTTTTACCATACTCATCCCAAAAACAAATAATAATCCTATAAAAAATAGTACTTTTTTCAAAAAAATCCCCTCCAATAATCTTTCTACATTCTAGATTATTGACATTTAAAATAATTTAATTCACTAAAAAAATAAACTATTTAATTTCGATATAAAATAACTTCAAAAAACTTAACCATAGTTCTCCATTAAAATTTAAGTTAACTAAAAGAGAGCTTTAAAATAAAATATTTCAAACCCCTCTTCTCAATTCTTAAAATAAACTTATCTAAAAATAACAATTAATATTTTTAAACTTAAAATTCATATTAAAGCTACAAGTTTAAAAGAAATCTTTAAAGGAAATCCTATCATAAGTTATATGATTATTATTCTTCTTTCTAATCCATTTCTGTTTTATAATAAATTGTTTACCATCTAAAACCTTTATATGCCTATTAAAATTATCCATATATGTTTTATGATAAACATCCTCTTGAAAAACACCTGTAGTAATATAAACTCCCTTATTACAAGCTCTCTCTTCTACTAAATGACTAAATCTTTCATAATCACAAAGTGTAACAGCTAATACTTTATGAAATATTATTAAGGTCTTTTTTTTACCATTTATAACTTCAACTAGTAACTCATGATTATTAATTTTTAGCACCTCATATTGAGCATTACTTTTTGTAAAATCCCTAATCATAATTTCGGTTACTTTTTTAATTGATATCTTCTTAAATTTTATAAGAGATTTTTCTATTTTTTTAGAATTTAAAAAACCATAAAAGGATTTTATCATAGTATCCCACCTTATTTATCACTTAATAAATTATATGTGGAATATAATAATTATTTAACACTATTTTTCTTCTTTATTATGGTATAATTTATTTATTATTTTAGGTGGAGGTAAAGTTACATGACTTTAGCAGTTCAAGTTGTTGCTATAATTTTCATGCTTACAATGATGTTCCTTGGAATTTGGAGCTTCATAATAGCTAATAAAGCATATAGCCAAATTAAATATAAAAACTATTTACTTGAAAAAATAGCACATAACATATCTTTAATACGAAATAAAGATATGATTTTTGATAATTTATATGATACTGATGATTCCCTTTCTTATTCAGATATTAAAGATAATACATTAGATGAAGAGGAAGAAATTTTTTCCTCTATAAATGAAGACCTATCAGAAAAAGACAAAAAAAATTCTTAATACTAATAAAAAGTTTTGAAATTCATATATAAAAAAGACAAACTGACTTTTTTATTAAAGAAAAGCCACTTTGTCTGTAGACTGAAGGCTACAAAATTGTAGCCTTTTATTTTATTTTTGTTTTAATAGAGTGTTGATTTTATATCATATTTTCAAATTCTTCTTCACTTAAAATTGTAACACCTAATGATTTAGCTTTATCATATTTTGAACCAGCAGCCTCTCCTGCTATTACAAAATCAGTTTTCTTACTAACACTTCCTGAAACTTTCGCACCTAATGATTCTAATTTTTCTTTTATAGAAGTTCTTGAATAATTTTTTAATGTTCCAGTTACAACAACTGTTTTTCCCATAAATGAACTTTCTAAAACTTCTTTTTTCTCATAATAAGGTTTTACTCCTAATTCTAAAAGTTCATTTATTACTTTTAATGTTCTTTCTTCTTTAAAAAATTCCATTATACTTCTAGCAACAATATCTCCAACATCTTGAACAGATACTAATTCTTCAAAAGTAGCTTTCTCTATGTTTTCTAAGCTTTCAAATCTTTTTACTAAATCCTTAGCTGTTTTTACTCCTACATTAGGAATTCCTAAAGAATATAAGAAGGCTTCTAAGGTGCAATCCTTACTTTTTTCTACTGCATCTAAAAGATTTTGAGCTTTCTTAGGTCCAAATTTCTCTAAATCTAATAATTTTTCATATTCTAATCTATATAAATCAGAAATATCTCTTATATCAAGCTTTTCAAATAATTGCTCTGCTGTTCTTTCTGAGAATCCAGCTATATTCATAGCCTCTCTTCCTGCAAAATGAACAATAGTCTTAACCATCTGAGGCTTACATCCTAAAGTATTTTCACAATAAATATGAACTCCTTCATGAACTAAGTGGGCACCACATGCTGGACATACTTTTGGCTCCTCTATTTCTTGTGATCCTTCTAAACTTTCAGGAACAACACCCATTATTTCTGGAATAACATCATTACTTCTTCTTACAAAGACCTCAGCACCTAATCTTACTCCTTTTCTAGCTATATCATCCATATTATTTAAAGTAGCTCTCTTAACAGTAACTCCAGCTAATTCAACTGGTTCTAAGATGGCTGTTGGTGATACTCTTCCACTTCTTCCAACATTCCATTCTACATCTAATAATTTAGTTGTAGCTTCCTGTGCTTCAAATTTATAAGCTATAGCCCATTTAGGAAATTTAACTGTATATCCTAGTAATTCTCTAGTTCTTATATCATCAATTGCTATAACTAATCCATCTATATCATAGTTTAAATCAAATCTTATATCTCTTATATAATCAATTTCTTTTTGAATTTCATCTAAATTAGTACACTCTCTTATATAATCATCCATTGGGAAACCTTTTTCTTTTATGAATTCTAACATTTCCATGTATGTTTTAAATGGAGTTCCTTCTTTATATCCAATATCATAAAAGAAAGCTGATAAATTTCTCTTGGCAGTTTCTGAGACATTTAAGTTTCTCAATGCCCCTGCTGCCCCATTTCTTAAATTTTTAAGTGGAGTCTGAGCTTCTTTATTATATTTTTCAAAGGCTTCTGTTGTCATAACAGCTTCTCCATGTATTTCTAAGAAATCATGGCAATCTATTTTTAAAGGAAGAGCCTTTATTGTTTTAACCTGGGCTGTGACATCTTCACCTATAGAACCAGTCCCTCTTGTTGCCCCTGTAACTAATATTCCATTTTCATCATATGAAAGATTTATTGTTAATCCATCAAACTTCTTAGTTATTACATATTTTAATGGAGGTAATTCCTCTTCTGAAGTTTTATTATATTCTTCTATAAATTTAAGATTTCTATTATGCCACTCTTTTATTTCTTCTAAACTCTGTGCTTTATCTAAACTCCAAAGTCTAGCTTTATGAGTATATTTCTTAAATTCAGGAAGAATCACATCTCCAACTCTCTGAGTAGGTGAATAAAGAAGCTTATATCCTGTTTCCTTTTCTAAATCTACTAATTCATAATACTTTTTATCATAATCTTTATCTGTAACTGAAGAATTTCCTAAAACATAGTATTCATAAGCATACTTATTTAATTCTTCAACTAATTCTTCGATTCTTTTTTTCTTATCCATCTTCCACTACTCCCAAAATATAATTATTATAAAAGTTCTAATGGTGCAAAACTAAACATTAGATGTTTAACTCCCTGGCTATCAAAAGCAATTGTAAGTTTAAAATCATCTCCAACCTTACTCTTAGTTATTAATGTACCAATTCCAAACTTAGGATGTTTAACTTTTCTTCCCATAGTTAATTCATCAATACTTACTTTTCCGCCCTTTTTTTCTCCTAAAGTTTTCTTTAAAATACTAGTAGCCTGTGATGTACTCATTGGACTTCTCATTCCATGAGGATTGTACGTTCTTCTTTTTTCGCTATTTGAATGATTTTTGAAAGCATTAGTTGAATTTATTCCATTTATATTTACATATTCTTTTATTGTTGCAGGAATTTCTGATATAAAGTCAGACTGAGCATAAGCAACGGTTTTACCAAATATCATTCTTGTCTCTGCTGAAGTCATATATAATTTTTCCTCAGCTCTAGTTATCCCAACATAACAAAGTCTTCTAGCTTCCTCCATTTGATCATTTTTATCAAAACAAGTTGCACTTGGGAATATTCCATTTTCCATTCCAACTAAAAATACAACTGGAAATTCTAACCCCTTTGAACTATGAACTGTCATAAGCATAACATAGTTATCTGATTCCTCCATGTTATCCATATCTTGAACAAGAGCTACCTTTTCTAAGTAAGCTGATAATGATTTATCCTCTTCCTCTGTGTTTTTTTCAAATTCAACAGCATCAGATACTAATTCCTCTAAGTTTTCTACTCTACTTTGATCTTCTATTAACTTAGATTCTTTTAATGCTTTTAAATATCCTGTTTTCTCTAAAACATATTCTATTAATTGAGATACAGTTAATTGTTCACTCATAATCATTATTTCTTCCATCATATCAGTGAACTTTTTAATAGGATTTATACTTCTAGCTGTTAATCCTGGTACATAATCAACATCTAACAATGTATTATATAATGTATCCTCAGTTTCATTAGCATAATTTTGTAGTTTTTCTACTGTTGTATCACCTATACTTCTCTTTGGAACATTTATAATTCTTCTTAAACTTATTGCATCCTTAGGATTAACTAATATTTTTAAATAAGAAAGTATATCCTTAATCTCTTTTCTGTCATAGAATTTTAGCCCTCCAAAAATTCTATATGGAATTCCAGCTCTTCTTAAAGCTTCCTCAAAATTACGTGACTGTGCATTTGTTCTGTATAAAATAGCAAAATCTTTATAATTATATCCTTTATCACTTTTTAATTTTTCTATTTCTGAAACTATGAAAGAAGCTTCCATCTTATCTGAATAAGCTCTGTGTACACTTATCTTTTCTCCTTCAAGTTGCTCAGTTCTTAAAACTTTAAATTTTCTTTCAGTATTATTTTTAATAACCTTATTTGCAGCCTCTAAAATATTACCCTTTGATCTGTAATTTTGTTCAAGCTTTATAATCTTTGCCTCTTTATAATCTTTCTCAAAGTCTAAAATATTTCTTATATCTGCCCCTCTCCAAGCATAAATACACTGGTCATCATCACCAACAACACAAATATTCTTATACTTTTCTGCAAGAAGCCTAGCAAACTCGTACTGAGCTTTATTTGTATCTTGATACTCATCTATCATTATGTATTTAAATTTTTCTTGATAAAAATCTAAAACATCTTTATGCTTTCTAAATAACTCTACAGTTTTAACTATTAAGTCGTCAAAATCTAAGGCATTATTCTCTTTTAATTTCTTTTGGTATAAAAGATATGCATCAGCTATTTTATTTTTTCTAAAATGCCCTTCATTTTCTTTCTTAAAATTCTCTGCACTTTGAATATTATCCTTAGCTTTACCTATAGTTCCTAAAATCTCTTGATCTGTAATTTCTTTATCATTAATATTAAGCTCTTTCATAACAATCTTAATTAAAGTTTTTTGATCTGATGAATCATATATAGTGAAATCTTTGCTATATCCAAGCTTATCTATTTCTCTTCTTAAAATTCTTACACAAGATGAGTGGAAAGTAGAAATCCACATGTTGCTTGCCACTTCTCCAACTAAAGACTTAACCCTTTCTCTCATCTCACCTGCTGCCTTATTTGTGAATGTTATGGCTAATATATTATAAGGTTTTATATCATTTTCTATCATATAAGCAATTCTATGAGTAAGAACTCTTGTTTTACCAGACCCTGCACCTGCTAGTATAAGTACCTGCCCATTAATTGTTGTTGCTGCCTCATATTGTTCTCTATTAAGCAAGCTTTTTAAATCCATTGGATCACTCCTCTTCTATAAATGAAACTAAATTTTATTATACCATATATGTCTATATATTATATTTTACCAAACATATTTTACAATTAAATCACTTAACAAAAAATAAATGACTACATTTTAAATGTAGCCATTTCATAATAATCTATACCTAAATTATAAACTCTTATTTGAATTTTTAATTTTATCTTTTTATTTTTTATGATTTTTTTCTTGCAATTTAAAACAATAAAAAAACGCAACCCTTGGGGCTAGGTTGCGTTTTAGCAATAAGCAATAAATAAAAAGGGGGCTATTTATTCCTTTTATTTATCCTCGCACAACTATTATATTAGATGTTTACTTAAATTGCAAGGAATCAAATTCTTTTTTTGCAAGTTTTCCTACATAAACTAAATCTTAAAGTTATTTTATTCTTTGACTTTGTTTTAAACTAGTGTTGATTTTAGATATAAATATAAGACCATCTTAATAAGCAGTTTAGAGTTTCATTGAATATGGAAGAATAATAGTGTTAAGAAGCGAAGTTGTTTGACCAAAGGGAGTTTCTTCACTTTAGCTATTATTCTGGAATATTCAATATCAACTCTCTGCTTTAATTAAGTAGGTCTTACGGAATATCTAAAATCAACATTCTCTTAAAACAAAACCTATTTTTAATTATTGGAAATTTTTATAAAGTACCTCTAACTCTTCATCTGAAAGTTCTTTGTACTCTCCTTCTTCTAAACTTTCATCTAGTGGAAGATTTCCAAATGTTGTTCTTTTTAAGTAAACAACTTTCTTTCCTCTTGCCTCAAACATTCTCTTAACCTGATGATATTTTCCCTCTTGAACGGTAACCTCTACTCTAGCTGACTCTTCTAAGTTTTCTATAACAACTAACTTAGCACTCATACACTTATATCCATCATCTAAGGTTACTCCATTTTCAAAAGCCTTAATATCCTTCTCTGTTATTTGTGCATTTATCTCTGCATAATAAACCTTATCCACATGATATCTTGGTGATATTAACTTATGATTTAAATCTCCATCATTAGTTAAAAGTAATAATCCAACAGTATCCTTATCTAATCTTCCAACTGGGAATGGCTCGAAAACTTGGTCTTCCATATATAATAAGTCTATAACTGTTTCATCTCTCTTATCATATGTAGCTGAAATTACTCCTGCTGGCTTATTCATCATTAAATATATGTACTTTTTATATTCTACTTCTTCTCCATTTATAACTATCTTATCTTTCTCTGGATCTATTTGAAGTCCACTATCTTTAACAACTTCATCATTAATTGTTACGAATCCTTTTTTTACAACTTGCTTTATTTCTTTTCTTGTTCCATATCCTAAATTTGATAAAACCTTATCTAATCTTTCCACTAAAGCTTCACTCCTTAAAAAATTACTTCATTAATATATGTGGTTAGTATAATGCAAACTTCAATTAATTACAACAACTCATAATAAAAGGGATTTATCAAAATATAATAATAAAACTTACAAACAGTTTAAAAACAATAAAAATATAGGCTTTAGAATTTAAATTATTCCGTATAAAATATCACCTAAAAAAACTTATACTTATCAAAGCATTTTTAGGTGATAAACTTTTATTATATCTATTTAACATTATTTTCAACTAATTACGTTTTTCAGATATTAATTGATAAAATTTTATTATATTTATTTAACTTTAAACTCAAAAGTATCATAATCTTCATATGCACATTTTTTGTAATAACTCTTAGTTAAAACTAAAACCTTATAAGCCCCTGGTACATATGGTCTAAATGAATAATAACTTTTTCTACTGTATTTTTGAACTAAAGTCCAATTTCCATTAATCATTATATAATATTCATAACAAACCCTACTGCCACCTTGGCATTTAGTAGAGAAATTTATTTCCTCATTCATTCTAAATTTATTATCTGAAGCATGAATTTTTGTGTTTGTTATTGGAGAAGCTTCATTAATATATAATTTTACCTCTCTCCTTGAATCAAAATCATCTTTACACTTAATATTTCTAGCAAAAATATCTATAGAATATTTTCCTGGGCACTTTGGAGTAAGCTTAAACCTCTTATTTTTCACATAATCAGTTTCCTCAACAATTTGCCCATTAACCTTAGTTACGTACTTAACTTTCACTTGTCTAGTATTTTGAGTTATAACTTCAATATCAATTTCATCTCCAACTAAGAAATACTCCTTAGCAGGAACTAAAATATGTTCAATTTTAGCTTCAGCATACTCTCTCACTTTAAAATTCAACACAGTGTGATTATCATACTCTTTTGAGGAATACTTATCCTTAACTCTAACATCAAGCTGATAATCCCCTTTTTCCTCAGGAATAAATTCAACCCAATTATTACTTCCATATGAAATTTTTTCAATAACTTCTCCATCTTTCATTATAATAAAAGAATATTTTAAGTCTGTTCCACCCTCTGCTGATACCTTAAGTTTAATAACATCATTAATAATATAACTCTTATCCTTATCAAATATTAAATCTGTTATTTTTATAGGCTTAAAAACTTTTTTATCTATTTTATAATCTATTTTACTTTCAATTTCATAATCACCAATATAAGATTCATCCTTAGCCAAAAGAGTTATTCTATAATTTCCATCTTTTTTAGGAATCCATAAGAAAGAACTATTTCTACTATATCCTGAATCTTCAGCCACTTCTCCATCAATCTTAAATCTATATAGGATTTCACTTCCTCCATCAATTGCTGCCTTAAGAAATATTTTTTCCCCTTTTATTTGTGGAGAACTTAAATCGGTTGTAAAACTTCTTAATTTAAGAGGTTCATATGGTTTTATATCATAAACCATAACTGCCCTATCATCAAACTCCTTATTAGAATACATATCTCTTATCAAACAAAGAAGTTTATATTTTCCCTCTTTTAATTCCTTAAACTCAACAATATTTCTTGATGAAAAATCTTGAATACAAGTTCTTGTTCCATCTGGTGATATTTTTACAAACTTATATAAAGCAGTTCTTTCATCCTCAAATTTAGCTTCCACTTTAAATGTTAGCTCTGAATTTACTAATAAATCTTTACTTAAATTTATTACGTTAGTTATTTCAGGCTTTATAAATTCCTTAGCAGTAAATGAGACTTTCTCATATTCATCGAAAGCATCTGTTGAACTTGGTGCCTTACATTCTATTAAAAACTCAAAATGTCCTGGTTCAGTAACAGTGTAAATAAGTTTATTATCCATAGAATAATCTTTTACAAGCTTTCTTCCATACTTATTGATTATAAAATATCTATACATAATATTTTCATCATAACCATCAACTTTTAAAACTACTTTCTCTCCAACATTAAAAATATCTTTATTAAGATATACTCCATTTATAAACTTCTCTTTTTCAATAATTTTATCTAAAGTTTTTTCATGCTTCTTATTTACCATAACACTTTGAGTAACCTTGTAATCGAAAGGTTTCTTTGAATTTTCTTTCTTACCCTGAACCATTATCATATGACTTCCAACTTCATTTGGTGTCCAAACAAACTTATTTCCTACGCCAAATTCTCTTAAGGTTTCCCAAATTCCATCCTTTCCTATGAGTATTTTATATATTAAGTCATCTTCTGTATTATTTATTATATTTATGTCAATAGGACTATTTTCCTCTATTATTTCCCTCTCATCTATTTCTAAAAGTAATTCACCCATATTAAGTCCCCCTAACCCCTAAACATTATAGATAAATTATATTACACTTAGGTTTTTATGTAAATATTTTCTATTTTTATTGATATAAAACAATCTTTTTCTACATTATTTTCTTTTATTACTATTAGGAGAGTGTTTACTTTAACACAGAGCTTTTTTCTTAAAATTCTATGTATAAAATTCAATATAAGTGTATATAATTTAAATAGTGTTACTTACTTAACACTATAAATCTCCTAATTTTATTATATCCATATAATCGAACCATTAAAGAAAATCTCAGGTCAACTGAGGTTTTCTTTATTTTATACTATATTTTAAATATGCCCTTAAAATAAAACTTTATTTTTAAATAAAAACACTTTAGTTTAATAGGTTTTACACTTAAATCAATCTATCTTCCTACATTAATTAATTTTTCTAAGTTTTTATAAAGCCTCTCATCATCTTCCTTTGTTCTTTTATGATTACCTCTACTCTTTCCACCAGCTCTTCTATTTTTTTGTTTTAAATGTCTTTCAAAAAGTAAAATATCAATATTTTCATTACTATATATAATTCCTCTAGGACTAATAGCTAAAGCCCCTTTACCTAAGGCCATAGCTGCAACCCCATAATCCTGACTTACAACTATATCACCTTTTTTAGTTGAATTAGCAACATACATATCCACACTTTGAAATCCCTCATCAACAATTTTAACCTGTGAATAGTCAGACCTAATCATATGACTTACTGTACAAAAAATTATAACCTCAATTGAATATTTTTTTGCAACTTCTTCTATAATATGCCTTCCTGCACATCCATCGCCATCAACAATTATCCTCAACTTAATTACCCCCTTTAAATTAAAATAAAATGTATTTTTAAATATTGCATTTAAAAATATACAAAACACTATTTAAAATTTAAGCTTTGTTTTAAACTAGTGTTGATTTTAGATAGAACTTTACGACCATCTTAATAAGCAAATTGGCTTTTAATTTAAACTTTACTTACAATTCTAACTCTATATATCCTATTATAACAATACTAAGCAAATATTAATTTATAAATTTTAAAAAGTAAACATTTTAATTATAAAACAAACTTTTAAAATCAAATTATTATAATAAGTTAAACAAAATAAAAATTAACTCCTAAGAACAAATAAAAAAAGAAGCCCTAGAAGGCTTCCTTTTAATTATTAAAGCTAAATTATTTTAATCTAGCTTCTAAATCTTCTTTTAATTCTTCATATCCTGGTTTTCCAAGTAAAGCAAACATATTTTTCTTGTAAGCTTCAACACCTGGTTGGTCAAATGGATTTACTCCTAAAACATATCCACTAATTCCACAAGCTTTTTCGAAGAAATAAACTAATCTTCCGAAGTAGTATGGAGTTAATTCTGGAACATTAACAACTATATTTGGAACTTGACCATCATTATGAGCAAGTATAGTTCCTCTAAATGCTTGCTTATTTACGTAGTCCATAGTTTTTCCTGCTAAGAAGTTTAATCCATCTACATTTTCTTCATTAGCTTCTATTATTATTTCTTCTCTAGCTTTATCTACACATAAAACTGTTTCGAAAAGATCTCTTCTTCCTTCTTGAATATATTGTCCCATTGAATGAAGGTCTGTTGAGAAGTCAACAGCTGCTGGGAATAATCCTTTGTTATCTTTTCCTTCTGATTCTCCGTATAATTGTTTCCACCATTCGTTGAAGTAGTGAACACATGGCTCGTAGTTAACTAAAACTTCGATTGATTTTCCTTTATTATATAAACAATTTCTAGCTGCAGCATATTTATAACACTCGTTATCAGCTAATGAAGGATTTGAATATTCTTCTCTAGCATCAGCTGCCCCTTCCATCATTTCATCAATGTTTATACCAGCAGTAGCTATTGGTAATAAACCAACTGCAGTTAAAACTGAGAATCTTCCACCTACGTTATCTGGAATTACGAAAGTTTCATATCCTTCAGCATCAGATAAAGTTTTTAAAGCACCTTTCTTAGCATCAGTTGTAGCATAGATTCTTTTCTTAGCTTCTTCTTTTCCGTATTTCTTTTCCATGAAATCTTTTAATATTCTGAAAGCTATTGCAGGCTCAGTAGTTGTACCTGATTTTGATATAACATTTAAACTTACATCTAATCCATCTATAGCTTTTAATAAGTCAGCCATATAAGTTGAACTTATATTATTTCCTACATAGAATATAGCCGGAGTTTTTCTCTTATCTTTTGATAATGAGTTATAGAAATTGTTTGTTAACATTTCTATGGCAGCTCTTGCTCCTAAGTAAGATCCACCTATTCCTATTACTACTAAAACATCTGAATCATTTTGAATTTTTTTAGCAGCTTCTTTAATTCTTCCAAATTCTTCTTTATCATAATTAACTGGTAGGTCAATCCATCCTAAAAAGTCATTTCCTGCCCCTGTTCCATTATGTAATTTCTCGTGTGCTGCATTAATAGTTTCTTGCATGTAAGCAACTTCGTGTGATCTTAAATATGGAGCTGCTTTTGATAAATCAACAACTAATCCTTTTTTCATTATTACTACCTCCATTGACGTTTATAAAATTATTTTAACCACGCCATTAATATATATAATATAATCGCAAAAATAATTAAACCTCCAAATACCATTGGAAGTATTATTGCGTATTGCGCCATCATAATAGCTACTAAGTCCTTAAATGTTGGTTTCTCTTTATCTTTGATTTCTTCCATCAGTTTATTATAATCTTCTTTTTCTTTTCTTCTAGTTATTTCATCTTTAAACCAAAACAACTTAATTCCTCCTGTTAACTATACGTTAATATTTTATCATTTATTATTTATGTATTACAAGGTAATATCACACTTTTTATACATTTTGTTAAAATTACTTACATTTAAATATAGTGTAGGAATCACAATCCTACACTATATTTCATTTTTAACATTTTATTGTATTTTGTTTTATATCTAAAAATAATTTGATATATGAAAAATTTAAAATAAAAATCTCATTATTATATATATTAAAATTAATGTTTTTTAATAACTTTATTTAAACTACATGGAATGTAAATATTCAAAAATTAAAAACTGATAAAGAACCTTTTAATAAATTTATTTAAACTAAATGACAAGCTACAAAATGATCTTTTCCAACACACTTATACTTTGGTATTTCTAACTTGCATTTTTCCATTGCATAAGGACATCTAGTATGAAACTTACATCCACTTGGTGGATTTGCAGGTGATGGAATATCTCCTTTTAATATTATTCTCTCTCTTTTTATTGTTGGATCTGGTATTGGAACGGCTGATAATAAAGCCTTTGTATATGGATGAAGAGGATTATCATAAAGTTCATTTTTAGGAGCTAATTCAACTAAACTTCCTAAATACATAACTCCAATTTTATGACATATATGTTTAACTATACTTAAATCATGAGATATGAAAAGATATGAAAATCCCATTTCTTCCTGTAAATCCATCATTAAGTTTACAATTTGTGATTGTATAGAAACATCAAGGGCTGAAACTGGTTCATCAGCTACTATAAAACTTGGATTTAAAGCTAAGGCTCTTGCAATACCAATTCTCTGTCTTTGTCCACCTGAAAATTCATGTGGATATCTCTTCATATGATATCTAGCAAGGCCACATCTTTCTATGGTTTTAGCTACTCTCTCTGGCAATTCTTCTTTACTACATAAATTATGACTCATTAAAGCTTCTCCTACTAATGAATCAACTGATAATCTAGGATTTAGTGATGAATATGGATCTTGAAATATCATTTGCATCCTAGGTCTTAACTCTCTAAGTTCTTTCTTTTTTAAAGTAAATATATCTTTTCCCTCAAAAAATACATTTCCATCAGTTTTTTCAAATAATCTTAAAATGGCTCTCCCTGTTGTTGATTTTCCACAACCTGATTCTCCAACTAATCCTAAAGTTTCCCCTTTATTTATGGTAAAACTAACTCCATCAACAGCCTTTACATATCCTACTGTTTTAGAAAAAACACCTGCTTTAATTGGAAAGTATTTTTTTAAATTTTCAACTTTTAAAACTACATTATCTTCCATCTACTTTCCCTCCTTATATAACCAGCATGAAACTTTATGCCTATTTCCTACATTAATAAGAGTTGGTTGATTATCTTTACACTTATCCATGCATCTATCACATCTTTCATTAAAATAACAATTATCTGGCATACCTACTGGATTAGGAACTTGCCCAGGTATTGAATAAAGTCTAGTTTCATTTCCACTAACAGAAGGTTTTGATTTAAGTAATCCTTGAGTATATGGATGAAGGGGATTTTTAAATAACTCTATAACTGGAGCCTCTTCAATAACCTTCCCTGCATACATTACTACAACATAATCTGCCATCTCAGCAACAACACCTAAATCATGGGTTATTAATAATATTGAAGTGTTTAATTTTTCCTTAATATCTCTCATAAGATCTAAAATTTGAGCTTGAATTGTAACATCTAAGGCAGTTGTAGGTTCATCAGCTATTAAAAGTTTAGGATTACAACAAACTGCCATAGCAATCATAATTCTCTGTCTCATTCCTCCTGATAATTCATGAGGATAAGATTTCATTATTTCTTCAGCTCTAGCTATTCCTATAATTTTCAAAACTTCAATAGCCTTCTTTTCAGCTTCTTCTTTTGATAAATGTTGATGAAGAATTATTGCTTCACAAATTTGCTCTCCTATTTTAAATACAGGATTTAAAGATGTCATAGGCTCTTGGAAAATAACTGAGATATCATTTCCCCTCATTTCCATAAGTTCTTTTTCTGTAAACTTCAAAACATCTTTTCCATCAAAAAATATTTCTCCTCCAACTATTTTTCCTGGAGGACTAGGTATTAATCTCATAAGAGACATGGCAGTTACTGATTTTCCACATCCTGATTCTCCAACTACACAAACTGTCTCTCCTTCTTTTATTTTAAAACTAACATTATTTACTGCCTTTACAATTCCTTCACCTTTATGAAAGTGAGTTTCAAGATTTTTAAATTCTACTAATGTTTTTGCCATTACTCTTCTCCTCCTTAAACTTTTAGCTTAGGATCTAGAGCATCTCTTAATCCATCTCCAAAAATATTTATAGATATAACAGTTAAGAATATACATATTCCTGGAGGTATCCATAACCACCATCTATTTGTTAATGTATAATAATCTTGAGCTG
>NZ_JARIDH010000057.1 GCF_029267215.1 Clostridium sp. | reverse complement strand
AGGATCAAACTCTCAATTTAAAAGTTTAATCTATACTCATATTACTTGTTAAAAGAATTGCTGGTTTATGTTAATATCTTCTGTTTAATTTTCAAAGACCATTTCTTAGTCGCTCTCAAGCGACTTTTTAAGTTTAACATCTTTAAGAAACTTTGTCAACAACTTTTTCAAAACTTTTAGTTTATTTTGTTAAGTTGTTATCTCGTGTCTCAGTGACGAGATTTATATTAACACGTATATACTATATAAACATTTTATTTTTTATAGTTATTTAAATTTATTTTTATAATACACAGTTTTTCTTTTAAATACTTCATATTTCTTATATTGATACACCTGGTTTTGTTTTCACTGTTCAAATTACATTTAATTGAAATATACTTTTAAATTATAAATAAAACTCTAAAGTTTACCTCTAAAAAATACATTTATATATCTTTTTAATAACTTTTATGTAAATCACACAAAAATATTTTCAAGTAATTATTAAATAACATAACATCTAAAACAAAATCAATTGTATTTAACCTTAAATACAATTGATTTGTTTATTGACTATATATTATATTTAATTTGCTTTTATTGTAAATATGAAAAATGACTTAAAGAATAAACTTCTTTAAGTCATTTAAAATCAAAATAATCAAATTATATTTTAAACTATAATTTTATATATTAAATTACAATCGCCGTTCCAGGTCCTAATGGTAATTTAAATACATACCATATCATTAGTAAGACTGTCCATCCTATTAATAAGCATACTGAATATGGAAGCATTGTTGATATCATTGTTCCTATACCTGATTCTTTATCGTACTTCTCAGTAAATGATACTATTAATGCAAAGTACGTCATAAGCGGTGATATTATATTTGTTGTTGAATCACCTATTCTATAAGCCATCTGAGTCATTTCTGGGCTTATGTGTACTCCCATTAGCATCGGAACGAAAATTGGTGCCATAATAGCCCATTTAGCTGAAGCTGATCCCATGAATAGATTTATGAATGCTGTTACAATTATAAATCCTATCAATAGAGGAATTCCTTGTATTCCTGAAACCTCTAACATATCTGCTCCCTTAACTGCTATTACTGTTCCCAAGTTTGACTTTCCAAAGAATGCTACGAACTGAGCTGCGAAGAATACTAATACTATATATCCTCCCATTGTTGACATTGTCTTACTCATTTCATCTATTACATCTTTATCACTCTTTATTTTTCCTACTCCTATTCCATATCCTACTCCTGCTAATAAGAATACTAATGATATGGAAACTACTATTGAATTCATAAATGGAGATTTTAATATTGCTCCTGTTTCTGGGTTTCTTAATACTCCATTTTCAGGTAATACTAACATACATATAAATATTATACCTATTAAAGCAAATATTCCTGCAAACTTTAACCCGCTTTTTTCAGTTTTATCAAGTGGCTTCAATGCATCTTCATCACCTTTTACTAATCCACCACTATATTTTCCTAATCTCGGCTCTACAATTTTCTCTGTAACTAAAGTACCTATTAAAGTAATTACAAATGTAGATGCTATTATAAAATACCAATTTCCTACTGGTGATACTGAGTATGTTGAGTCTATCATCCTAGCTCCTTCTGCAGTCATACCTCCTAATAAAGAATCAACTGGTCCTGGGAAAAGGTTAGCACTAAATCCACCAGATACTCCAGCAAAAGCTGCTGCTATACCTGCTATTGGATGTCTTCCACAACTCATAAATATTACTGCACCTAATGGTATAAGTACAACATATCCTGCATCTGAAGCTATACTAGACATAACCCCTGCAAAAACTACTACTAATGTAACTAAACTTTTTGGAGTCTTTAAAACTAATCTTCTTAAAGAAGTTCCTATAAGACCTGTTCCCTCTGCAACCCCTACCCCAAGCATTGCAACTAGAACTGTCCCTAATGCCGCGAAACTTGTAAAGTTAGTTATTAAAGATTCAAATATATATCTAATTCCTTCTGGAGTTAATAAACTTTGAACTGAAATCGTTATATCTTTTATTTCATTTGTAGCCTTATCTATTCCCTCATAAGTAACAGATACCCCTTTAGCCGCCAAAATATGAGATAAAATCATTACGCCAGCACATAATATTACAAATATAGTTGCTGGATGTGGTAGTTTATTTCCTACTGTTTCTATAAAACTTAGGATACCACCTTTTTTTTGCTTAATTTCACTATTAACCTTCATATATTCGCCCCCTTTAACACTTTAATACTTTTTAGTTTTTATTATTGAAATTTCATCAATATAATTTCTCATTTTTTATTCAACTTATAATTAATTATATCATTTTTTGTAATTGTTTCAATACAGTTGCATTTTTATAACACAATATTAATATTTCACTTATTTACTTGTTTAGTTATAAATTTTTTTCAATTCAATCAGATAGAGTATTTTCAATGCTTCCTGTGTATTTCCTTGAAAAACATATGTTCTTTAATTATTCAATATTTGTTAACAGGTTAAATATTATATTTTCTATAAAACTGTTTAGAAAGTATTAGCTATTGGTATAATTAATGATAAAATAATACTTGTAATAAAATTTTAAAGGAGGAGGTTATTATCGACTATACAACATTTTTCCTTTATGCTGCACTTATAATTAATGTAATTGTATCTGTAATAATCGTTGTGCTAGAAAGAAAACAACCTGAAAAAACTATTGCATGGCTACTAATTCTAACTTTATTACCTCCACTAGGGTTAATACTATATTTATTCCTAGGTCGGAATTGGAAAAGACATAAGTTAAATGACAGAATCAATCCTAAGGTTAATGATTTAATAAGTCCTATATTAGATGAATATCCTAAAAAACAATATATTTCTCTAATGGAACTTTTAGCATTCAATAGTGATTCTCCTATTTTCATAAACAATGATATAAAAATTTATAAAGATGGAAATGAAAAATTTAAAGATCTTAAGGAAGAACTACTTAAAGCTAAACATCATATTCATCTTGAATATTACATAGTTAATAGTGATGAAATAGGTAATGAGATAAAAGAGCTACTAATAAAAAAATCCTTAGAAGGTGTTAAGGTTAGATTCATAATTGATAAAGTTGGATCTAGTAGTCTAAAAAGAAGCTATATTAAAGAACTTAAACGTGCTGGAGTATCAGTTGTTATATATTCTTATTTCTTAGCACCTCTTCTAAGAATGGTAAATACTCAAATAAATTATAGAAACCACAGAAAAATAGCTATTATAGATGGACAAGTTGGTTTTATAGGCGGTATAAACATAGGTGATGAATATTTAGGTAAAAATAAGAAATTTGGGTATTGGAGAGATACTCATATTATGGTTAAAGGTGATTTTGTACTAGCATTGCAAGCTGTATTTTTAGATGACTTCATAACCATAGAAAAAGCCAATAATTCTTATACTTTTTATGACAAAGAATTCTCAAAATATTTTCCTGAAAACACCATCGCAGAAGAAAGAGTTCTTATGCAACTAGTTAAAAGTGGGCCTGATTCAACCTTCCCAGCTATAATGCAAAGTATGTTAAAGATGATACTCACTGCTAGAAAAAACATTTATATTACAACACCATATTTTGTTCCTCCATCAAGCATAATAGAAGCATTAAAGATAGCATCATTAGGAGGCGTAGATGTAAAGATTCTTTTTCCAGAAAAATCAGATCATTTTATGGTTAATAAAGCTTCAAAAAGTTATTTAGCAGAGCTTATGGATTGTGGAATAGAAGTATATTTCTATGATAAAAATTCGTTTATACATGCTAAAACAATGACAATCGATAGTGAAGTATGTACTGTTGGTACAGCAAATATGGATATACGTAGCTTTGAATTAAACTATGAAATAAATACTGTTATATATGATGATAAAATAACTAATGAAATTGATAATCTGTTTTTTGAAGATTTAAAGAAAAGTAGACATTTTAAGATTGAAGAATATGAAAAATCAACTAAATTCGATAAATTTATTGAAGGTGTTACTAGAATATTCTCAGAACTTCTTTAACCTATTAATTTTTAATGTAATTAATGAATATAATAATTTATATAAAGAAACTTTTTTTACTTTAAAGCTCTCTTTTAAACTAGTGTTGATTTTAGATTCAATTGTAGGGCCACTTAATAAGCAGTTTAGAGTTTCATTGAATATTTAAGAATACTAGCGTTAAAAACTAAGTTGTTGTTTCTTCGCTTTAGCTATTTTATTCTGGAATACTCAATAGAAACTCTAAACGAAATTAAGTAGGTCTGAAAGACTAGCTAAAATCAACACTTTCTTAAAACATAACCTATTTTATTTTGAAAGCTATTTTTGAAACTTTATCTTTAAATATTACCTATTGAAAAACTTATTTTTTAAATAAATAAGTATAATTCCAAATGTTCCTCCTGATGTATCTATTAGAACATCTTTAAATTGTCCACTTCTTCCAGCTACAAATAATTGATGGAACTCATCTGTTGAAGCATATCCAAATACGATTATTAATGAATATATATATATCATATTGTTTTTAACGTAAAATCTTAAAAGATTATATGATAAAAAGCATAAAATCATATATTCTGTAAAATGTGCACTCTTCCTTATTATAAAGGTAGCTAAATCACCAAATCTACTAAGTTCTAATCCAAACATATTAAATAAATAAACAATAAAACCACTTTGCTTAGATGAAACATTCCCAGGTTGATGTGACATATAGAATATAAATGACATCCAAAACAAGAATAAAGCCCATGCAATTAGTTTTTTCTTTTTATTATCCATAGTATCTCCTTTTTTCTTTTTATCCATATAAACTAATTTAACCGATACTATAGATTATTTCAATATTATATTATATTATATTATGTTGGGTTTACTTAAAACCATTGGGCAATAATCAAGTCCTACAACCTTCTCTTCATCTCTTACTACAGCAGCTTTATCTGTTATTATCTTATCTAAGTAAGCAGATTCTCCAATAACAGTTTCTTGCATTATTATACAATTTTTAACTACCGCCTCTGGTCCTACATAAACTCTTCTTCCAACTATACAATTTTCCATCTTTCCTTCAATATAAGAACCATTAGCTATTATTGAATTAGTTACATTACTATTTTTAGTATAATGAGTTGGCCCTTCATCCCTAGACTTAGTATATATAGGATTATTATCAATAAATAATTCCTTATATACATCTTCTTCTAATAAATCCATATTAGCTTTATAGTATGCTTTTAATGAGTTTACACAACTTAAATATCCTGTATATTCAAACCCAACTACTTTTAATTCATCTAAAGTATTATTTACATAATTTTTTAATTTTCTATGCGAGCCTTGTCTTATGCACTCATAAATTATCTCTATAAGAAGATCAGTTCTTAATATATACATTTCTAAACTTATATCAGCTTCTTCTTCTCTACCTAAGTTTTTTCCTACACTTTTAACCAATCCATTATCAGTAATATTTAAAACATCACAATCAATAAAATTAATATCAGCATCCTTAGAATGCTTATAAATTACTGTTATATCATTCCCGTTCTTTTTATGGAATTCTATAGCATTCTTATAATCTATATTACAAATCATATATGATGGAGCTATAAGAACATATTCTCTTCTGCTCTTTGTTAAAAAATCTAAGTTTTCATACAAATTAGTTATATCATCATAATATGGATCTCTTTCTCCAAAATTAAATACTCTCAAACCATCTTTTTTTCTGTGTAAATCCCACGGTCTACCATTAGTTAAATGGTCAACTAATGAACGTGATTTATTTTTACATAAAATCCCTAAAGATTCTATTCCTGCATTTGTCATATTAGAAAGCGTAAAATCTATTACCCTATATCTACCAGCGAAAGGTACAGCTGCTAAAGGTCTATTTTTAACAAGTTCACCCATTCTGCTTTCATTTTCATCTAAATTTATTATACCTATACAATTATTCATGGACTCTCTCACCCTCTCATATATCTTTGTTTACCTTACCATAGCACATTCATCAATAACTTCTTTATTTGCTAAAACTACCTCTTTAGAAGCAATAACAGCTATTTTTTCTCCATTACCTATACTACAATTTTCACCAACGATAGCCTCTGTACCTATAATAGCTTTTTCTATGATAACACCATCTTCTATTCTAGTGTTAGGCATTATAACAGCATCTTTAATAACAGATCCTTTTCCTACATATACCCCTTGAAATAAAACTGAATTCTCTACCTTACCATGAACTATACACCCTTCAACTGTAAGTGATGATTTTATTTCGGCATCCTCACCTATATATTGAGCTGGTCTAACAGGATTTGCAGAATAAATTCTCCATTCACTATCATAAAGACTTAATTCATTCTCATACTTTAACAAATCCATATTAGCTTCCCATAAACTGCTTATAGTTCCAACATCCTTCCAATATCCTTTAAATGGATAAGCTATTAACCTCTTCCCTGAGTTTAACATCTTAGGAATTATGTTTTTACCAAAATCATTACTTGATGTTATATCTAATTCATCTTCTTCTAAAAATTTCTTTAATACTTTCCAATTAAATATATATATTCCCATTGAAGCATTTGTACTCTTTGGATTTTCAGGCTTTTCTTCGAATTCATATATTGACAAATCCTCATTAGTATTCATTATTCCAAATCTTCTAGCTTCATGTATAGGAACATCAATTACAGCAATTGTAGCATCTGCTTCTTTTTGTTTATGCATTTGTAACATTTTATCATAATCCATCTTATAAATATGGTCTCCTGATAAAATTAATACGTACTCTGGATCATATCTATCAATAAATTCAATATTCTGGTAGATCGCATTAGCTGTACCTTTATACCAATCTCCTCCTTTTTCTTTTTGATATGGAGGTAATATACTTACTCCTCCATCTCTTCTATCTAAATCCCATGTGTCTCCAATACCAATATGTTCATTTAATTCTAAAGGTTTATACTGTGTTAACACTCCAACAGTATAGATACCTGAGTTTGAACAGTTACTTAGTGGAAAATCTATTATTCTATATTTTCCTCCAAAAGGAACCGCCGGCTTTGCTAAATTCTTAGTTAGCACGCCTAATCTGGAGCCTTGACCTCCAGCTAATATCATCGCAACAATTTCTTTATTTGACATAAGCCTACCCCCTAAATTATCCCTTTTATCTCACTTAATGTATATTTTTATTTTAACATATTTTCCCATAAATTTAATAGTCACAGTTATTAAATTTATAATTAATTAATTTAAAATATTAAAAATTTTAAATTGTTCAAAATTTTTTTAAAAAACAAATTTTAGTTATCTAAATTTTATTCTTAATATATTTATAATAAAAAGTACTAGAAATTAGTAAACTTCTAGTACTCAATTAAATTACTTAGTTTCCGATAAAAATTGATTTATATATGCTATGGATTGCTCTATGAAAACTTGTCCACTACCTAAATTTTCAATATCTCTTTCTAATGTATTTATTCTTTGCTCAACTCTATAAATAATTTCCTTAACATCATTTAAAACCTTAGTATCATAAGATATTTGATTTCCATCAGCATCAACATAAATATTTTCTGGTGGATTTCCACAAACAGTACATTTCAAATATATATCCTCTGTCTCAGTATCCTTGAAAACTTTAAATGCATCATTATTACAACTTGAACAATTAGATAATATTAAAAGTGAATTATTATTTATATTATGCTTATACTCACTACTACACTCCTTGCATACTAAAGTCATATCACCGTCATGATTATTTATATAAAAAGAATTTCCTTTACACCCTTCTTTCTGGCATACTATAGTTCTTATCATATTATCCACCTCCATATATGGATTAATATGATTATTATCCAAATAAAATACCTCTTAATTACTATTTTATAACTTTGTCTTTCTAAAATTAAAATAATTTCTCCATTCCTAAAATATTTTTAATCAAAACATATAGTCTTTTCCCTTAAATAACACTTTCTTACTCAATAAAAAATCACCTATATTAATATAGGTGATTTATAGATTATAAATTTTATAAGTTTTTATATATTACCTTTGAATCCCATATTCTAGTAGCATATTCTAGTATAGTTCTATCTGAGGAGAATATACCTGCATGAGCTATATTAGTTCCACACATTCTCTGCCAATTTCTATTATCCCTATAAAGCCTATCCACCTTATCTTGAGCTCTTAAATAAGAATCAAAATCTTTTAAAACAAAAAATTCATCATTATAAGTTAGTAAATGATCATAAATAGTTCTAAATTTTTCTCTATCACTAGAATAAGCTCCATTTATTAAATCATCTGTAATCCTAATTAACCTACTATCCTTATTTCTAGTTTCCCATGCTGAATATCCACCTTTAGCATAATAATCTAAAACCTCATGCTCCGTTAACCCAAAAATAATAATATTATCCTCTCCAACCTCATCCTTAATTTCTATATTAGCTCCATCTAAGGTAGCAATTGTGAGTGCACCATTCATCATAAACTTCATATTAGAAGTACCTGAAGCCTCCTTAGTTGTTGTTGATATTTGTTCGCTAATATCTGTTGCTGGAATTATCTTCTCAGCCAAGGAAACCCTGTAATTATCTAAAAATACAACCTTAATTTTATCATTAACTTTTGGATCATTATTAATCTTATTTGCAATAGAGTTTATAAGTTCAATTGTTTTCTTTGCTAAATAGTAAGCTGGTGCAGCTTTACCAGCAAAAATAAAAGTTCTTGGAACAATATCTATTTTTGGATTTTCAATAATTCTATTATATAATTCCATTATTCTAAGACAATTTAATGTTTGTCTCTTGTAAGCATGAATTCGCTTTACTTGTACATCAAAAATTGAATTAGGATTAACCACAATTCCTTTGGTATCAAGTATAACTTTTGCTAAATTCTCTTTATTTTTCTTCTTAATATTGCTAAGCCTATCTAAAACATAATTATTATCAACGTATCCTTTGAAAATTTCCATATCTGTTGGATGTTTTATAAAACCCTCTCCAATTGTTTCTTTTAATAAATTAGTAAGTTCAGGATTAGACTTAATAAGCCACCTTCTATGAGCTATACCATTTGTTTTATTATTAAACTTACTTGGGTAAAGATAATAAAAATCACTCATTTCTTTTTTCTTAAGTATCTCTGTATGAAGTTTTGCAACCCCATTAACACTATGACTACCTACTATTACAAGATTAGCCATTCTAACATAACCATCTCCTATAATAGCCATTCTAGAAATCTTATCCCACTGTCCAGTGTACTTATGCCAAAGTTCTGCACAATACCTTTCATTCATCTCTTCAACAATCATATATATCCTTGGAAGTAATTCTCTAAACATATTTATTGGCCACTTTTCTAAAGCTTCTGCTAGAATTGTATGATTTGTATAAGATATTATATTAGTAGTTATTCTCATTGATGTTTCCCATGAAAGTCCCTCTTCATCTAAAAGAATTCTCATAAGTTCTGGTATTGCTAAGGTAGGATGAGTATCATTTATGTGTATTGCAATATATTCATCTAATTCTTCAATATTACCACCATTTTTCTTATAATGTCTAATTATACTTTGAATTCCTGCTGAAACAAAGAAATATTGTTGTTTTAATCTTAAAAGCTTACCTTCATACATAGAATCATCTGGATATAAAACTTGAGAAATAGCCTCAATAGAATTTCTATATTCAATAGCTTTTAAATATTGACCTCTATTAAAAGACCCAAAATCAAACTCATTATCCACAGGTTCTGCACTCCAAAGTCTCAGATTGTTTACAACATTATTCTCATATCCAACAATAGGAGTATCATAAGGAACTGCTAATATAGGCTCATAATTTATATGAGTAAAAGTTAATCTACCATTTATATTTTCAGATTTAACACTTCCACCAAACTTAACAATCTCTGCTTTATCAAGCTTCTTTACTTCCCATACATTTCCATTCTTAAGCCAAACATCTGGTGCCTCAACTTGAGAACCATCAATTATCTTCTGCTCAAAAAACCCGTATTTATATCTTATTCCACAACCATGACCTGCTATATTTAAAGAAGCCATAGAGTCTAAAAAACATGCTGCTAATCTACCTAGCCCACCATTACCTAACCCCTGGTCACTTTCAAATTCTTCTAACTCATTTAAATCAATATCTAATTCTTTAAGAGCTTCCTTGCAAGTTTCTCTTATACCTAAATTTAAAAGAGCATCTCCTAAAAGCCTCCCTAGTAGAAATTCCATAGAAAAATAATAAACTTGCTTTTGCTTGGAATTTTCATAATTCTTTTTTGTTTTTATCCAATCCTCAGCAATATAGTCCTTAACTAAACTACCCAAAGCTTCATACTTATGAAAGCTTTTTCCATCATCAAGTTCAATTCCATGAAGTTCTAAAAATTTCTTCTTATAATCCTTTTTAAAACTTTCCTTATCGATTAATAGCATGCACTTCGCCTCCTACGGACTTGATAATAAAACTACTCAACTAATTCTTCATATAATTCTTTGTATTCCTCTGCAGACTTGTTCCAACTGTTATCAGAATTCATCGCTTGAATCATTAGTGATTTCCAAACCTCCTTATTATCATATGTTGATAATGCAAGTTCAATAACAACCATTAAATCATTATGATTATAATTTGTAAAACTAAATCCATTACCCTCTCCAGTATATTTATTATAAGGATGAATTGTGTCTTTTAATCCACCAGTTTCTCTAACTATTGGAATACATCCATATCTTAAGGCTATAAGTTGTCCTAATCCACATGGTTCAAATAATGAAGGCATTAAAAACATATCAGATCCAGCGTATATTCTATGTGCTAAATCATTATCAAATTTAATATTTGCAGAAACCTTATTAGGGTAAAGTTCTTGAAGACCTCTAAAATGATTTTCATAATTATAATCACCAGTACCTAAAATAACTAACTGAACATTTCTTTGAAGAAGTCTATTAGCTATATTAACTATTAAATCACAACCTTTTTGATTAGTAAGTCTAGACACTAAACCAATCATAGGTACATCCTTATTAACTGGCAATCCTAACTCTTTTTGAAGTGCTAGTTTATTATCACCCTTATCTTCTAATGTGTTTATAGAAAAATGTTTTGATATAAATTTATCTGTTTCAGGATTAAACTCATCATAATCTATTCCATTAACAATTCCTTTCAAAGCATAACTTCTCTCTCTTAATAAACCATCTAAATTTTCTCCAAAATAAGGTGTTTGTATTTCATTAGCATAAGTTTCACTTACAGTAAGAATCTTATCACTATAATTTATAGCTCCTTTCATAAAACTCATTCCACCATAAAATTCTAAACTCTTATTCCTTATAGGTTCATAATCATATCCAAAAAGCTCTGGTAACATATCAGCTGAGAAATTTCCTTGGAATAAAAGATTGTGTATTGATGTTACAGTTTTAATATTTCTATAAAAAGGATCCTTAACATACTCTAATTTTTGAAGAACTGGAATCATTCCTGTTTGCCAATCATTACAATGAATAATATCTGGACACCAATCTAATTGTTTTAAAGTTTCTAAAACAGCTCTATCAAAGAAAGCAAATCTTTCTCCATCATCACCCTCCCCATATAAACCTGATCTATTAAAATAGAATTCACTATCTAAAAGATAATAAATAACTCCATCATACTCACACTCATATATCCCACAATACTGTTCTCTCCAACCAACATTAACCATAAACCATTTAACAAAATTAAGCTTATCTAACATTTCTTTTTTTATCTGACTATACTTAGGTAAAACAACCCTAACATCTATTCCTTTTCTATGAAGTTCCTTAGGCAATGCACCCATTACATCTCCTAAACCTCCTGTTTTTATAAATGGATTTGCCTCTGATGTTGCAAATAAAACTTTAATCATTTCTAATTCCTCCTCATAAATTCTAATTAATTATTTAATTTTTTTAATAACTTTTATATTTCTTTAATTACCCTCTTATTTTCATATAAAAACTAATAATTATAATTCATATGACTTATCTAATTAAAGTAAATTAATACATCAAAATTATAATAAACTATACCACAAATTTTTCATACAATTTTTTTAAATTTTTCTTTATTTTTACTTTTATTTATAAAAAAATATATCCTTTGTTCATTATTATAACTTTAAAACAAAAAAGCCATAAAAGAAAAATCTTTTATAGCTTTCTATTTTAGTTATTTAATTTTAACTTCATAATCTCTTCTTCTAAATCACTAATAAGATTATCTATTTCTTCTGTATCTTTATTGGCCAAAACAAACTTTCTCTTTTTAAGCTTTAATTCAACTAATTCTTCTTCTAAAGATTCTAATTTTGCCATCTCAATACACTCCCAACTCAAAATTCTATCCCATACATACTAAGATCCATAATTAAAAACTTATATTTATTATATAATAAATTATGCAACAGTCCATAACAAAATTATTAAATATTAAAGTAAAATTATCTAAAATGTTTTTTTATACTCATATATCCATAAACAGGGACGCCTAAAAGTATTAATATGAATCCATACATAACGGTTTCAGCCCCTGAAGCATATATAGCCCAAACAGAGAATACAAAGCCTATTAAACATCTTATTATTAATCCTATATGTTTCTTAAAACTAAGTTTCTTATCTTCTTTAACCATTAATATTATCTCAGCAATAGTTGAAATTGCATATATAGGTAAATAACTTAATGTTGCTAATACAACAATAAAATTATAAGCACCTGCTAATCCTTTAGTAAAATTCATTAAGAATATTATGTTTATACATATACTTCCTATTATTAAAGCAGTATATGGCGTATTATATTTAGGATGTAACTTAGCAAAAGTTTTAGGGAATATTCCGTCTTCTCCAGCAGCATAAGCAACTCTAGCAGTTGAAAGTAACCACCCCATACCTGTTCCTAAAATACTAATTGCAATAGCTATATTTAAAATATCCAGGCTTTTTAAATTTAAAACCTTAACTATAATATCTGATATAGGTGCTGTACTACTAGCTAATTCTCTTTGATTCATGGCTCCCATAGCAACTATACTAATTAATATATACAATACAGTACTAATTAACATACCCATTATAGTACTTCTCTTTACATTTTTTTCAGGATTCTTAATTTCTCCTCCAGCAACTGACGCTGTTTCTAATCCCATGAAAGCCCACAATGTTAAGGCTGCTGCCATAGGAATTGTAGTTATTCCTTTTTCTATTGGAAACATTGGTGTTAAATTAGCAACATCAAAATTCATTATTCCAATAATAATAAAAAATATAAATAATAAAACTTTAAACACAGTTATAACTGAAGTAACAATTCCAGCTAACTTAGTTCCTCTAATGTTTATAAAAGTTGAAATCCATAAAATAGCTGAACAGAATAAAAATCCAATGACAGCAGAATTAGTTAATGCAGCTATTACCTCGCCTAAATATGTTGCAACAACTATGAATATAGTTGCATTTCCAATCCATGATCCATTCCAATAAAGCCATGCTGTCATAAATCCCATAAAATTACCGTAAGCTAATCTAGAATATTCATAAGTTCCTCCTGTCTTAGGAATTTTTGATCCTAAGTTAGCAAAAGTTAGTGCTAATATTAAAGAGCCTAATCCAGTAAGTATCCAAGCTAATATTGTAGCTCCTGGTCCTGATACACTAGCTAAACTTGCAGGTAGCATAAATATACCTGATCCCATCATATTACCTACAACAAGTGCTGTAGCTGTAAATAGGCCTATCTCCTTTTTTAATTTAGGGTTTCCCATTATTTATCCTCCTAGTTGTGATTTCATCCATTTTTAACTAATGATTTTTTTAAATAAGTTCATCTAAAAATAATATTCCAAAATATAATTTAACTAATCATTTTTTTAATTTACAATTATAAAAATTTAATATACCCAATTTTATATTTAGTTATTATGATTAATAAAACTTATTTTAATGTGAAAATTTTAATTAGCATAAATAATTATAATTAAAATCTTAAATATTTTCTATAAAATATCAGTATTTATATGATTTTTTTTGTAAATATATTTTAAATAGGAAATATTTAAAACAAATAATATATGTTTTTTTAATTTGTCTAAAAATAATATAACCA
Organism: Clostridium sp.; assembly: GCF_029267215.1. GTDB lineage: Bacteria > Bacillota > Clostridia > Clostridiales > Clostridiaceae > Sarcina. The sequence continues at coordinate 439 of NZ_JARIDH010000057.1, read as the reverse complement.
CCCAAATAGGTGGTTATATTATTTTAATATACAACAATTACAAGCAATCACTATGACATATTTATTTTTACAAATAAAAAAACTCTAAACCAAAGTTTAGAGTTTGTGGTGGAGGTAAGGAGATTCGAACTCCTGACCCCCTGCGTGCAAGGCAGGTGCTCTCCCAACTGAGCTATACCCCCATATTTAATCGTTACTCTCACACCGCATATTATTTTATCAAGAAACTTTTTCGTTGTCAATACTTTTTTGTAGTATTTTGTCGAATTTAGTCTCTCAAAATTAAACAGAGATATTATCCAGAATTCATTGTCATCTTAGTTGTCCTAAGATGTATTCCTTAGAAAGGAGGTGATCCAGCCGCAGGTTCTCCTACGGCTACCTTGTTACGACTTCACCCCAATCGCTGACCCTACCTTCGGCCGCTGCCTCCTTGCGG
>NZ_JARIDH010000009.1 GCF_029267215.1 Clostridium sp. | reverse complement strand
AATCTTCTCTATCCATTGCTATCTCTGATTTTACTTCATCTTTATTTTCCTCAATATAATCTTTATATTCAACTTCATTTTCAACTTTTAAACTATCTTTAATCAAGTTGAATAATTCCTCATCAATCATTGATTTTCCTTATTTCTTAACTATTTTACATTTAAACTCTTTAAACTTAAGTTTATTATATACAGTAGGTGAACTACGTAAATTTAAACTAAAAAACCGCACTCCAGTTGAATATCGAAGTACAGTTTAGAAAAATATAGCTTTTTAAAAATTTAAGCTTTTACTTTAAAAATGAATTTATAATCATTCCAATAATTATAATAATAATTCCGAGCAAGGACAACCCACTAGGAAAACCTGAATTTAAAAAAATCATAGACCCTATTATAGTAAAGATAATAGTTCCTGCCTGTGTTGCTTCTACACCAGCTAATAATGATAAATTGTGTTTTGCCTTGTCTGTTGCAAAAAAGAATAAGATTGTAGCAAAAACACCTGAAAATACTGCTAAAATTAAAGCTTGAACTATACTTTCTTTTGATAAAGCACCAGAATTATGATAGCCTATAAATCCAAGTATAATTGCAAGAGGCATACTAATAAGAGCAACTCCAAAAGAACGTTGAAAACTATTAATTTCTTTTCCTAATATAGCCATAAGTTTTCTATTTCCTAAAGGATATAAAAATGCAGCTATTACAACTGGAATAAATCCTTTAAGCATATTTATAATTGATATTGATTGAGCTTGAGTGTATTGCATTAATATAACTCCTATTAATACTATACTTGATACACAAAGACGTTTTAGTGGTATTTTTCCTCTTACAGTTTTATTATCACCATCAATATTTATAGTTATAAAAAATAATGGTGATAATAAAAGTCCAGCAATTATGGTTATTTGCCACGTACCTGCTACTAACCAAGATGGAGAAAATTCAGTACCAAAACTTAATAATGAATAGAAACCTACCCCTGCTAAATTTCCCCACAAAAACCAAGTTAAAAAGTTATTTTTTATAGATAAAATTACACCTTTAAATTCTTTTCTAAATAAAACAATTAGAAATAAGAATGGTAAAGCTAAAACAAACCTTAAAGAGCTTGTCCAAGCCCAATCTGTTCCCCCTACTCCCATTATTTTAGTTACAACAAATGTTGCTGCAAAGAACATAGATGAAAGTAATCCAATTAATATTGCATACATAAATAAATCCTCCCTTAAGATATTAAATATTTGTTTTAAAATATGTATTTAATAATACACCTTTTTTTTAATAATGTAAATAATAATTTACATTATTATTAAATTTGTTAAATATAATATACACAAAACTTAAATTGAGATTTTTTTCAAAAAGTTATATTATAGTTACATATATAAAATTAGATTAATATAAGGAGATATAAAATGATATTAGAAGAATTATCATCTCAAAATTTTATGAATATAATAGGAAAAAATATAAGAAAAAGAAGGACGGAAAAAAATTTAAGCCTAGAAGAACTTGGAAAGAAAATAGGGGTTAGTCGAATTACATTAACTAAAATAGAACATGGAGATGCAAACACATCACTTAATATAATGTGGAAAATTTGCAATGAATTATCAATAGAATTTAATGATTTATTTAAAGATGAAGAGAAAATATTATTATCCAAAGCCTCTAAAAATAAAGAAACAAACCTTAAGGATAAATCATTTACAATAGAATTAATGTTTAGAGAAGATGGAAAAAATCCAACTGAATTTTTCAGAATATATTTATCTAAAAGTAAATCCATATTAACTGAAACACATATTAAAAAGAGCGTTGAAATAGTTACTATTATGAAAGGTAAAGTTATGATAAAGGTTGAAAATGAAGAATTTATATTAGAAGAATATGACTCTCTAAAATTTAGTGCAGATAAAACTCATGAATACAGAAATATCTCTGATGAAGAAGCTATTGTACATTCAACAGTTATTTATAAATAGGGGTAGAATCCTGAAAATGCGAATTTCAAACGTTAAGCTAAATTAATTGACTTATTTCAATAGTTATAGCGATTTTAAACAAATAAAAAATATTGATTTAACAAAATTTTAAAATCAGCTCAAACCATTGGTATCAGTAGGGAAAATGCTATTAACGTGTGAAATCAGCATTTTCCGGACGCTACCCCTTAATGACTTTATAAAAATAAATAAATTAGTCAATAGTAATAAAAAAATCTGTTGCTGCTATTAACCTTCTAGTAATCCACCCTTTGCTATTGCTATGTAGATTATCTATATACTCAAGCTTATTAAATTTTAATAAGAAAAATATGTATCTGTTTTGGTAATATACCATATTTTAAGAATTTTTGGATATTTCACTTCTACCTTATCATTTTTAAATATATTATATTCAGAATTATCACTTAATATATAGGCTTCATATCCTACATATTTTTTATTTTTATTATACTTTCCCAAATCTGTCTCTACTATCTTTCCATTCTCATATTTTACTCCTTTTATATTCATTTCTTCCTTGGTTGCTATTTTTATTCCAACTATTGATACTACTATTATAATTATTATTCCTAATATTATTTTACTATTTATTGATTTGCTCTTTAAAAATCTAATCATAAAATACTCCTAATTATATTTTATCATTGAAAATAATTATAAATATTTAATATAATATATTTAACTTAATTTTTTATAAAAGGACTGGTTAATATGAGGTATAATAATAGCAAACTTTTAAATGAAATTTTAATTCTTCCGGAAAAGAAAAAATAAATAGCTTTTTTAAAGCCTCTTTTATGTTTGTTATTATATTTATCCCAATTGCTTTTTTCTCCTTCTATGACAATTTTTCTTTTGTAAAAAGCAATTTCCCTAAGACAACATTTTTTGTGGAAGTTTTTCTTGTATTTTTTATAATATTATCAATATTTTTTAGATTTCTAATAAAAAAATTTCCTCAATTAATATTTATATATATTTCTATTTCTTTTGGAAGTTTTTCATTATTTTCTTTTATAATATCATGTATAAATTTATATAATTCAGAAATTTTCAGTTCGCCTTTTAATTTATTATTTTTATTACTTGCAATAATTCTATATATTTTAGAGATAGTTTTTTTACAAATATTTTGTATAAATAAAGAAAAAGAAAATTCTTTTAATCGTACTCCTCCGAATAATAACTTAATACGCTCATTCATTAGCTTAGCTGTTATTTTAGGTATGTTATCATCACACTACACTTCTGATACTGAACTAAAATTCATGATATTAATACTTTCCTATATTACATTAATTTCTGTTATATTTTCTATTAATAGATTCAGACTTTTAATAAAATATAAAGTTAATCTAAAAAAATAAAGTGCTTATAATATAAGCACCTTATTTTCTACCTATTCAAACCATGAATCCATTGAATCAAACATCCATACTAATTTATCTGTTAATATTTCTTCAATCTTACCTTTTTCAATAAATTTATTTGCAGTA
>NZ_JARIDH010000033.1 GCF_029267215.1 Clostridium sp. | reverse complement strand
GGTGGTGGTACAGGAAGAACTCTTCACCCAGATAACATGGCTGCTGGTCCAGCTTCATACGGTATGACTGATACTATGGGAAGAATGCACTCAGATGCACAATTCGCAGGATCATCATCAGTTCCAGCTCACGTTGAAATGATGGGATTAATCGGAATGGGTAACAACCCAATGGTTGGAGCTACTGTTGCTGTTGCTGTTGCTGTTGAAGAAGGAATGAACAAATAATAGATATACCAATGCTTTGCGAAGATTAGAATCTATTATAAGTCTTTAAATAATAATGAGTACACGTTATGTAAAATTAACATTTGCATGACGTGTATTTTTTTTACGTCCTTTTTTAGATGTGAGTATATGAAAAAGTTAAAAATTAACTTGAAAAATGATTTGAAGTTCAAAGATGGATTTAGTGAATTTATTTATAATTGTAAAGTCAGAAATTTACGGGAAGGTACCATCAAATATTATCAAGAATCTTATATATCAATTATTAAATATCTTGATGAAGATATTTTAATTAAAAATATAAATAAAAAAGTAGTTGATAATTTTATTGTTGAATGTAAGAAAAATAAAAACATAGGAGATCAAACTTTACACACATATACAAGAGATTTAAAAACAATTCTTTATTTCTTCATGAAAATGGATTATATGAAAAGTTTTAAAATAACATTACCTAAAGTTGATAGAGTTGCAATAGAAACTTATACAGATGATGAATTAAGAAAGTTATTGGTTAAGCCTAACTTAAAAAAAATGTACATTTGCAGAATATAGGAACTATTGTATTGTATGTATGTTGTTGAGTACAGGAATAAGATTGTCTAGCTTAATAAATATAAAAATTAGAGATTTAGATTTTGATAATGATGTTGTTAATATAACACATACAAAAAATAGAAAACAATTAATAATACCTTTAAACCAAACCATGATTAAAACATTAAAACAGTATCTAAAAGTTAGACAATTTAAAAATATAGATGATTATTTATTTTGTAATGTTTATGGAAAACAACTTACAAAGTCTACTATGATATCTGCAATATATAACTATAACCAAAATAGAGGGGTAGAAAAAACCTCAATTCATAAATTTAGACATACATTTGCGAAAAAGTGGGTTTTAGAAAATAAATCATTAGCTGTTTTACAAAAGGTATTAGGACATTCTAGTTTAGCTATTACAGAAAATTATATAAATATTTTAATATCAGATATAAAGAAAGAAATGAATGATTTTAATATACTTGAGGAATTTAATCAAGATTTTATAAGAATGCCTAAAAGTAAAAAAAGATAAAAAAATAAGAGTCCATCTCACCTGACTCTTATCAAAACTAAATATAGTTTTATAAACTTTGCATATCTCATAAATAAATATAACAATAAACCAATAATATTATTATATTTCAAAAAAATTATGTGTGCAAGGATTTATTTCCTATACCCTAAATTAAGTATAGGTTGAGTTGTTATGTACTATGCAACTTCTATAAATAAGATAGTAGGTATAATAGAGCCAATACAGAAAGTTTATTCGGTTACTTTTATAATATACATTTATAAAGTATGACTTAAGTCTTAGTGAAACTTTGTTGAAGATGTTAAGTCTAAGGTAAACAATATTTACTATGACAAAATAGAACGGTTTGAGGAGTACCAGTAGCAATTTAAATTACTACAAATAAAGAGACATACAGAACAATAGAAATATTGGACAAGTAGGGGTACAATTCTTATTTGATGTATGAATTAGTTGAAATACTAATTACTAATGTATTATTACCAAGACCATAGGTTTAAAGTGGCGAGGCTCTAAATACAGAAGTATAAGAGTTGGTAATATAGTTGTCTTATTGATTTTTTAATGGTCGACAGGATAACTATATACATTTTGAGGATAAGCGAGAAGTATAACGCCTTTGGCACTAAAAAGTCAAGTTTATATATCATTAAAATATTTTGTTTAATCAAAGTGGGGAATAATGGTATAATATTAAAGAAAGAGGGTTATAGATAAGAGTTAAATAAAAATTAAGAAAAATATAAAAAAACAATAGATAACACTCAAGAATATGTAGGTGAAGGAATTACTTTTGCTGTTAATATGGCACTATCAGATTCAACAGGTATATATGGAGCGGTGGCTAAAACCGTTTGGGGTAAAAGCATACAATCATTAGCTGAGAAAATAGACCCTTGTCAATTGACCGAATGGGAAAAGAAAAGGATTGAAAATTGTATGACTAGTTCTATAGAAAGAATAGCTGAACGCATAAATAATGGAGATAAGTTACAAGAAGATGGTTTCTTCAAAGAGAAACCTAATGGGGAAACAGATGCAGAAGAAGTTTTTGAATCAATAGTAGTAGCTAGTCAGAGAGAATCACAAGAAATGAAACAAATTTTTTATGGAAATATGTTAGATAATGTTGGATTTGTTGACTATTTAGATGCTGATGAGTTTAAATTTTTATTAAAAGTATTTGAAAAATTAACTTATAGACAATGTTTAATATTAGCTGTATTTTATATGAATTATATTCAAAAGGATAATAATATAGCAACAGTATTTAAGGAATATAACCCTATACAAGGTGGAAATATAGAAAGTAAACAATGGATTTTTTATCAAGAAATTTTAGATTTATACTAAAAATCGTTGTTATTTGATGGAAAAATACTATTTAATATAACTCAATTGATCCCAAGCGATATATATATACTTATGGATTAGGTGAACAAATCGTATTATTAGCTGGATTAGATAAAATTGTTGAAAATAAAAATTTAACCACAAAACATTTGGAGGATTTTAAAAGTATATTAGAAATGGTTGCTGATAGTGAAAATGCTAATATTTTTATAAAAAACAATTCAATATTTATAGAAGATAAAAGAAGTTTTAAATAAAAACAAAAAATTATGCGAAATGTATATTAAAACAGAGGAAGAAATAAATATTCTTACTGAATATAAAAAAGAAAATAACTAAATAAACCAAATAACTAACAAGGAGTCTATATTATTCTAGGCTCTTTTATTATGGAGAAAAATAGATAATGTAAATTGAAGTACAATAACTCGGTACTTTATCTATAATTATCTTTTTAGTATTTTTAAAACCTAGTAATAAAGCCATTCTTAGAATTAATTTAAATAAAAAAGATAAAATACCGAGAGTTTAAAGATAAAATACTGATACTGTACTTGAAGTTACATTTTCCTAAAATTGTTCCTAAATTACTCCTTAATGAATCTAAAAGTCCTAAAACAGTCTCATTTACTGTTTATACATAATTTGTTAAAATATAATTATAGTAAATTATGGGAGGAAGAGAAAAATGAGTTTTCCTATAAAAGGGAATAATATAAGTTCAGTAATGCAAAGAAAACATTTAAATGACCGTAAAAAAGCTTTAGATGAGAGAGATACTAAAATAGATACAAGGAATGATGAAAAAAATAGTTCTGAATTTATTGAAATTTATAGATATAAAAAATATAGATTTAGAATTATAAATGAAGATGGAATTTATAGAGCAGTTTCACCTTTAATAGTAGTTGGGGATAAAGATTTAGAAGTATTGAAGAATGAAAAAATTTCAGAGTATGTTGAAAATGTAATTAAAAACAGAGGGAGTATTTATTAATGAATAAGTCTGATAATATATTAAAAAATTTAGTGAAGATTTTATAAATAAAAGAGATAAGGTGTTTTTTATTTCAGAAGATGGAGTAGAAAATATAGAAAAAGATTATGATGAAGAACTTAGAAATAGCTTAATGAGTGTAAATACTTTTTTAGAACATAGAAATACATATGGTGATAAATATTGTAGATATTTTATAGTAGAAAGATTTGTTGTAGATTCACATAATAATTTAATATTGCAATTATTATTGTAGTAAATAATTGTAAGGGAGTCGTGAAACACGACATCCTTACATATATAAATATAAGGCTCATAGAACGCTTTATTTTTGTATTAGACTTAATAATTTATTAACTAAAGCAAAATAATTAAAATTAGAGCTATTTAACTACCAAGGAATGCGTATTAAGAAGATATAAAAAATAAAAAGCTAGAACCGTAATTAATTGCTATATAAGTATTAATTGTTTTTAACTATGTCATCTGTTTTAAAAGAGTTGTAAGATTGTTGTATTATAGGATTAAATAGTTTTTCGTATTTTTTAGGGTAAGTATAACTAAAAGATGTATTCATGTCTTTTTTAAGTTTAACGAAATAACATGTAATAATACCATTTCCTTCTGATGATACACAAACCCAATCTTTCCCTTTAGCTTTATATGTTATTTTGCATTTAGAATTTATAGATGTATCTGTTAAAATTTTATATATATAATCTACTGAATAGCTTTTATTGGTTTCAGGATCAATGTAAGATTCATCACAATTAAATTCAAATTTAATTAGATTAGTAGAATCTGTAAATTGAAATCCAGCGAAATTAACAGGAATAAATTTATTATTTAATTTTAAGAAGTTAGGATATTTGATTTTTCCGTAGGTAGCTATTACTTCATTGTATTTAAAATTATCTATATTAGGCTTTTTAATTTTTAAATCTCTAACTATAAAACCATATAAATTATTTTTAGAGTCAATATACAACTTATCTTTGGAATAATTACCTAAAAATTTTAAAGTATTATTAGAAGTTTCTTTAGTTTTAGATTCAGTATTATTTTTACTTGATTGATTATCTGCATTTGAGGTTTGATTTTTAGTTTTTTTAGGTGTGGTTGCTTCAGTCTGTTTTGATTGTTCAGAATCTACTTTTTTAGGATCATTGTTAGCTTTTTCTACAGTTTGTTCAGGGGTTTCTTTTACTTCTTGTTTATTAGTGCTAGAATCTTCAGATGTTTGTTTAGTAGGTTCATTAGGTTGTGTATTATTACACCCGATAAAAGAAGATGTAGTTATTATAAATGTTAAAGTTAATATTAGTAATTTTTTCATTAGAGTACCTCCTTAATTTATTAACTAAATTTTAAAATTTAGTTAATAAAAAAACAAAATCTATCCTTAAAAAAAGACTAGAGCCTATTTTGGGAGGTTATTAATACTCATCTTCTACAACCTCAACAATGTCTTCTACTTTAACTTCAAGAGTCTTACAGATTAAATCTAAATGTTCTTTTACTATATGTTTATTAGATTCATTATAATATGCACTAATTGTGTTTTTTGATTATACCAGTTGATAATAATATGCAAAATATTAAAAAGGAGATAAGCTTGTTGTAAATAATAAATTTTCAGACTATAAAATGCAGAAGGGTATAGTTAAGGAATTTTATAAGGATTTAAATGGGGATAATTTAGTTGTAGTTAAGATAGGAGTTCAAGAACTAACATGTTACGATTATCATTTATATTATTATTTTATTAAAACAGAAGAAGAAATTATAAATTTTGATTTAGATTTTGCAATTAGATTGATAGATCACATGAATAATAATTTAATAAAAATAGTTGAAGAAGGAGAAGAAATAATATCAAAAATTATATTATTTAAAGAAATTCTAGACATATTAAAAGATGATGATATGAAAGAACGATGTATATGCTGGGGAGAACAAGCACATAGTAGGAAGAGTATTCATCCAATTTTCTATGAAAGATATAGTTTCAAGTGAGTAATCTGAAATTCGTTTTCCTTTCGGGATAAAACGCCTAATCAGTCCATTATGACGATCATTTGTACCTTTTTCAAATGAAGAATATGGGTGAGTGAAATACACTTTAGTTTTTGTTTTTAGTTCAAATTCTGATAAATCAGCAAATTCAGAGCCATTATCAGCAGTTATACTCTTAAATACTT
>NZ_JARIDH010000025.1 GCF_029267215.1 Clostridium sp. | reverse complement strand
CGCCAGGTTTTTTATTATATGGCTCGATAGCTCAGTCGGTAGAGCAGAGGACTGAAAATCCTCGTGTCGCTGGTTCGATTCCTGCTCGAGCCACCAAAAGCTTAGTGAATTTTCACTAAGCTTTTTTGTGTTTAATGAAAACCACTTGCTATGAGAGTGAGGTTAGATGAGCTTTAGCGATATAATAAAAAAACTCATTTTAATAGAATGAGTTTTTAAATGGATACACATACAAAATGAAATTGTAAATATCATATAGTTTTTTCACCGAAATACAGAAGGAAAGAAATATATGGAGAGAAAAAAGAGATAGGTAAGATATTAAGACAGCTTTGTGAATGGAAAGGAGTTAAAATAGTCGAAGCGCACGCTTGCGTAGACCATATACATATGCTTGTTGAAAATGAGTGTTTCAAGTTTTGTTGGATTTTTAAAAGGTAATAGTAGTCTTATGATTTTCGAAAAGTTTTCAAATTTTAAATATAAGTATGGAAATAGATATTTCTGGTTCAGAGGATTTTATATTGATACCTTCAGAAAAAATAAGAAAGTAATTGAAGAATATATGGATCTTTTTAAGGGCAGCAAGCGGCTGGCAGACCAATTTAAGTGTGTATGCCCTTATAGGGATTAAGAAAATCCACCAGCTAAGCTGGTGGATTTTTATTAATTTTGTTTATATTAATATATATTTACTTTAATATTTCTAATATTTTTTCTATATGTCCTTTAACTTTAACTTTTCTAAATTCATGAGTTAGTATTCCTTCTGGATTTATTATAAAGGTACTTCTTTCTATACCCATATATTTTCGTCCATACATGTTTTTTTCTTTTATAACATCATATAAATTACATACAACTTCATCTGAATCACTTAATAAAACAAATGGAAGTCCTAGTTTACTTATGAATTTATCATGAGATACTAATGAGTCTCTAGATATTCCAAGTACAACTGCATTTAAATTTCTGAATATTTCAATATTGTCTCTAAATGAACAAGCTTCTGCTGTGCATCCTGCTGTGTTATCTTTTGGGTAGAAGTATAATACTACTGTTTGCCCTCTATAATCATTTAATGAATGTTCTTTTCCGTCTGATCCATTTAATTTAAAATCTGGAGCTAATTGATTTAATTCTATTGACATAAATATTCCTCCTTTAATTGTGTATATTATATAACAATTAATATTAATTATCAATAAATAATAAATAGTTTATTAAGAACCTTAATATAAAATAGAGAAAGATAGTTATTAAGAAAGGTATTAAATATTTAAATAAAATAAAAAGAGAAAAAATAAAAAAAAGTTCTGATTTGCTATTTCTAGTTTTTAATAATTAGTTTATTTTTATAAATTTAAGTATATTTGTGATTTTATATTTAGAAAATTATTGATTTATATTTTCAAGTTATAAATTTATTATCTTATTTTAAATAATATGAAAATACTTAGAATTACTTTGTAATTAAATAAATATATGTTAATATATGAAGTATAGGAAAATAAAACTTTAACTACAAAGGAGATAATAAAGATGGAAAAGAAAGTTTTAGCAACAGTTGGAAATGTAGAAATAACTTCAGATTACATTGATGAAATAATAGCAAGATACCCAGCACAACAACAAGCTATGCTTGCAAGTGAAGAAGGTAAAAGACAAGTTTTAGAGCAAGCTATAGCATTTGAATTAATGTCAGAGTTCGCTAAGGAGACTGGTTTAGATAAAACTGAGGAATATACTGATCAATTAAATAAATTTGCTAAAGAATTATTAGCTCAAATGGTTATGAAGAAAACTTTATCATCAGTTACTGTAACTGATGAAGAAGCTAAAGCTTATTATGAAGAACATAAAGAAATGTTCGCTGAGCCAGCTAATGTTACTGCTAAGCATATCTTAGTTGCTTCAGAAGAAGAAGCTAAGAAGGTTCAAGATGAAATAGCTTCAGGATCTGTTTCATTTGAAGAAGCTGCATCAAAATATTCAACTTGTCCTTCAAAAGAGCAAGGTGGAAATTTAGGAGCATTCTCAAGAGGAATGATGGTTCCAGAGTTTGAGGAAGCTGCATTCAACTTAGATTTAGGAGTTGTTAGTGAGCCTGTTAAAACTCAATTTGGATATCACTTAATAAAAGTTGAAGATAAAAAAGAAAGCTCAACTAAATCATTTGAAGAAGTTAAAGATCAAGTTGTTTCTATGTTAATACAAGAAAGACAACAAAAGAAATACTTAGAGTTAGTAAAAGAGTTAAGAGAAAAATATGGAGTTAAGTTAGCTTAGTTTCTATTTATTAAATAGGTATAAGATTTTATCTTATACCTATTTTTTTATGCTTAAAAATAGGTAGTTACAATAATTTTAATTTATGTATTATATAAGAGATTTTAAATTGGCTCTTTTTTAAACTAGTATTGATTTTAGATAGAACTTTATGACAATCTTAATAAGCAGTTTAGATTTTTATTGAATATGGAAGAATAATAGAGTTAAAAAGCGAAGTTGTTTGACTAGAGGGAGTTTTTTCGCTTTAGCTATTATTCTTTAATATTAAAACTTAAATAGGAAGCACCTTCTTATATTTATTAGAAGGTGTAAGTTCAAAATACAGAATTTTGATTTTTACTTAAAATTAAGTAGGCCTGAAGGGATAGCTAAAATCAACACTCTCTTAAAACAGAACTTTTAAATTTAATTATTTAAAAGTTGAAGATAAAGTATTAAGATTTTTTAGTTTAATGATTATTTGTTTTATGAATTAAATTATTCAAATGATTAATTGTTCTAATAATATAAATTTTTCTTAAAAAATGACTATAAAACTAATTATAAGTTAATACTTCTAAGGTATATAGAAATAATACTAGAGCAAACTAATATGTGGTAAGTTGAGGTGGATAATTTGAAAGAGTGGCTTGAATTAGAGAAAAGTGTTTTTTCTCATAGGAGAATGATGTTTAGTATATCAAAAAAAGAGTTTAAAAAAGAGTTTGCTGGTTCAAAATTAGGAATGACATGGGCTATAATCAGACCACTAGCCATGATAACAGTATTTTGGATGATTTTTTCAACAGGTATGAAGCAAAGAGTTCAACAAGTTGAGGTTAGTTATTTGGTATGGTTAGTTTCAGCGTATATACCTTGGATTTTTATTTCAGATGTTATTGTAGCAGGGGCTAGTTCTATTAGGGTAAATGCATTTTTAGTTAAGAAAGTTAAATTCCCAGTAGAGATATTGCCAACAATAAGAATATTAATAAGTTTTTATACATTTTTAGTTCTTTTAATTATAAGTTTTATTATATTCTGGACGAATGGTAACTTAAGTTTAATTAATTTTCCTAAATTAATTTATGCAATTATAATTACACTGATATTTTTAGGCGCATTGTCTAGACTTTTATCAGCATGGGTTGTTATGTCTATTGATATACTTCATGCCATATCAGTTTTTATGCAATTTTTATTTTGGATGTGTCCTATTATGTGGCAGGCAGGGTCTTTACCTATAGGAAGAAGTATTCCTTGGATTGAGAATATTTTAAAACTTAATCCATTATATTATCTGACTGTATTATTTAGAGATGCTTATTTAGGAACAAATATTCTTACGTTTAAATATGGAGTTTATTTTTGGAGTGTAACATTAATACTTTATATCTTTGGTTCTAAGGTGTTTAAGAAGTTTAGACCAGAATTTGATGATGTTTTATAGAGGGTGAGTGAAACAATAAATGACTGTTGTTATAAAGGTAATGAATCTTACTAAAAAATATAAGTTATATGAAAAGAGAACAGAAAAGTTAGCCAATGTTTTTGGTAGTAATAAGAATATTAAAGAATTTTTGGCTTTAGATAATATTTCTTTTGAGGTAAGTAAAGGAGAATGTGTTGGAATAATCGGAGCTAATGGTGCAGGAAAATCAACACTTTTAAAGTTATTAACAGGCGTTGCTTTTCCAAGTGAAGGAAATATTGAGATTAATGGAAAGGTATCTTCTATGTTAGAACTAGGTTCTGGATTTAATCCAGAGCTTACAGGAATGGAAAATATATATTTTAATGGAAGTTTAAATGGATTAGAAAAAAATGAGATTGATGAAAAGTTAAAAGATATACTTGAGTTTGCTAATATAGGAGAATTTGTATATAGACCTGTTAAAAGTTATTCAAGTGGTATGTTTGCAAGATTAGCTTTTGCTGTGGGTATAAATGTTAATCCAGATATTCTTATTGTTGATGAAATTTTATCAGTTGGTGATACGGGATTTCAGGTTAAGTGTATGGAGAAATTTAATGATTTTAAAAGGCAAGGCAAGACTATAATTTATGTTTCTCATGGGCTTGGAACAGTAAAGAAATTTTGTGATAGAGCTATTTGGCTTGAAAATGGAAAAATTGTTGATGATGGAAATTCTGTTATTGTTGTTGAGAGGTACTATAATAAGAGTTTTAATCCAGTGAATATTGAAAGTATTAAATCGCTAAATAGTTCTATAATAAAAGATATCTTTATTAGAGGAAATAGTAAAAAGATAAAATATCATGATGATATAGAATTAGAAATTTCCTATGATGTATTAGATAATAAAGTTAAAAATCCTAATATAGTTTTAGAGGTAAGAAAAACTGATTATGAACCAGGGCTTACTAGAGGAAGTGATCAGTTTGTGTGCGGAATAAGTAGTAAGTATAACATGGTTATAACACCATTTAAGAATGGAGTTAATAAAATAAAAGTTGTTTTGGAAAAAACTAATCTAGTTGCTGGTGTTTATTATATAGATTTTGTGTTAATGGATGGAAAAAATGAGGTTTTTAGAAAGATAAATGCATATAGTTTTACTTTGGATGATAGATACAGAGGTGAAGGTTTTATAATACTAAATCATTCATGGAAAGGGTAGTGGAAAATAGTATGAGTATAGGACGAGTGATAAGAAGAAGTGGGGAAATATTAAGGGATGAAGGCGTATTTAATTTAATAAAAAAAGCTTTTATATATGTTAAGAGAATTTTTAAAAATAAGTTTAATAGTAGTGCTTTAATTTATAGAAAAAATTATGAGGAAGCTAATGCAATATTTGATGAAATATTAAAAAATGAAGAGTTTAAGGCTATTGTAGTTTTTGATTCTAGGGTTGGGTGGAATATTCCTTTATTTCAACGTTCTCAACATATGGCTAATAATCTTACTGACAAAGGGTATTTATATTTCTATAGAACATCAGAACGCTTTGATTCTCAGGTAAATACTATAGAAAAGTTAAAAGATAGATTGTATTTAGTAAATATGGCTAACTTTGCTTTACAAAATGCAATGTTTGATATTTTAAGATCTTATAAAGGAAATAAATTTTTATCACTTTATTCAACAGATATTTATTTAGAAGAAGAATACATAAGAGAAAAATATTTAGATAATGGATTTAAAATTATTTACGAGTATATAGATGAGTTGTCAGATGAAATTTCAGGGGGGTTACCTGATTTTGTTTATGATAGACATGAACATATTATAGCTGATAAAAGAAATATAGTTGTTGGTTCGGCAGATAAACTTATAGAAGAGATTAGAGAAATAAGAGATGATGAGAATATTGCTATGATTACTAATGGTGTTGAGTATTCTCATTGGCAGTTATTAAGTGATGGGATTCCAGAAAAACTTAGAGAGGTTATCAATAAAGGAAATCCTATAATAGGATATTTTGGTGCTTTAGCTAAGTGGTTTGATTATGAACTTATTAGAAAGGTTGCAGAAAAAAAGAAAAATTATGAAATAGTACTAATAGGTTTTTTATATGATAGTAGCTTTAAGGATAGCAAGATTGAAGAGTTAGAAAATGTACACTATTTAGGAGTAGTGGATTATAAAGAACTTAATAAGTATGCACAATATTTTTCAGTATCAATAATTCCTTTTTTACTTAATGATATAACAGAGTCTACAAGTCCAGTAAAATTATTTGAATATATGGCTATAGGACATCCAATTGTAACTACTGATATGAGGGAGTGTAGAAAATATAAATCAGTTTTAATAGGAAAAAATCATGATGATTTTATAGGGAAATTAGACCATGCATTGAATTTGAAAAAAGGAGATTTTTATTATAAATACTTAGAGGAAGAAGCACTTAAAAATACTTGGAATGAAAAAGCTAATGTATTAGATAATTTGATAGAAAAAAATATATAGAAGTAAGGTATGGAAAGGTGAAATATGAGCTTGAAAAGAAAGGTGAAAAATTTATTAAGACCTATTTTAAAACCTATGTTTATGAAATATAGAGAAAAAGGATATGAAGATCAAAAGCAAACATTTTTTGATGAAATAACTGGCACTATAAAGAGTAAAAAATATGATGCAATAATAATTTTTGATGTTTATTTTGGGTTTTATGTTAAGATGTTTCAAAGGCCACAGCATATTGCATTAAATTTAGCTAAAGAAAATATTTTATATTTTTATAAAGCATCACCTTATGTTGATAAAGATATAAAAACTTATAAAAAATTAGGAGAAAATATCTATTTAGTAAATACAGATTTATATTGGCTTCAAGAATGTTTGATTGATATAGTTTCACAAAGTAAAATTCCTGCCTTTGGGCAGATTTATTCAACAGCTTTTGTTGAATATGATATTTGGCTTAAGAAATTTACGGATAAGAACTTTAAAATAATTTATGAGTATGTTGATGATTTTGCTGATGAAATAGCTGGTGTGAAAATAAGTGATGAAATAAAGGAAAGTCATAAAAGGATGTTAAAGGATAGTGAAAATGTTTATGTTGTGGCCACTGCAGATAAACTTTATAAAGAGGTTAAAGAAGTTAGAGGGGAGAAAAATCTAGCCCTTGTAACTAATGGCGTTGAATATAAGCATTTTATTAATTTATCTAATGAAAAAATACCTGATAAAATTAGAAGTTTGGTAAGAAAAAATAAGAGAATAATAGGTTATTTTGGTGCATTGGCTAATTGGTTTGATTATGATTTAATAAAAAAATTAGCAAATGAATTTAAGGATGAATATGAAATTATTCTAATAGGAATAGATTATGATAGTTCTTTAAAAAAGAGTGGAATATTAGATTTTAAAAATGTTCATTATTTAGGAACTGTTGATTATAGTGAATTACCTAAATATGCAAGGTTTTTTAATGTATCTATAATTCCATTTAAAATAAATGAGATAACTAAGTCAACATCACCAGTTAAATTGTTTGAGTATATGGCTTTAGGTAAACCTATAGTTACTACAGATTTACCAGAGTGTAGAAAATATAAATCACCTTTAGTTAGCAATTCTCATGAAGAGTTTATAAATAGTATAAAAAAGGCAACAGAATTGGAAAATTCAAAAGAGTACATAGATTTACTTAGAAAAGAAGGAAAAGAAAATACATGGAATGCGAAAGCTAAGGCTATTAAAAATCTTATTTTAGATTAGTTGAAGGAGGAAAAGTATGGAGAGAGCTATAGAGATAAGAAATCTTTGTAAGAATTATAAAGTTTATGATTCAAATGTAAGCAAAATAAGGAACATACTTAATCCTTTTAGCAAAAAAAATATAGATGAATTTAAAGCTTTAAGTGATGTTAGTTTTTATGTTAATAAGGGAGAAATACTTGGGATAATTGGGAATAATGGTGCTGGAAAATCAACTTTATTAAAAATTTTGACTGGGGTATCATATGCATCATCAGGTGAAGTAAAAGTGAATGGAAGAGTATCCTCACTTTTAGAACTTGGAACAGGTTTTAACCCAGAGCTTACAGGAGAAGAAAATATATTTTTTAATGGAAGTTTGATGGGGTTAACAAAAGAAGAGGTTGAAAGGGTAAAAGATGAAATAATAGATTTTGCAGATATAGGAGAGTTTATAAGTCAACCTGTAAAAAATTATTCTAGTGGTATGTATGCAAGGTTAGCTTTTGCAGTGGCTATAAATATAAATCCAGATATATTAATTGTGGATGAAATATTATCAGTTGGAGATATTAGTTTTCAAAAAAAGTGTGTTGATAAGTTCAATGAGTTTAAGGAAAGTGGAAAAACTGTTATTTATGTTTCACATGGTTTAGAAACTGTAAAAGAGTTTTGTGAAAGAGTTGTATGGCTTGATAATGGAAGAGTTAAGGAGATTGGAACAGCCTTTGATATTGTTGAAAATTATTATGAAAATTTGATGAATTCTACATCAAATGAGGAAGAGAAAATTGAAAAAAGTAAATTTGTTGAGATAAATGAGGTTAATATATTAAACAAAAAAGAGTTTTATTTAAAAGGTGATTCAATAGAATTTAAAATAAATTATAATGTTTTTAAAACTTCAGTTAGAAATGCAGGAATAACTATTGAAATAAGAAAAGCCTATAAAGAACCTACTAAATTTAGAAGTACAGATCAATTTATTTTTTCTGTTAACAGTAATGTAGATGGGGTTACTATACCTTGGGAATTAGGAGAAAATGAAATAGAGTTTAAAATAGAATCATTAGATGTTAGGAGAGGAATTTATTATTTAGATATTATATTTTCTGAAAGTCAAAATCTTGTTTCTTTAGAATCTAAAGAAAATTTAGTTTCATTTGAAGTTAAGAATGAAGATGAAGAAGAGGGATTTATATTTTTAAATTCAAGATGGCATGAAGAATTTTGAGAAAGGGAGCTTTTATGGAAAATATTTTTGAAAATATAATAAAAAAGGATAAATTTGATATTACTCATGAAGAAAAGATAAAATTAAATGAATGGCTTATAAAAAGACTTGGATTAAAAGAACTTATAAATTTATTGGTTAATATTAATAGTGAAGTAGAAATATTTTTGGATGAATCTTATGATGAAAAAATTATTTCAGGAGAATTTAATAATATTTGTTCTCAAATATCTTTAGCTATTGATGATGCAATAAGTTCAATATTATTTGAAAAACAATTTAACTGTTTTTACAATGAGTTTTTAAAAATATTAAATGAAGAGGAATATGATGAGATTATAGTATTTCATGCATCTTTTGGGTGGAATATAGAAATGAAGCAAAGACCTCAACATTTAGCAGAAGCTTTAAGTAAAAAGAAGATATTATATATATATAGAAGTGACATAAAAAATGATGACTTGTTTTCAATAGAAAAAATACAGGAAAACTTATATCTAGTTAATTTAGATATGTACAGTTTAAATTCAGCTTTTTTTGAGGCTATAAAAGCAATAGAAAAACCTAGGTTTGTTCATGTATATGCAACTTGTTTAAATTTTGTTGGATATGATTTGATAAAAAGTTATATAGATAAAGGGTTTAATGTTATATATGATTTTGTTGATGAATTATCTAGTGATATAAGTGGATATGAGGTAACATCTGATATGTTAAATGGACATAATAAGTTGCTAAGTGATAAAGAGAATGTATTTGTAATTTCTACTGCTGAGGGTTTAAAAGATAAAGTAGATATTATAAGAGGAGAAAATAAAAATATATTAGTTCCTAATGGAGTTAATTTGGATGATTTTATAGTAATAAAAAATATAGAATTTGAATGGAAAGATAAGAACAATTTAAATGTAGAATCATTTGGGGTAGATTTTGATAATAATATTAGAGAGTCAGATTTTGGTAAACAAGAAAAGTTTCAATTTATATTAAATAAAAAAAAGCCTATAATAGGCTATTATGGTGCTTTAGCTAAATGGTTTGATTATGATTTAATAGGTAGATTAGCAAAAGAGAGAGAAGAGTATGAGATAGTACTTATTGGTATGGATTATGATGGCTCCTATGATAAGAGTGGTTTGGATAAATATCATAATATATCTTATTTAGGTATTGTCAATTATGATGAATTAATAAATTATTCTATCCATTTTGATGTTTGCATTGTACCTTTTATTAAAAATGATATAACTGATTCTACATCACCAATTAAGATATTCGAATATATGGCTTTAGGAAAACCAATAGTTACAACGAATATAAGAGAATGTTTAAAATATAAATCTTGTATTGTTTCTAAAAATAGTAATGAATTTATAGAGAATATTGATAGAGCTTTAAATGAATTGCGTTTTAGTGAAGAATATATAAATATAGTTAGAGGAGAGGCACTTAATAATACTTGGGATAGTAGGGCAGAGAAAATTAAGAGGTGTTTAGAAGAGTAGGCATAATAGGGATTAATTAGATTTTAGAAAATTTTTTAAGAAAATTTATATATAATAAATTAATTTTAACAATGATATAAAATAGAGTTGGATTTAAATCCAACTCTATTTTATTAACAATTGATTATAATTTTCTATGTATTTGTGAGCATATTTCTTTATTTCTTCTCTTTCTTCAGTTGAAACAGTATAATCTTCCACAGCGAATACTTTCATTCCAGCACTTAAAGCACCTTTTATTGCTGGTAAAATATCTTCAAAAACGGCACATTCACTAGGTTCTAACCCTAATCTTTCAGCTGCTAGAAGATAAACATCAGGAAAATTCTTTCCTCTTGATACTTCACTTGTAATTGTTATTGAGTCAAATAAATCAAATACACCATTTGACTTTAAAGAAACTTCAAGAAGAGGATATGAATTACTAGTAGCTAGTCCAATTTTAATCTTTGAATCTTTTAAGCTTTTAAGAAATTCTTTAGCTCCTGGCTTAAGTTTTATATTTTTTTCATACTCTTTATAAGCCATGTTATGCCAAGTTTCCATTATTTTTTCTTCAGAGTCTTCAATATTAAATCTATTTCTAAAATACTTTGCCACTTCGTTGAAACTTAAATGCGTAATTTCTTCTTTTAAGTTTGGTGGAACATCATATCCAAGATTATTTAAGTAGTCTACATCTATTTTAGCCCATACTCCCATTGAATCAACTAAAGTTCCATCTAGATCAAAAATTACCCCTTTTATATTATTAAGCATTATACCTCACCCCAATACAGTTTAATATAAACTGTATTGGGGTACAAGGTATAATATTTTTAGATTAAAAATTAATTTTCAAATTCACGCTGGAATAATTCTACCTTTTCTTTATTTTCAAAGCATTTTAGTGAGTTTATTCCTAATCTTGAAAGAATCTCATCCATTGTATTGCTATGAGTGGCAACTTTTATTGGAGACTCATAAGCTACTTTATTTACAGCTTCTTTTCCTATATTTGAATCAACTATTCTTTTTGGACCACCAACACATCCACCAACACATCCCATTCCTTCTATAAATGTAGCTTTTACTTCTTTATTTAGAAGGCTATTTAATAATTCTTTACACTCTTTAACTCCATTTGCTTGGACTGATAAAAATAATTTGTCTTTTTCTGGGTATAATTCTTTTATAACATCGTGAATTGCTTCAGAAACCCCTCCAGTTCTAGCATACAACCTTCCACCACGAGAAGTATATTCTATTGAAGGTACTCCTTTAAAAGAGGATGGATCTATTTCTAATACTTCAAATATATATTTTAATTCTTCAAAAGTAAGCACATAATCAACATCTCCAATTAAATCTTTTTCTTTAGCTTCTGCCTTCTTGGCTATACATGGTCCTATAAAAACAACTTTAACATCAGGACTAAGTTTTTTTATGACTCTTGCAGCGGCAATCATAGGAGAAACAGAGGGAGAAACATCTTTAACTAATTGATGGTAAGATTTTTTTAGCATTCCAACCCACATAGGACAACAACAAGATGTTATTAAAACATCGCCTGATTTTTCTACATGATTGTTAAACTCAACAGCCTCTTTAATTGAAAGTATGTCAGCAGCGAAAGCTACTTCTACCATATCAACAAAACCAATTTTAATAAAAGCTTCTCTAAGCATATCTAAGGTTACATTTTCTCCAAATTGACCAGAAATAGCTGGGGCAACAGCTGCTACTACCTTTTTATTATTTTTTAATAAATCAATTATTGGGAGTATTTCGATTTTATCTAAAAAGTTACCATTTTCACAAACTTCAACACATATACCACAGTTTTGACAAAGATTTGTATCAATATATTTACTATTATCTATAGGATTAGTCAATATTGCATCAAATGGGCAAAGACTTTGACACTTTGCTTTACCATCAGATGATTTACAATCTTTTGTGCAAACAGATATTTTTTTTACTAAATTTTTTCTGATTTCATTTGATGTGATTGCTTTTTTAAAATCATATGAGAGTTTGTTTGAATCAATATTTATATTAACACCACAAAGAGAGGATAAAACTTCTATGGCTTCTTCTTTACTATTAAATTCATTTGAAATAATATTATTTAATTTTTCATCAAAGTTGTCATTTGAGTAATAAGTTTTTACTAAATCTTTTAGTAAAGCTTCATATTTTCTATTCATAAATAATCCTCCTATTATAAATTAACAGAGTTAGTATATGCAAAATTAAGAAATTGTATTAGTAGGATTGTATTAGTAGGAAGGTATAAATTTTTATTATTTGGAAAGTATTCTAAATAAATAATTATTTAAGAAAAAGGTGATTTTTATGAAATATGTATTATTAACAGGTTTAGTAGGTTTAGTTTGGTTATTTTATATATCATTGTTCAAAGCAGCAGCTAAAGAAGATAGTTATTTAGAAGAAGAGTTTAAAAAAAGTATTAATGAGGAGCTTAAAGAGAACATAGAATAAAAGAAAGTATTAAGAATATAATTTATTGATAGCATTTAAAAATAGGGGAAGTTAATGGTTGAAGTTGTTTTGGATCCTGGTCATGGTGGGTATGATGTTGGTGCAACTGGAATAGATGGAATTAAAGAAAAAGAGTGTACATTATTTATATGTAAGGCTTGTGAAGTTATTTTAAAAAAAAGTAAAATTAATGTTAAACTTACTAGACGGGATGATATGTATTTAAGTGAGAGAGAAAGAAATAAGATAGCTAAAGGTTTAAAAAGTAAAGTTTTTATTTCAGTACATTTTAATAGTAGTAATAATCTTATGGATTGTGGCACTGAGATTTTTTATAATCAAAATTCAGTAGATGGATATAAAATAAGTGAGCATATATTAGATAGCATAAATAGAGAAACTGGAATAAGCATTATTGGAATTAAGGAAGATGTCTACAATGAGCTTAATGGGTTAGATAATGCGGCTGCTTTAATTAAAATATGCTTTTTAAGTAATCCAAGAGAAGAAAATTTACTTAAAGATTATAATTTTAAAGAAAAAATTGCTAAAGGACTAGCTAATGGTATCCTAAAATATTTAGAACAAGAAAATGAAATTATTAGTGAAAAACCTATAAACAATAGTATAATTGGGGGAGATGGCATGACTGATGTTAAAATAAGTATAATTGATAAACCTTGGGGGGAAAAAGAAAAAGCTAAGCAATGGGCTAAGAATAGAGGTGCTACTGAAATTTTCATTGGATTAGCAGATTTATATTGGAGTTTTTTTGAAGAGTGTGGTGGAGTAAATCCAACAATGGCTTATGCACAGGCTGCTTTAGAAACTGGATATGGAAATTTTGGTGGGGTAGTAAAAGAAGAATTTAAAAATCCTTGTGGACTCAAAACAGCAGTAGGAATTGATGATTCTTTAGATTCACATGCTAAATTCAAAACCTGGGAAGATGGTGTACGAGCTCATTTAGATCACTTAGCATTATATGCAGGCGCAATAGGATATCCAAAAGCTAAGAGTCCAGATCCTAAACATTATCAATATTTATTTGGAGTATGTAAATATGTTGAAGACTTAGGTGGTATGTGGGCAGCTGGAGATGACTATGGGTTTAAAGTGATAAAGCTTATGGAAAGTATAAAAGAAACAGTTATAACAGATGATTTTGAAGAGGGGGATATAAAAAATGAAAATTCAGATGATACTCCTATAATAGACATAGAAAATAAGGTTGTAAATTTAAATGAAATATTATCTAAGTTAAGAGATGAGTATATTGATATATTTAAAGAAATAGAGGAAAGCAATAAGAGCATAGAGAAATACAAAGAAGAAAATAGTGAGTTAAAAGAAGAAATCAAAAATTTAAAAGAGAGATTGATAGAATATAAAAAAATAATTGATAGAATATATAGTTTAGCAGATATTAAATAATAAGTAAATTAAAGGGAATAACTAGGGTTGTATTTATATTTTAAGTTTTAAAAAGTTTTTAAAATTAATACAATCCTATTTTTATTAGCAAAATAAGTAATTATTGATTTTAAATCTATACTTATAATTATTTTATCTTGAATAGGATTTTTATATATAAATGTAAGACTATATTAATAAGTTCTTTAGAGCTTCATTTAATATGGAATAATAAGGGTAGTAAGCTAAGTTTTCTGAATTATGACGGCTTTTTTTAGCTATTATCCTAGAATATTCAATAAAAAAGCTTCTGAGAAATTAAGTAGGTGTTAAGGTATAGCTAAAATAAACACTCTTTTAAAATTGAATTAAAAATTATAATTATTTTAAAATAAAAAAAAGGAATTGCTTTTGCAATTCCTTTGTGGTCGGGGTGACAGGGATCGAACCTGCGACCTCATGGTCCCAAACCACGCGCGCTCCCATCTGCGCCACACCCCGGCGACATTTATTATTATAAGGGCATTTAAAAAGAATGTCAACAGAAAAAATAAAAAAGTTTAAAAAAATTAAAATAACTAACAAAAATATTATATTGCATTAATGTATATGATATTTCTACTAAGATGTTATAATGATTATTAGGTATTTAAAATATTTAAGATGAGGTGAAAACAAATGAAAATTACATCAATAATTATGCTTGCAGCTAGTTTCATACTAATAGTTATGGGGATAATTTTATTTGCCAACAAAAAAAGATTTGAAGGTGAACATGAAGCTGGAAGATATAATTCAAGGTACATACAAATAAATGCCATTGGAAACATATTTATAGGATTTTTAGGAACTATATTAGGGGCTCTTGATAGTTTTTTTGATGGAAATTCAATAAAAATAGCTTTTGCTATAGTTGTTATTGGAGGATCAATAGTACAAAAAATAATTGCCAAAAAAATGTCTAAATAGCATAAAAAGTAAAAATACATTAATTTACTGTAAAAAAACTGAAAAAAAACTGTTTATTTAACGTAAAAGTGACAATTTTATATTGTTACAAAAAGGTTTCAAATGTATAATAGATATGTGAAATTTTTTATCAGGGGAGGGATGAGTTCCTATTTTTCACTAAATGGGGGCAAGGTAGATATGAAGAAAAAAATAATTTCAACAGTTCTTGCTGCTACAATGACATTTGGAGTAGGACAAAGTGTATTCGCAACTCCGGTTTCAGATAGTCAAAAGCAGCAGATTCAAGAAAAGCAAGATAAATATGCAGAAATAAATAAGAAGATAAGAGAATTAGAAGATAAAATAGATGATTTAACAGCAAAATTAGAACCTTTATTTTTTAAAGTTCAACAAAATCAAGAAGAGATAAAGAAAACTGAGGAACAAATAGCTTCTGTTAAAGTTCAAATTGAAGAATCTAAGAAAAAGATAGAAAAACAACAAGAGGTATTAGGTAAGAGAATAAGAGCAACTTATAAAAGTGGTGGAGAAGCTAATTACTTAAGTGCTTTATTAGACTCTAATGGTATTGGTGATTTTTTAACAAAAGTACAAGCTATAAGCAGAGTTATGGGAATGGACAGACAGGTTATAGATCAATTAAATTCTGATAAAGCAGCTTTAGATAGTCAGGTTAAAGAATTACAAGACAAGACAGCTAAATTAGAAAAGCTTAATAAGGAAACTCAAGCTCAAATTGATGAGTTTAATAAAATGAAAGCAGATCAAGAAAATATAATAAAAGATTTAAAAGCAGACCAAGAAAAGGTTGTTGGAGAATTAGGTCCTTTAGAACAAAAATTAGCAGAACAATGGACTGATAAAATAAATTCAGGAAGTTCAATAGATCAATTAAATCAGGCTATTACAGCATTAACTGGTTTAAAAAATCAAATAAAAACTGAGTCAGTAAATCAAGAGATTGATCAAGCTATAAGCAAAGCTAAAGATTTAATTGAAACTAAAAAAGCTGAGGCAGCATCTAATCCAGCTCCTAATAGAGGGGGAAATGTTAATTCTACAGGAAGTAATTCAAGTAGCTCAGCTTCAAGTAATGCTTCATCAAGTAATTCATCTGCAAGTAAACCTTCAAAAGGTGGAAACACAGTAGCTCCACCAAGTCAAGGTAAGGCCTCATCAGTAGTTTCATATGCATACCAATTTATTGGAAGACCATATGTATTTGGAGCAACTGGCCCAGATACTTTTGACTGTTCAGGATTTACTAGTTATGTTTATAGACATGCGGCAGGTATGGAAATAACAAGAACTACTTATTCACAGATTAATCAAGGTAGACCAGTATCAAGAGATCAGTTACAGCCAGGAGATTTAGTATTTACTAATGGTGTAGGTCACGTTGGAATATATGTAGGTGGTGGACAAATGATTCACGCTGCTAGACCAGGTGTTGGTGTAATAGTAGGACCTATATATCATTTCTCATCAGCAAGAAGATTATTATAATTTTAAATATGTTTATGCCAAGCAGTATTTTTACTGTTTGGCATATTTTTTTGATTTTAATTTGTAGTAAGGCTTAATAGGAATAATCATGTGATATAATATAGACTATGATTATTTGATGAATTTCAAATAGAAATTTACTTAATAATAAAAAAGGTGAGTGTGAACAAGGATGAATGAAACTTTTAAGGAGTTAGATTTAAATTTAGTAAATGAAAATGAAACTCTTGATGATTTGCAATTAAATGGGCTACATTTAATTCAAAAAAAAGAGGGGTTTAGATTTGGAGTAGATGCAGTATTATTAGCTAACTTCGCTAATGTTAATAAAAAACATAGGGTTTTAGATTTATGTACAGGAACAGGAATAATTCCTTTTGTTATCTATGGAAAAAGAAGTCCTAAGGAAGCTGTGGGAATTGAAATTCAAGAGGAATTTGCTGAAATGGCTAATAGAAGTGTAAAAATAAATAATATAGAGGGCAAGGTTTCTTTTATATGTGGAGATTTAAAAGATAAGGAACTTAGTAAATCAATGGGTAAGTTTGATGTTGTTACTGTTAATCCTCCGTATAAATTAAATAATGCAGGGATTGTTAATCCAGAGGATAAGCTTGCAATAGCCAGACATGAAATTATGTGTAATTTAGAAGATGTTATAGAAGCAAGTAGAAGATTTTTAAAGGATAATGGAAGGCTTTATATGGTACATAGACCAGAAAGACTAGCTGATATATTTTGCCTTATGAGAAAATATAAAATTGAACCTAAGAGAGTTAGGATGGTTCATCCAAATACTAAGAAGGCAGCAAATATTGTTTTGGTTGAAGGACAAAGAGATGGAGGAGCATTTCTTAAGTGGGAACCACCTTTATATGTTTACAAAGATGAAGGTGGATATAGTGAAGAGATAGATAGAATATATGGAAGGGAGAATAAGTAAATGAGTAAAGTTTATTTAGTACCAACACCTATTGGAAATTTAGGAGATATAACATTAAGAGCCTTGGAGGTTCTTAAAAATGCAGATTTAATTGCAGCGGAAGATACAAGACAGACTCTTAAACTTTTAAATCATTTTGAGATAAAGAAGCCTCTAATGAGCTATCATAAGCATAATGAACAAGGAAAAGGAGAAGAAATCCTTAGAAGAGTTAAAGAAGGTTTAAATGTAGCTATTGTTAGTGATGCTGGTACTCCAGGAATATCAGATCCAGGAAGTGTTGTTGTTCAAAAATGTATAGAAGAAGGCATAGAATTTGAAGTTTTACCAGGAGCTACTGCTTTTACAACTGCATTAATATATTCAGGGTTAGATACTAGTAAGTTTATGTTCAAAGGATTTTTCCCTAGAGAAAATAAAGAGAAGAGAGCTTTTATAGAAGATATTAAGGATAGAACTGAAACAATAATAATATATGAATCACCATATAGAATTTTAGACACTATAGATACTTTAAAAGAAGGTTTAGGAAATAGAAAAATAGCAGTTTGTAGAGAACTTACTAAGCTTCATGAAGAAATATATAGGGGGACTATGGAAGAAGCTAAGCTATATTTTGAAGAGAATTCTCCAAAAGGAGAATTTGTTTGTGTTATTTCAGGAAAAACTGAAGAAGAAATTGAAGAAGAAAACACAGCAAAATGGAGTGATATGACAATAGAAGAACATATAATTCATTATATAGATAATGAGGGAATAAAGAAAAAAGATGCTATAAAAAAGGTTGCTAAAGATAGAGGAGTTGCTAAGTCTGAAATATATAAATATTCATTAGATATATAATTTTATTTATGTGAATTAAATGCTGAATTTGAGAAAAAATAAGAAATTATTTTTCTTAAAATTAGTTTTTTATTTTGCTAAACTAGTGTTGATTTTTACTAATAATTAATTATGTATTAAGGATAGCTAAAATCAACATTTTCTTAAAACAGGACTTTTTGTTTAAGTTTAAAATAGTGTTTACATGAATGTTAGTTTAATGAAAATTAAAAAAAGATATAAATAAAAAATAAAGCACTTCATAGGGGATTATGAAGTGCTTTAACACTATAAGGGGATATAGTGTCAAAATTATTATTGGTTAGGGTTAAAATGGTTAATTAATTATTTATTTATTTAAATAAGTTAATTACTATTTTTTTAATTCGTCTAAACATTTTTGACAAATGTTTTTACCTTTGTAGTTAACAACATCTCTAGCATCTCCACAGAAGATACAAGCTGGCTCATATTTCTTTAATATGATTTGCTCTCCATCTACATAGATTTCTAAAGCATCTTTCTCTGCGATATCTAATGTTCTTCTTAACTCTATAGGAATAACTATTCTTCCTAATTCGTCTACTCTTCTTACTACACCTGTTGATTTCATTATATTTCCTCCTTGCATTTTACAACTTTCGACAAAACGCATTATAATATTAACAAACTTGTAATATTAAGTCAACATGTTTTGGCAAAAAAAATGTTTGTTTACAATTTTTTTATTCTCAACCAATTTATATATTCAATATACTACCATTTTTTTGAAAAGTCAAGGCGAAAATCAAATTATTTACTAATAAACACCATAGTTTAGTTTAACATAATTTCAAAAAATAGGATTATAATACGTTCTTTAGTATGAAATTTGTTGAAAAGTAAGATTTTTAAAAATAAAAAAATACAATTGAAATAAAATTGGAAAAAAATAATAAAAATGTCGCATAACTATTTATTTATTATATATAATATTCTATGATATATGTAGTGGTTTGTTTATATTTATTTAATTAATACAAAAAAATGTTATTAAAATATAAAACAAATGTAAAATAAGGAAAATAAATTATTAAAAGGAATAAAATATGCGTTAATATTTTAAAATTAATTTAAAATTGAATTATAAAAAATTTATATTTTTTACCTTTTATAGCATTAAATTTAAAATGGTTTAAGGAGTAAGTTTCAATTTATATTTATAATTTTAGATGTTTTTTTACAAACTTAGTTAAAAAAACTATAAAAAGAAATTAGTAACTTGTAATGTGATTATAAATACTATATAATACATTATAAGGGTTTACAACGAAATTTGAGGTGTGCTTATGGATATTAGTAATTTTAATTCAGAACAAATAAAAATTCTTGCAGAAGAAATGTCAAAAAATAGTATGGTATCTTATGATGAATTACCTAAGTATGATTTATTTCTTTCACAGGTAATTGACTATTTAAATGATAAGTTTACAGAAGACAAATTTACAAATAATATAGTTCAAAACTATATTAAAAGTGAGGTAATATCAAAACCAGAAGATGGTAAGAAGCGTGGATATACAAAAGTTCATTTAGCCCAGCTAGTGCTTTTAAGCTATATGAGACCACTTTTAAAAACTGATGAAATAAAAAAGGTATTTGCTTTAGCTTTTAATGATATTAATGATAGAAGTGATGACATAATATCATGGGAAACAGCTTATAAGATGTTTGGAGAAGTACAGGAAGAAAGTATAAGAAGATTCCTAGATACTCCAATAGTGGATAATGATAAAATAGAAAAAATAATTAAGGCTTCTGATATAAAGGAAGAAGAAAGAGATCGTATAGTAACTTTCTTAACCGTTATGACTTTAATTGCACATGCTAGCGTTGTAAAGAAAATAGTGCAAAAGATAGTTCATGGATATCATAAAGAAGATAATGAAGAATAAAAAAGTTGAGAGTTAACTCAACTTTTTTTATTTTTAATATTATTCAAAGAATGAAACATTGTAGCTACAGATAAATTCTGAGTTTGGAGTAAGTGAATGAATTCCAGCTTTATCTTTGAATTCTCCTTGGAATCCATAAAAGTCGGCATGACCAAACCAAGGCTCTATGCAAACAAATGGTGCACCAGTAGCTTTTGTCCATAATCCTAAAAATGGGAAGTTATTAAAATCAAATTCTAAATATTTAGCATGTTTCTTTGATTTTAATGATATTTTAGTTGAGTTTAGATTTTTAAACATTAAGGCATCATTCTTAAATAAATTCAATGAAATAGGAATTATGTTTTCATTTTCTAAGAAAGGTTTTTCTTCATGTGAAAAATAACCAACATCAACTAATTGCATTAAACTAGCAGTTTCTTTTTTATCAAATTCAAAATAATAATCTTCAAATGAATCATTTTCAATTGGGCACATGAAAGCAGGATGTGCTCCTATTGAGAAGAACATTTCTTTATTATCTACATTTTTAACTATATAATCAATTTTTATATTATTGTTTTCTAATGTGTATTTTATTATTAATGAAAATTTAAATGGATATATTTTTAAAGTATCTTCAGAGTATCTTAATCCAAAGGAAATAGAATTTTTAGTTTTTTCTATCATTTCAAAATCACGAACTCTAGCAAGTCCATGTTGAGGTAATTCATAAGTTTTACCGTCAACTCTATATTTACCATCAAAAACTTTTCCTACTATAGGGAATAGGATTGGAGCATGATATTTCCAGTATGCTTCATCACCAGTCCATAAAAATTCAGTATTTTCTTTGTTTCCTTTTATGCTATATAATTCACCACCGTGATTACTTAAAGAGATTGTTAAATCTTTATTTTCAAGAGTGTAAATCATAATTTCATCCTTTCAAAATTAATATTTTTATTTTAAATATATTATATCACCTAAAAAATATCAAAAAAGCTAGAAAATAATAATTTACAATTATTTTCTAGCTTCTTTAATTATTTCTTTTCAGGATTTATATCTTTATATATATAATTTTGAATTTGTTCTTTAGTATCAGGTTGTTTAAATGTTAAATACCAAACACCATCAATCATAGCGCCTTTACAATATCCATCAAGTGGGAAACGCATATTTTCTACTGGTGGAATTCCAGTTGAAGCAACTGATTTTACAATATTTATAACATTTGAAGGAGTTAAATTTGTTTCAACATAAGGCATAAGTTTGTTTATTGTTTCAGGATATTCAGAAATACTTAATTTTGAAAGTTTTTTGATTATTGCATCAAGAACGTTTCTTTGTCTTTGAGTTCTTTCATAATCTCCATCTCCAACATAACGAACCCTAGCATATCCTACAGCTTGAGTACCATTTAATATTTGTTCACCTTCGTGTACAGGTTTATATTCAGTTCCAGCTATTTCAGAAACACTTTTAACATATTTATTAACTTCATTAACTTCATAAGATTTTATTGTTATTGGAACACCTCCAATATCATCAATAATTTTGGCAAGATTATCAAAGTTAACAGTAACATAATCTTTTACATTAAGACCAAAGTTTTGGTTAATAGTTTTTAAAGCCAATGTAGGTCCACCATAAGCATAGGCATGAGTTAATTTTGTTTTACCATGACCTTCTACATCAACATAACTATCTCTCATAAGAGAAGTTAACTTAATTTTATTATGTTTAGTGTCAACTGTAGCTATGATTATGGCATCAGATCTACCGATATCATTATGATCTCTACTATCAACACCAAATAAAGCAATATTTATAATACCATCTTTAAATAAATCCTTATTATCATCTATTCCTAAAGATTTATCATCTTGTGCTATCTTTTTAATATCCATCTTATTAAGTGTGGAGTATATGTAATAAGAACCTAAACCAATACCAACAAGCAATACAAAAAATATTGATAATATTACTACTTTAGTTTTACTTTTCTTTTTAGGTGTATCATTTTTTATATGTTTCCCTTCTGACATAATTTCACCGTCCTTTTATAAATTTTTACATATTTAACTATTTTAATTTTATTCCAATTAGTTCCTAAAAAAGTTACATTTTTATTAATTATACATAGTGTTTTGAAATATGTATAATTAATATAAAGAAGGTTAAAATTAAATATTTAAATTATATAAGGAGTATTTTATGAAAGACAAGTCTAGAAGTTTTCTAAGAAAGACAATAATATTTCTTGCTATGTTCGTAAAGAAAATAGGAGAAGATGATATTTTTGCACTGGGTGCACAGCTTGCATATTATATGATACTTTCTTTCATCCCATTTTTAATGTTTTTAATGACATTAATAGGTTTTAGCCATTTAAATAGTGATTATGTTTTACATTTACTAAGTAATGTAATGCCTAACGCGGCTTATGATTTAATACAGAGCACTGTTATAGAGGTGGTTGAAAGAGAACAAACAGGATTATTGTGGATAAGTATAGGATTGGCAATATGGGTATCATCATCAGGTTTTAAGGCTGTTATAAAGGGGTTAAACAAGGCGTATGGGGTTAAGGAAACGAGATCATATATAAAATTGAAGCTAACATCAATAATATACACTATATTTTTAGCATTAGTAATTATAGCTACCTTATTTTTATTTGTATTTGGTGATGTAATAGGAAATTTTTTCTTAAGATTGTTTGAACACCCAGAAATCATTTATTTTATGTGGAATATTTTAAGATATATAATAGTTATTTTTATAATGATTTTATTTTTTATGTTTTTATATAATGCTACACCTTGTGTGAGACTTGGATGGTTAGAAGTATTGCCAGGGGCATCAATAACAACATTAGGTTGGATATCTATATCATATATATTTGCATACTATGTAAATAATTTTAGCAATTATTCAAGGTTATATGGAAGTTTAGGAGCTGTATTTATGTTTATGACATGGATGTTTATAACATCTTTAATTCTTATACTTGGAGGAGAGATAAATGCAGTATTAGCAGAAAAAAGTAGATTAAGTGAATTATAATAAGTAAAGTTTATGATTTTCAATGATTT
This sequence comes from Clostridium sp., assembly GCF_029267215.1. Classification (GTDB taxonomy): domain Bacteria; phylum Bacillota; class Clostridia; order Clostridiales; family Clostridiaceae; genus Sarcina. Next base: position 59,885 of record NZ_JARIDH010000025.1, on the reverse strand, counting down.
ATCTTATAAGATACTTATAAGCTTTATAGGAAATTTTTAAAGACATTTCAGTTGAAAATTAAAAATATAGTTATAAAAATAAAAAACTTTTAAATATAAAGAGTTACGGTTTTAACTCCAATATATTTAAAAGTTTTTTAAAAAAAGAAATTTAAATTTTGAATATGTTTTTAAAGCAAAAAAAAACTTTGTGAATTTAATTAAACTTTAGAAAAATTTTAAATCTTTTATAATATTAAGATAAATTACTGAAAGTTTTAATCTATTTTTCATATCCATTTGGATGGTTTTTATGCCAGTTCCAAGCAGTTTCAATAATTGTTTCTAAAGAATTGAATTTAGGTTTCCAATTTAATTCCTCTATAGCTTTCTCTGAAGAAGCTATTAGGGTAGCTGGATCACCAGCTCTTCTAGGAGCCGCTTCTGCAGGGATTTTATGACCAGTTACTTTTCTAGTGACCTCAACAACTTCTTTAACTGTGAATCCAGTACCATTTCCTAAGTTGTAAATTCTACTTTCTCCACCATTCATTAATCTTTCTAAAGCCAATGAATGAGCAGAGGCTAAATCTGACACATGAATATAATCTCTTACACAAGTACCATCTTTAGTATTATAATCATCACCAAACATCATTATTTTATCTCTTTTTCCTAAAGCAACTTGTAGAATTAATGGAATTAAATGAGTTTCAGGAGAGTGATCTTCTCCTATTTTTCCATTAATATGAGCACCAGCTGCGTTAAAGTATCTTAAGGCAGTATATTTTATACCATAAGCAGTATCACACCATTTTAAAATCTTTTCAACAAGAAGCTTAGATTCCCCATAAGCATTAGTTGGAAGATTTTTATCGTTCTCTAGTATTGGAATATTCTCAGGTTCCCCATAAGTGGCAGCTGTTGATGAGAATACAATATATTTAACATTATGATCTCTCATAGCTTCTAATAAGCTTATAGTACCATAAACATTGTTTTCAAAGTATTTTAAAGGTTCACTCATGCTTTCTCCAACTAAAGAGTATGCAGCAAAATCTATTACAGCTTCAATAGTATTCTCAGTGAAAACTTTATCTAATATACTTCTATCTCTTAAATCTCCTCTATATACTTTGCCACCTAAAACAGCATCTTCGTGACCTTTTTCAAAGTTATCTAAAATAACAACCTCTTTATTATTTTCAAGTAGTTCTGCAACCATATGACTTCCTATATAACCTGCACCACCACAAACTAAAATTGCCATAGCAATACCTCCGTTTAAAATGATTCTTAATAATATTATAAGTAAAACTTTTACTAAAATAAATATATTTTACCTTAATATATGAATAAGTTTTACTTAATTGGTTAAAATATCAAATAATTAATAGTTAGGAGGGTAATATTACATGAATAAAATAGTATTATTAGGTCGTCTAGTAAAAGATCCAGAGTTAAGATATGTAGAGGATGGAGAGAAGGTTTATACTAAATTTACCATAGCTGTTTCAAGAAATTTTAAGTCTTCAAATGGAGAAAGAAAAAAAGATTTTATTCCAGTGATAATGTGGGAAAAAAAAGCCGAAATAGCATGTAAATATTTAAAAAAAGGTGATTTAGTTAGTATAAGTGGAAGACTTATAACAAGAAGTTTTGAAGATGATGAGGGAAAAAGAAGATATATAGTAGAAGTATCTGTAGAAGATTTTAAAGCTATTAACTATACAAATGATAGAGTAGACCATGAGTTTTAGCAAATATATATAAAATAAATATATAATATAAGGTTTTGTTTTAAACTAGGGCTGATTTTAGATTGAAACTAAGTAGGTTTGAAGAACTAGCTAAAATAAACACCTACTTAAAACTGAACCTAATATAAAAAAAGACAGAGGTTTCTCTCTGTCTTTTTTGTATAATCTTATTTTATAGCATTTCCAATTTCAACACCAAAATCAAAAGCTTTTTCATCTTCTTCATTAGATGGTCTGAATTTAACCTTTAATCCTTCAACTGGCATTTTCATTCTTAATTCTTTTAATCTTGATTCTATTCTTGGAACAGCTTCTCCGCTCCATCCATATGAACCAAAAGCACCAGCAACTTTTCTTCCGTGAATTACTGGATTAAGTTTAGCCATTAAATCTCTAACTGGTTCTAGTAATTCATTAACTATTGTTGGTGAACCAAATAATATAGCATCTGATGTTCCAACTTCTGCAACTAAATCAGTCATATCATGCTCTATTATGTTGTATAAGTTAACTTCAACATTTCCAGTAGAATTAATACCTTCAGCTATTTTCTCAGCTAATTGTTTAGTATATCCATATGCTGAAACATAGAATATTGAAGCTTTTTTAACTTCGTTAGCTGGAGCTGGAGTACTCCATTCTTTGTATAATTCAACTATTTTTTCAGGGTTAGATCTTAATATTGGACCATGACCTGGACAGATAACATCTATATCTAAATCCTTTATTTTATCGATTGCTTTTAAAACGAAAGGTTTAAATGGTCCCATTATGCAATCAAAGTAATATCTTAAAGCTTCCATGTAATTTTCTTCGCTTGGAAGTAAATCATTAAACATTTCTTCGCAAGAATAGTGGCTTCCAAATGAATCGCAAGTTATAAGAGTCTTATCTTCTTCTACATAAGTGTATATTGTATCAGGCCAGTGTAGTTGTGGTACCGACAAGAATTTTAAAGTTTTATTTCCTAATGATAAAGAATCTCCTTCTTTAACAGGAATAGATTCAAAATCTCTGTTTATGATTTCTTTTACATAGCTTATAGCTGTTGGTGATGCAACAATCTTAGCATTTGGAGCTAAATCTAATAATTTACCAATTGAACCAGCATGATCAGGCTCAGTATGGCTTACAACTATATAATCTAATTCAGAAGGATTAACTCCTAAATCTTCTAATCTAGAAATATATTCATCAAAGAATTGTTCTTTTACTGTTTCAAAAACAGCAGTTTTTTCGTTTCCTTTAACAACATATGAGTTATAAGTTGTTCCATAAGGTGTATACATTATTATGTCAAATACTCTAAGATTTGGATCTAATGCTCCAACCCAAAATAAATCTTCTTTAATAGTTAAGTGTTTCACTACATACGCTACATATTTTTTGTAGAATAATATGCAGCTACCTCCCTTCAAAATCCTAATTTTAATTTGTATAAATCAATACTTATACTATAACTTAATTTATAAACTTTAATCATTAGTTTTAGAAAAAATTAACTAAATTTTTAATATATATGTTTATCAATATAAATTTATTATGTTAAATAAAAGGGTAGTATATTGATAAATATATATAAAATCAAGTGTAAAATTATTAATTAATTAAAAATATCAATTAATAGTGCTTATTAATTGTACACTATTAATTATACACTTTTACACCTAAAAGTAAATAGAATTTGGGCTCTGTTAACTTAATTTTAAACTAAAAGATAATTGGGAATTTTCAGAAAATTTTAATACGTAAGTATGATTAATTTTAAAAAGAAAATATTAAAAAGTATATAAATTTTATCTATTGTATCGTTTTCATGAACTTTATAAAAACTTTTTTTTGAGATATAAAAAATTGAAATAAAAAACTAAAATATTCCTATAAAAATACAAATAAAATTAATTTTAGAATAAGAAATGTCGTTAAATAACGATAAAAAAATAGGTTTTGAATTCAGAATTTGACATGTTTTTTCAAATAAAGATGATAAGATAAAGACAATCTAAGTGTACAAGCATATAAGATAGGGAAATAAGGAGGATATACATGAGAGTTGTTAAAAATTTGTGTAAGGAATTGAATGAAGGAGATAAAAAACTTAATTTTTCTTATAGACTTATAGAAAATAATTATAAGGGAAGAGAAGTATATGGTATAGAAATTGAAAGAGAAGATTTTGTCCATAATATATTGACTAACATAGAACGAGACTCAGTAGAAAAGATATCTCCAAATAAAGAAAAGGTTTTCGAATTAGTTCAAAAATTATATGATTTTCAAGTTTCACCAATACACTTGATAGATATTATAGGGGAAGATATAGATAATTATGTAGCTGATTTTACTTGGTAGTAGTATCATAAGAGGTAAATAACTTATATAAAGGAGGAACTCTATGATAGTCGGAATTGGTGTGGACATAATTGAAATAGAAAGAGTTGAGAAAGCCATTAAAAATACTAAGAGTTTTCTTGATAAAATATTTACTGAAAAGGAAAAAGAATATTTTTATAGTAGAGGAATGAATAGTGAGGTTATAGCTGGAAACTTTGCATCAAAAGAAGCTATAAGTAAGGCTTTGGGAACTGGTATTAGGGGTTTCTCTTTTATGGACATAGAAATTTTAAGAGATGAATTAGGAAAACCTATGGTATTTTTGCATAATGATGCAAAAGTAATAGGAAACAAGTTAGTTGGAGATAATAGTTTACTAAAGATACATTTGAGTATTTCACATAATAAAAGTAATGCTATTGCATATGCTATGTTGGAAGGTGAGTCTTATGGAAATTTGTAGCTCTGATAGTGTAAGACAAATGGATAAAGAATATATAGAAGAATTTGATATGCCAAGCATAGTTCTAATGGAGAATGCTGTTATTAAGTTTTTGGATAATATAGATCTATCTAAGGATAACTTTACTATTATTTCAGGAAGAGGAAACAATGGAGGAGATGCTTTAGGCATTGCAAGACATCTATTAAATAAGGGTAAGAAAGTTTATATACATATTTTAGAGGAAAATAAAAAAGGATCAGATGATTTTAAGGTAAATCTTAGTATATTACAAAAGCTAGGTGGGGATATAAAAGATTTATCAGAGAGTAAAGACATAGAAATTTTGAGAAGTGATATTTTAAAAAGTGAAATTATAATAGATGGAATTTTTGGAACTGGGTTAAAGAGAGATGTTTCAGGAATATATCTTGAAGCTATAAAATGCATAAATGAGAGTAGTAGATATACTATTTCTATAGATGTTCCTTCAGGAATAGATTCTGATACAGGAGAAATTCTTGGAGAAGCAATTAAAGCCAACAAGACAATTACTTTTCAAGTTTATAAAAAAGGATTTTTGAATTATAAGAGTTTTGATTATACTGGGGAGATAGTAGTTGAAGATATAGGTATACCAAGAGAAATAGTAGAAAGAAATAAAGATAATACTAGTTTTACAGATGAAAAATATATAAAGAGAGTATTTCCTTTTAGAAATAAGGTTGGACACAAGGGTACATATGGCAGAGTTTTAATCTTTGCTGGACATAAGGGATTTGTAGGAGCTGCATACATGGTTGGAAAAGCAGCAGTAAAAACAGGTGCAGGGTTAGTAACTGTTTTAACACATGAAGAAGTTCAAGGTGAGTTAGCAATAAAGCTTAATGAGGCTATGACAGGAAAATATACATTCTGGGAAGAGTATAAAGACTTAGTTAAAGGTGCAAATGTTATTGCCTTTGGTCCTGGAATGGGAAACAATGATTTAACCTTTGATAAATTAAATGAGATTTTTGAAAATTATGATGGAAATATAGTTATAGATGCAGACGGGATAAATGTTTTAAAAAGAGATGAGGGTATTTTAAAAAGAGTAAAAGGAGATGTTGTCATTACACCACATCCTGGAGAAATGGCTAATTTACTAGGTGTAGAAGTAAAAGAAGTAGAAAGCAATAGAGTTGAAATTGCAAAAGAATATGCCAAAAATAATGGAATAGTAGTTCTTTTAAAAGGTTATAATACAATAATTACAGATGGAAATAAAGTTATGATAAACCCAACAGGAAATAGTGCTATGGCGTCAGGAGGAATGGGTGATACATTAACAGGTATAATAACAGCATTAATTTCACAGGGATTAAGTGTTTTTGATGCCTCAGTATTAGGAGCTTATATACATGGATATATAGGAGATGAATTATCAAAGGATAATTTCTCAGTAAGTGCTACTGAAATTATTAAGAATATACCAAGTAAAATGAAAGAATTAAGTAGGATTTAGAATAAAAAAGATTACTAATTAATAAGTATGTAAGGTATAAGGTTTAAATAGGGGGAATTCAATGAAAGATAAACAAAATACCATACTTATAATAATATTAATTGTAATCTTAGTTATAGTAGGTGGACTAGCTACTTACCAAAAGTTTCATGATGTAACACCAGAAGAAATATTAGAAGAAATATTTTCTTTAGAAAAATATGAAGCAGAAGTCACATATGATGTGAAAAATGATAGAGGTCAGTTCCAAGAAAAAGGAAGAATATATTATGATAAAGAAGTGGGAACTAAGATAGTTCTAGATGATAGAGAACAGATATTTAAGGATGACAAAATAATAATAAATTACTTTAAAGATGAGAAAACTTATGAAGTTTCAGAAGGTTACGATGAATTTTACAGATTTATGTTTATAAATAAATTAAAAGACATATGTAATCAAGAACATAATATAACATACAAGTGGAATGATGAGAATGATAAATCAGAAATCATATTAGAGCTTAAAGATTTAAATGGAAATGAGAATTTTGAGAGAGAAGTATTGAAAATAGATGCAAAAAAGAAAGTTCCTAAGGAAGCTATAATTTATGGAAAAGAAAATTCAGAGAGTGTTGTTATAAGATTTAATAACTTCAGTAAAGTTAAGAGTTAAAAATATTAATCTGTGGCTAAAAATATAGCCACAGGATTTACTTAATAAATAGGCATTTGATTAAAGTATCGCTGTTTTACATATTAAATAGTATAAAAATGAAAATGATATAGATATAAAAATGGATATTATGTCAAAAAATATCATTTGCATAAGAGGAATTCTTTGACAAAGTGGCATATTTTGTAATATAATCAATACATAATTTAAGACTCTTTTTACATTTAGGAGTGATATTCATGTCAAAGTCAAAGATTAGTAAACAAAATTTAAAAAAAGAAAAAAAAGTTGAAAATTTTAGTCAATTAAAAGGACAAAAGTTAATAACATATAGTGAGGATAAAAAAGAGAATTTTTATGAAGTAATGAAAGAAGGATATAAAGCTATGGCTTTAATAAATTCTCAATATGCCGAAGAGGCTACTTCAGCTGAATACTTTGATCAAATAGAATATGAGACATGGCTTTGCGGAGTGTGATATAAATGGCTAGTTTAAATGTGAAAAGAGGGGATATATTCTATGCTGACTTAAGTCCAGTAGTTGGATCAGAGCAGGGTGGAATAAGACCAGTTATAATAATACAAAACGATATAGGGAACAGATATAGTCCAACTGTAATCGTTGCGGCTATAACATCTCAAATAAATAAAGCAAAATTACCTACACATGTAGAGATTTCATCAGAGGAATATGGTTTAAATAGAGACTCAGTTGTTCTTTTAGAACAAATAAGAACACTGGACAAGCGTAGATTAAAAGAGAAAATTGGACATATGACAGAATGTGATATGAAAAAGGTGAATAAAGCTTTATTAATAAGTTTAAATTTATAATAATAAATAAGAATACATTAGGCTATGGTCAAATTTTTAACCATAGCTTTTTAATTTTATAAAACAATTTAAGATAAATCTAAAATTTTTAGCTTTTTTAAATTGATTAAGTTGAAAATTAAAAAAAATTTAATGTAATCGATATAATTTTTTGTGTAGTATTAAAGGCGTAAATAAGATACTCTATTTGAAAATTTTTATAGAAAAAAATATCAAGGATATACTATTGTAAAGTTAATTCTTTTAAAAAACCCTGTGAGAGAGTAAAAAAAGTTTGTAATAGAGTATACTAATAAGTGATTATGCTATACTTAATGAAAGCAAAATAAGTAAAAAGATTAGCATAAATAAAAAAATACTATAGGAAAAGTATTTTTTTTATGATAGAATTAACTTGTTAAAAAGGTAAAACATATTTTAAAAAAGTTTACATAAATGTACAGGAGGTCATTATGAGCAACAAGATACAAGAGTTAACAAGTATGGCTAAGGTTATAAGAAAAGACATAGTAACTATGCTTACTGAGTCAGCATCAGGACATCCAGGCGGATCATTATCAATAGCAGATATAGTAACTACACTATACTTCAAAGAAATGAATATTGATCCAGAAAATCCAAAGGATCCAAACAGAGATAGATTCGTTCTTTCAAAAGGACACGCAGCACCAGTTTTATATAGTGCATTAGCAAGAAAAGGATTCTTTGATCCAGCTGAATTAACTACATTAAGAAAGTTTGGTTCAAACCTTCAAGGACATCCAAACATGAACGATTTACCAGGAATAGATATGTCAACTGGTTCATTAGGTCAAGGTATATCAGCAGCTGTAGGTATGGCTTTAGCTGGTAAATTAGATAACAAAGATTATAGAGTATTCACAATCTTAGGAGATGGAGAGCTTGAAGAAGGTCAAGTATGGGAAGCAGCTATGTCAGCAGCTCACTACAGACTAGATAACTTAACAGCTTTCGTTGATTTTAACGGATTACAAATAGATGGAGATATCAAAGAAGTTATGAGTCCATGTCCAATTGATAAGAAGTTCGAAGCTTTCGGATGGAATGTAATAGTAATAAATGGACATGATTTTGAAGAAATAATAAATGCTATACAAAAAGCAAGAAGTACAAAAGGTGCACCAACTTGCATAGTTTGTAACACAGTAAAAGGTAAAGGGGTTTCATTTATGGAAAACCAAGCAGCTTGGCATGGAACAGCTCCAACTAAAGAGCAATGTGAGCAAGCTATAAAAGAGATTGGAGGGGACAACTAATGGGAAAGAAAATAGCAACTAGAGAAGCATACGGAAAAGCATTAGCTAAATTAGCTAGCGAAAATGAAAATATATTAGTTTTAGATGCTGACCTTTCAAAATCAACTAAAACTGCTGATTTTAAAAAAGTATGTCCAGAAAGATTTATAAACATGGGAATCGCAGAAGGAAATATGATGTCAGTAGCAGCAGGTTTATCAACTTGTGGCAAAATCCCATTTGCTAGTACTTTTGCTATGTTTGCAGCTGGAAGAGCATTTGAACAAATCAGAAACTCAATATGTTATCCAAGATTAAATGTAAAAATATGTGCTACTCATGCTGGATTAACAGTTGGAGAAGATGGTGCATCTCACCAAGCTATCGAAGACTTATCATTAATGAGAAGTATTCCAAATATGACAGTAATATGTCCATCAGATGCTGTTGAGACAGAAGCTGTAATAAGAGCTATCGCTGAATATAATGGACCTTGCTATGTAAGATTAGGAAGAGCTGGTGTTAATGTAATAAACGATAGACCAGATTACAAGTTTGAAATTGGAAAAGGTATAGAATTAAAAGAAGGTAATGATGTAACATTATTTGCTACTGGAATAATGGTAGATGTTGCTATCGAAGCGGTTGAAGAATTAGCTAAAGAAGGAATCAATGCAAGATTAATAAACATTCATACATTAAAACCAATAGATACAGAGATTATAATAAAAGCTGCTAAAGAAACTGGTGCATTAGTTACTTTAGAAGAACATAATATAATTGGTGGATTAGGATCAGCTGTAGCTGAGGTTGTTGGAGAAGAGTGTCCAGTACCTGTAGTTAAAGTTGGTGTTAGAGATACATTTGGAGAAAGTGGTAAGCCAGATCAATTATTAAAAGCTTATGGTTTAACTTCAGAAGAAGCTGTTAAGGCTGCTAAGAAAGCAATTAGCTTAAAAAAATAGTAACCAATTTACTTCTTGTAAAATACTAATATTAAACAGCATGAGTATTCTCATGCTGTTTTTTTACTTTTTATGTTTTTTTAGACTATAAATATTAACTGATGATGAATTTAATTAATTGCTAAAGCATAAAAGATAATGGAAATATTAGAGATTGAATGTTATATTGAATTTTTAAGGAAATATTCAAAGTGTGTTTACAAATAGTTTTATATAATAGTTTATTTGAATTTAATTTAAATAATTTAAAATTTAAATAAATTTATTTTAGGCTATAAATAGCTTAATTATTTTAAAAAGGGGGTTTTAAAATGAATTTAAGTATGAAAACATTAAAGGAATATGGAATTATTACCATAGGGGTGCTTCTTTTAGCTATTTCATTAGAGTATTTCTATTATCCAAATGATATTGTAGCGGGTGGAATATCAGGATTAGCCTTAGTTATTAATAAGGTTTTTGGAATATCACAGGGTATGTTTATGAATATAGCAAATCTAATCCTTTTTGCACTGGCATTTTGGCTTATAGGAGGTAGTTTTGGAGGGCGTAGTATTTATGCGGCTTTTGGATTATCTATTTCAATAAGTTTGATAGAAAGTTTTTTGCCAACTTTCGCAATTACAGAAAATATGCTTTTAGCAACTATATTTGGAAGTGCTATTGGGGCCTTAGGTATTGCATTAGTATTTAGTCAAAATTCATCCACTGGTGGAACTGCAATTGTTGCAAAGATTTTAAATAAGTATATTCATATTGAGATTGGTAAATCTCTTTTATGTGCAGATTGTGTTGTAGTATTATGTGCACTTTTAGTATTTGGAGTTGATAAGGCTTTATTTGGATTAATAGGCGTTGTGATTATGGGAACATTAATTGACAAAATAATTGAAGGTTTTAATTCCTGTAAACAACTACTAATAATTAGTGAAAAGAATGAAGAAATTTCCAATGTAATAATGAAAGAGATAGAGAGAGGATGTACTAAAATACAAGGAACTGGAGCTTATTCCAATTCTAAAGTTACAATGCTTTATGTAGTTGTAAATAGAGGGCAGTTCATAAGTCTTAAGGGAAAAATTAAAGAAATAGATCCTAAAGCATTTATTACAGTAAGTGATGCCAAGGAAGTTTTTGGGGAAGGATTTCTTGATTTGGTTGAGAGGTAAAGAAAGAATATTATTTATACACATTTATAAATATCAAGAATTTTACAATTCACAAGATTTTAGTGAGTTATTGTGATATAATAGAGTAGATTTATATCAATCTATAGAATTTTAACAAAAATTAAGTAGATTAATGTAAAAAAATAGGGTAAAATAGAAAAATAGATTAGTGTTGATAGCAATCGGTAATTTTAAATATATTTTTTGTCTAAATTTTAAAATTTAGACTTATTATTTTGTTGAGTTAGAAAAAGTTATTAAGGAGTGTTAACAATGATAGAATTTAAGAATGTTAGCAAGGTCTATAATAAGAATGTAAAAGCTTTATCAAATGTTGAATTAAATATTGATAAAGGTGAATTTGTATTCTTAGTAGGACCGAGTGGTGCTGGTAAATCAACTTTTATTAAAATGTTGTTAAAAGAAGTTGAGCCGACAACAGGAAATATTATTATTGGAAATGAAGATTTATCAAAGATAAAGAGAAGACAGATTCCTTATCATAGAAGAAAGATAGGAATGGTATTCCAAGACTTTAGATTAATACCAACTTTAAATGTATATGAGAATGTTGCTTTCGCAATGAGAGTTGTAGGAGCATCACCAAAGGAAATTAGAAAAAGAGTTCCAATGGTATTATCATTAGTTGGATTATCTGATAAGTATAAAATGTTCCCAAGTGAGTTATCAGGAGGAGAACAACAAAGAGTATCAATAGCAAGAGCCATAGTAAATAACCCTAAGGTTTTAATTGCCGATGAGCCTACAGGAAACTTAGACCCAGACACAGCTAAGGAAATTATGGAATTAATTGATGATATAAACAAGGCAGGTACAACAGTGCTTATGGCAACACATGCTAAAGATATAGTTAACTCAATGAAGAAAAGAGTTATAGCTATAGATAAGGGAGAAGTAGTTAGTGACGTTCAGAAGGGAGGATATGAATATGAAGTTTAGTACAGTAGGATATTTCATATCTGATGCTTTCAAAAGTTTAAAGAGAAATAGAACAATAAGTATTGCTTCCATGGCAACTGTTCTTATGACTTTACTTATATTTGGAGCTTTCTTATTAACAGCTTTGAATGTAAAGGCTGGAGTAACAGATGTTCAAGATAAAATCCAAGTAAGTGTATTCTTAAAAGATGGAATAACTCAGCAAGAACAACAAGCAATAGAGGCTAAGTTAAAAACAATTAGTGGTGTAAAAGAAGTTGTGTACGAATCAAAAGATCAAGCTTTTTCAAAGATGGAAAATCAAAGTGAGTATAATAAACAAATATTATCAGGTTATACTAAGGAAAATAATCCACTTCCAGCATCATTTATAGTAAGTTTAAATTCTCCAGAGGTAGCAACTGCTGTTGAAAATGGAGTTAAAGTTAATAAAGAATTTATGCCTGGTGTTGAAGATGTAGGAAATGATCAACAACTTATAGGAACTATAAATTCATTTGTTAAAATTATAAACACAGTTGGATTAATCTTAGGAATAATCTTCATAGGTGTATCATTATTCTTAATAGTAAATACTATTAAAATAACTGTTTACTCAAGAAGAAGAGAAGTTGGAATAATGAAGTTTGTTGGTGCTACTGACTGGTTTATTAGATGGCCTTTCGTAATAGAGGGTATTATCATAGGTTTAGTTGGTGCATTATTATCAACTGGAATTTTATATGGTTTATATAAATGGTTATATGGACATATAATAGCTGCATCTTCATTATATATGCCTACATTTGTACCACCAATGTATGTATTAACAACAATGTCATGGCAATTTATATTAGCTGGTGTTATTATTGGAGCATTAGGTAGTATAATAGCTTTAAGAAAATTCTTAGATGTTTAATATTTAATAGAGAATATAAAAGGCTTAAAATACGTAAACTATTTAAATATAGCGTATTTTAAGCTTTTTTTGTGAAAGGGTGGTTTTTTTGAGTAATAAGGAAGAGGACAAAAAATATATATATAGTCCTAAAAATAAAAAGAGAATGAGAACTATTTCTATGGTGGCTGCATTAACTTTAATTGTGGGTGTTTCGGTTTATGCAGGAAATAGACTAACGGCGTGGGGTGTTTTACCCTTAACAAATATTAAGGCTGTTCAATCTTCCTTGGAAAAGGTAGATGATACAGATAATTTTAAAAAGGTTTTAGAAGTTAGAGAGATGTTATATAGATGGTATGATGGAAAAATTGATGATGATAAGCTTTCAGAAGCAGCTATAAAAGGTATGACTTTATCATTAGGAGATCCATATACATATTATATGAATAAAAAAGAGTATTCTGATTTTAAAGAGAAGAGTCAAGGAAATTATATGGGCATTGGAATTCAAGTAGGTATTAAAGATGATAAGATAGTTGTTATTTCACCTATTGAAGGGGGCCCAGCAGAGAAAGCTGGTATAAAAGCTGGCGATATTATTATGAAGATAAATGGAACACAAGTTTCAGGGAAAGAATTAGATAAAGCAGTTTCTATGATGAAAGGAACTACTAAAGAAAATATAAAATTAACATTATATAGAGAAGGTAAAGGCGAATTTGATGTTGATGTCATGAGAGATGAGGTTAAGACAATTAATGTAAAAAGTGAAATGATTGATGGTGATATTGGTTATATTAAAGTCTTAGCTTTTGATGAAGGAACAGCAAAAGAGTTTGAAACACAGTTAAAATCTTTAGAAGATAAAGGAATGAAGGGATTAATTCTTGATTTAAGAGGAAATCCAGGTGGGTTTATGAAGGAATGTGTAGATTTAGTGTCTAATTTCGTTCCTAAGGATAAGGTTATTGTATCCACAGTAGATAAATATGGTAATAGGGAAGAGAGTAAGTCAAAGGGTGGAATAGCTCAAGGTATGCCACTTGTTGTATTAATAGATGGAGGAACAGCCTCAGCTTCAGAAATAGTGGCAGGGGCAGTTAGAGATTATAAACTTGGAACTTTAATTGGAACAACAAGTTTTGGAAAAGGCATAGTTCAAGTTGTTTTAGATAAGATAGGAAATGAAAAAGATGGAACAGCCTTAAAGGTTACAATCTCTAAGTACTATACTCCAGATGGAGAGAATATACACAAAAAAGGAATTTCTCCGAATATAACTGTGGAATATCCAGAAGAACTTAAAGGAAAACCTTATGTGAGAAGTCAAGATCCTCAATTTGAAAAGGCTTTAGAGGTTATAAAAAGCAAAATAAAATAATAAATTTGGAGGACTTAAAGTGAATCTAATTATAGAAATATTAAGAGCAGTATCTTATGCATTAATAAGTCCTACCTTATCTTTAATGTTAATAGTAGTTGGGTTTTTATTCTATTTTAAAAATAGAAAGATTGCTTTTATGCAGAAATTAATGCTTGGGAGGAGTATAGTCTCTCCTCTTGAGCTTACTTTATCACAAATATTATTTGGTATAATAGGTGGTATATTAGCTAGTTTAATGCTTAGTTTTTTAGGAGTAACCTTTGAAAATAGTTCTTTGGTTGATGCGATTTTAATAGGGACTATATTTTCAGTAATATATAGAAATAGATTTCTTAATATGCCATATATATCAAGCCTTATTGGAATAATAGCTGTTATTTTAGGATTTAATGAAAAGTATTTAGGAAGAGGTTTTAGCTTTGATTCAAATATAACATCAATAATAGCTTTAGTTGGAGTTTTTTCAATCATAGAAGGATTATTAACTATGGTTGATGGGAAGAGTGGATATCTGCCTATATTTACTCAAAAAGATGGAAAACTTATTGGTGGTTTTAGTTTTAGAAGATTTTGGATTATTCCTCTAGGCTTATTGGTGGTAATGGGAAATAACTCTGGAAGTGTGGTAATAAATGAAATAGGTAATTTTCCAAAATGGTTGCCTTTTTTTAGTGGGGAAAATATGGCTTCATTAATAAGTGGAGTGGCCATAGCAACTATTGCAACTTATGGGGTTATATTTTATGATTCTTCCACTTTTACAAGAAGTAAAGGAAATAAGATTGTAAGTTCAGGGACCATTGATATAATATATGGTATAGCTATATTAGGATTAGATTACATATTAAAATATAGTTATGTACTAACTATTATTTTATTAGTTTTAATTCCTTTTTTATATGGATTAAGAATTAAGATCGAGGAGAAAATAGAAAGTAATAGAGCTCCATTATATTTTTCTGGTGATGATGATATATGTATATTAGATGTATTACCAAATTCATTAGCTTTTGAAAAGGGATTAAGAAGCGGAGATAGAATAATAAAGTTAAATGGTGAAATTCCAAAAAGTGAAAAAGATGTTTTTATGGCCATAAAGAAAAATTATTATGGAGTTAATCTTGAAGTAAGAAAAAATAATGGCGAAATTCAAAAACATACTATATCAAGTGAAGATAGAGGAAAGCTTTTTGGTATTATATTAGTTCCAAAAGGGACTTCCTATGATAAAGAGGTTAATGAGCTTATAGAAAAGTTAAAGAAAGCCTCTCAAAAGGAAAAACAAAATAAAGAAGATAAATAATTAAAAGAGGCTATAACGTAATAATTTCTTAGTAAAACTTACAAATTATAAGGGTAACAAGTTCTATGTTTCATAAGGAATATAGATAGGTTATTAGAATATATTTGTAAGTTTTATTATTAGGTTTTGGTATGGCTTCTTATGATATGGAGGTAAAAGCATGGGAGAGTTTAAGATACATTCAAAATTTAAACCTACAGGGGATCAACCTAAGGCTGTTAAAAAGTTAGTTGATTCTATAGAGGATGGAAATAGAGGACAAACGCTTTTAGGAGTTACAGGGTCTGGTAAGACCTTTACTATGGCTAATATAATAGAAAAAACTCAGAAGCCAACTTTGATATTAGCACATAATAAAACCTTAGCAGCTCAGCTTTGTGCAGAGTTTAAAGAATTTTTTCCAGAAAATATAGTAGAATATTTTGTTTCATACTATGATTATTATCAACCAGAGGCTTATGTTCCTCAAACTGATACTTTTATAGAGAAAGATGCTTCTATTAATGATGAGATTGATAAACTTCGTCATTCAGCTACATCAGCTTTGCTTGAAAGAAGAGATGTTATAATCGTTGCTTCAGTATCTTGTATTTATGGTCTTGGTAACCCAGAAGAATATAAAAAGCTTACAGTTTCTTTAAGACCTGGAATGATTAAAGAGAGAGACGAGGTTATTAAAAAGCTTATAGAGATACAATATGAAAGAAATGATATTGATTTTTCTAGAGGAACATTTAGGGTGAGAGGAGATAATTTGGATATTATTCCTTCATCTTCTTCATCAAAAGGTATAAGAGTTGAATTTTTTGGAGATGAAATAGATAGAATAAGAGAATTTGATGTTTTAACAGGTAATATAATAGGAGAAAGAGAACATGTACTTATAACACCATCTTCACACTTTGCTACTTCGCAAGAAAAATTAGAAAAATCAATAAGTATAATAGAGGATGAACTTGAAGATAGATTAAAAGAGCTTACTTCTCAGGATAAGATTTTAGAAGCTCAAAGACTTAAACAAAGAACAAATTATGATATAGAGATGATTAGGGAAATGGGATACTGCCAAGGAATAGAAAATTATTCAAGAATATTAGATGGCAGAGCTAAAGGTACTCCTCCTAAGACTTTATTAGATTATTTTCCAGAAGATTTTTTAATGTTTATTGATGAGAGTCATGTTACATTACCACAGGTTAGAGCTATGTATGCAGGTGATAGGTCAAGAAAATCTTCATTAGTTGATTTTGGATTTAGACTTCCTTGTGCTTTTGATAATAGACCTCTTAAATTTGAGGAGTTTGAAAATAAGATTAATCAAGTAGTATTTGTAAGTGCAACTCCTTCTGATTATGAGTTAGAACATTCTAAAGTTGTTGCAGAACAGATTATAAGACCTACAGGACTATTAGACCCAGTTATAGAGGTTAGACCTATTAAAGGGCAAATTGATGATTTATATGGAGAAATTCAAAAAACTGTTCAAAAAGGTTTTAGAGTTCTTATAACAACACTTACAAAGAAGATGGCAGAGGATTTAACAAAATATCTTAAGGATTTAGATGTTAAAGCAACTTATATGCATTCAGATATAGATACTATTGAAAGAATGAAGATAATAAGAGAGCTTAGACTTGGAGAAGTAGATGTTTTAATAGGTATAAATCTTTTAAGAGAGGGATTAGATATACCAGAGGTTGCATTAGTTTCTATACTTGATGCTGATAAAGAGGGATTTTTAAGGTCTGAAACTTCATTAATACAAACAATAGGAAGAGCTGCTAGAAATTCAGAGAGTAAGGTTATTATGTATGCAGATAGAATAACTAAATCAATGAATAAATCTATAGGTGAGACTGAGAGAAGAAGAGTCATTCAGATGGAATATAATAAAGAACATGGAATTGTTCCAACCACTGTAATTAAAGGGGTAAGAGATGTTATTGAGGCTACTAAGGTTTCAGAGGATAAGGAAGAGTATAAAACTGAAATTAAGAAAGCTGAGAAGAGAGATATTCCATTGGAAAAACTTATAAAACAATATGAGAATGAAATGAAAGAGGCTGCTAAAAATCTTCAGTTTGAAAGAGCAGCAGAGCTTAGAGACATAATAAAGGATTTAAAAGATAATAAAGATAAATAAAATTGTAATTGAAAATATTATAATTTATATTAATTTATTTAAAAATAAACTTATATGTTGAAAAAAGTTTTACAAAGTTCAATTAAATGTTAAAATGAATAATATATTATTAAAATTTAACATATTTTAATTTTAGTGTAGGCTTAAAATAAATATTAACAATATAATATATAACTTAAAATAATGTATAAATATAATATAGATAAAATCTAATATGGAAAAATAACAGATATATTTTAGTTTTTGATTATGATGATATATAAAGGCTAAAATAATGTATTTAAGTTTAGGAGGAATATATGGCTGTTAAAGTAATTACAGATAGTACTAGTTGCATACCAAAGGAATTAACCGAAAAGTACGGAATAGAGATAGTATCTTTAAGTGTTATAATGAATGGAGAAAGTTATAAGGAAGTTGATATAGATAGCGAAGCTTTTTATGATGAATTAGCTAAGTGTGATAAACTTCCAACTTCATCTCAACCTTCAATGGAAGAATTTTATAATGCTTTTGAGAAATTTGCTAAGGATGGTCATGATATAGTTGCTGCGTTTATATCATCTAAATTAAGTGGAACATATACAACTTCACATATCATAAAAAATATGATTTTAGAAAATTATCCAAATACTAAGATTGAACTTATTGATTCAGAAACCTCAGTAATGGCTCTTGGAATTGGTGTTGTTGAAGGGGCTAAGGCTGCCAAGGAAGGAAAAAGTTTTGAAGAAGTTTCAAGTATAGTTAAAAATACAATAGAAGAATCAGAAATAGTGTTTATTCCTGGAACTTTAGATAATCTTAAAAAAGGTGGAAGAATAGGTGGCGCAGCTGCTTTATTTGGAAAAGTTCTTAAAATAAATCCAATATTAACAGTAAAAGAAGGTGCTGTTATTGTAATGGATAAGGTTAGAACTAAGAAGAGAGCTATAGATAAGATTGTTGATTTAGTTAGTCGTGAGATTAATGAAAAAGGAATTAAGAAAGCTGTTGTATGTCATATATTAGCAGAAGATGAAGCAAAAGATTTAGCTAAGAGACTTAAAGACGAATTAGGTTTAGATGCTATAATTGGTGAAATTAGTGCTGTTATAGGAGTTCACGTAGGTGTTAAGAGTGTTGGAATAGCTTATGCTAGAGAGTCTTAATACTTTATAAAAATAAAATTATATTAGTAGGAAGTTTTAAAATGAGCTTGCAAATCTTGAGATTTGTAGGCTCTTTTTTATTTTACTTTAATATATTTAAGGAAGATTTAAGAGTAATAATTGGGAAAATATCTAGGTTTTGGATTTGGTGTATGCTACTATATTATTAATAACTTGATTGAAAGGGTGGCTAAGTATGATTACTTTAAAGAATGTAGATAAAGAGTATATGCCAGGAGTTAAGGCCGTAGATGGATTAACTCTAGAGATTAGAGATGGAGAGATATTTGGTATTTTAGGACCAAATGGAGCTGGAAAAACAACTACAATTAGCATGATTACAGGAATATCTGAGCCTACAAGGGGAGAGATATTAATAAATAATTTTGATGTTGTTAAAAATCCTGTAGAAGCTAAAATGCAGTTTGGATATGTTCCAGATAGTCCAGATATGTTTTTAAGATATAAAGGAATAGAGTATCTTAATTTCATGGGAGATGTGTATGAAGTTAGTGAATCAGATAGAAAAGTTAGAATTGAAGAATTAGCTAAAAGATTTAGTATGGAGAATTCTTTAGCTGATAAAATACAAAGCTATTCTCATGGTATGAGACAGAAAATTATAATAATGGGGGTTTTACTTCATAATCCTAAGGTTTGGATACTTGATGAACCTCTTACTGGATTAGACCCTAAATCATCATATTTACTAAAAGAAATGATGAGAGAGCATGCAGATGCAGGAAATACTGTTTTATTTTCAACTCATGTACTAGAAGTTGCTGAAAAGGTATGTGATAGAGTTGGAATAATTAAAAAAGGAAAATTAATATTTGTTGGTACATTAGAAGAGTTAAGAGAAGAGTTTAAATGCAATGATTCACTAGAAAAAATGTTTTTGGAGATTACAGAAAATGAAGAGAATTAAAATACTATTAAAATATTTTTTAGGAAACTCTTTTAATAATGCTTCTAATGGAATAAAGAATAAAAATTTATCCATAATTTTTTATATATTAATCTTATTTGGGTTATCAGCACCTATAGCTGGGATAATAGATGAATTATATCCTATATTTTCAGAAATTGGACAGGAAGGATACCTTGTTTCACTTATATTTTTAATTGGTTCTTTGGTTGTTTTATTTTTAGGTATTTATGATATAATGGATTCCTTTTTCTTTTCACAGGATATAGATCCAATAAGGTCATTACCATTTAAAAGTAGTGAGATTATGATAGCTAAATTCTTAACTTGTTTAATTGATATGTATATTTATCTAGCAATAATTATACTTCCCTTAATAACATTTGGAATGGATTCTAATTTAGGATTTACATATTTTTTAATGATGATTCCAGTGTATTTAGTTTCACCAATAGTTGTAATTATATTTTGTATATTAATAACTATGTTTTTGATGAGTTTTATAAATATATCTAAGTATCAAAATGCATTTAAAATAATTTTTGGATGTTTAGGGATAATAATTATGATTGGAATTTATTCATTAAATTCTATAGGGTTAAATCAAGAGAATATAGCTAATTCACTTAATCAGAATAATGGACTTTTAACTTTAGCAAATAATATATTTATTACTAATATATTCAGTGCAAAGGCATTGATTTATAGTAATTCAGCTAAAGGAATTATGAATCTTGGAATACTTATATTTTTATCAGCTTTAATATTAATAATCGCTTATACATTAGGAAAAATACTATATAAAAAAATATTAAATAATAGAAATAATGTTTATAGTGAAAAGAAAAATATATTAAAAGATGGAAAAGGCGTTGCTGTAGTGAAAAATTCTAAATTAAAAACTCTCGTAATAAGAGAGCTTAGAACAATTTTGAGAGAACCAAGCAACTTTATAAACTGCGTTGTTATGATTTTATATATGCCAATATTTTTATTTATTTTTATTTTAAGAGGTAAATCCATTGATATGTTTCCCAAAAGAACAATAGATTTATGGGTGGTTACTTCAACATATTTAGCTACATCATTGACAGTGATAGGAAATGCTGTTGCCGCCACAGCTTTAAGTAGAGAAGGAAAGGATATATTAGTTTCAAAATATATACCAGTAGACTATAAAACACAACTTAAATCAAAGATAATAGTTTGTTTTATAGTGAATTCGCTAGCCATACTTATTGGACTTTGTATAGTTATTTATTTAAAAGCTTCTCCTTTAGCTATTTTATTAAGTTTGATAATTCAAATACTTACAGTGATTACAATATCTTTAGCAAATATGCTTTTAGATTATTCATCTCCAAAGTTAAATTGGGTAGATGCTAAGAATTTATATAGTAAAAATTTTAAACCTTTAATAATAATGCTTATTGCTTTAATAACTGGTGCAGCAAACCTTATATTGATTACTACAGATAATATATTAATAATATTCTTAGTTGATTTTATATTTTTATCCTTAGTAATGGGTGTAATTTATAAGATATTATTAAAGGTATCTTTAAAAACTTACAGAAAAGATTTAAAACTTTAAAAATGAAATTTAATTATAAATGAGAAGTCTAATTTTTATATTAGGCTTCTTGTTTTTTATAAATAAAATAAGAATTTCAATTTTAGTCTTAGTTTTAGTCTTAGTTTTAGTATTATATTAATAATAGCTAAATATTGACTTTATAAAGTATATAGGCCATTAAAAACATAACTTTTTTATAAAATTTCTTTTTATAAGGAGTTATTTACATATGCATAATTAATTTAAGGGTATTCAAAGATTTTCTATAATTTTGCTTATAAGGTCCTTTATACATATAATGAATTTAAGACCCTATTAATTTTCTTTTTACAATAAAAAAGTTATAATTAAAAACAAAGGTAAATATAAAAATAAGGAGTTTTTTATGAGGGATAAAAATGATAAAACTTTATGTGATTGGATTAAAGAATATTTTTTTCCAAGGCAAAGAATGTTAAGGCTAATAAGGTATGATTATGCCGAAGATATGGATAAAAAGAGAAATTTTAAAAATATAAGAAAACTATATGATATGAGTGAAAAGGATGAATATCATATTGATGAACAAACATGGCATGATTTGGATTTGAATGAAGTTTATAAAAAGATAGATAGAACATATAGTAGTGTGGGAGAAGCTGGGCTTTATTCAATGCTTAGAAATCCATTAAATGATGAAAAGAAGCTTAAGGAAAGAAGTGAAATAATAAATCATTATAAAGAAAATGAGAGGGTTAGAACTAAGATTCAAGGAATATTTTTTGATTTAGGTATTGATAAGAAGAATAGTTTATTAGATATGATTGACGAAAAGTTACTTGAATCTAATAAAAAGAAGTATTATATTTATACAATTTTAGGGAAGGTAATTCCTTCAATACTAGTATTGATTGCTATTTTTCATGACATTAGAGCTATGCTTTTATTAATGCTTTTAACACTGTTTAATATATATATAAATAGCAAGGAAAGAGAACATATTAAAGCTAATGGACTTGTTTATTTAAGGAGAATGATTAAGGCTTCAAGTAAAATTTTATCAATAAAAGATAAGGGGCTAGATGGATACAAGGATAGAATAAAAGATAGCTTAAGTAAGTTAAAATCAATAGATAGGAATACAAAAATAATTGCATTTACAAATATGTGGGGAGGAGTATTTGAATTTATTTCAGTTTTATTCCTTTTAGAAGAAAGTGCATATTATAAAATTGCTGATTCTATAGAGAAAAATAAAAATGAGCTTTTAACTCTTTATAGGGATTTAGGGGAAATTGAAGCTTTAATTTCTGTTGGTAGTTATGAAGTCCAAGAGAAAGATGGAATAAATACTCCTAAATTTATAAAAGAAACTACTTTAAGAGTTGAAGAGGGAATACATCCAATTATAGAGAAGCCAGTGGCAAATTCAATAAATATGAGTAAGAAAGGTATTGTTTTAACTGGAACAAATATGTCTGGTAAATCTACTTTTTTAAGAATGTTAGGAGTTAATATGCTTTTTGCTCAGTGTTTTAATTTTGTATTAGCAAAGAAATATGAAGCACCTATATTTAACATAGTAACATCTATAAGTCCCAATGATGACTTAAGCAATGGAAAGAGTTTCTACATGGCAGAAGCTGAAGCAATTTTAAGAATAATTAATTCTTTAGATAAGGAATTACCAGTATTTTGTGCTATAGATGAGATTTTTAGAGGAACAAATCCAATAGAAAGAATTTCATCTTCAGCAGAAATTTTAGAGTATATAAATAAGAAAAATGCAATATCAATAGTTGCAACCCATGATAGAGAGTTGGTTGATATATTGAAAAATGAATATGAATTTTATTATTTTAGTGAAAAAGTTGATAATAAAGAGGGACTAAGTTTTGATTATAAGCTTAAAAAAGGAGTTTCTAAAACAAGAAATGCTATAAAATTATTAGAATTTATAGGATATCCAAAAGAAATTATAAAAAAAGCTTATGATAGATCAGAAAATTTAGAAGGCTTTATTTAGAAAGGATTGTTAGTTAGGATGTTTAAACCAGTAAAGAATACTAAGGTCTATGAACAAGTTGTTGAGCAGATTAAAGAGATGGTTAGATTAGGAAGAATTAAAAAAGGTGATAAACTTCCTACAGAGAGGGTTATGGCTGAAGAGTTACAAGTAAGCAGAACTTCAATTAGAGAGGCTATGAGAGCTTTGGAAGTTGTTGGCTTAATAGAAAGTAGACAAGGAGCTGGAAACTATATAAGAGAAGAATTTGATGATGTTTTATTAGAACCACTTTCAATAGTTTTTATGCTTCAAAATGGAACTAACAAAGATATCTTTGAATTAAGGGAAGTTTTAGAAATGTCTACTATATTCTTATCTGTTATGAGAATTTCAGATGAGGATTTGGAAAAACTAGGAGAGCTTATGGAAAAATTTAAGAATTCAACTAGTGAATCAGAAAATGTTGAAATTGATAGCGAGTTCCACAATATTATTGTTAGAGGAGCTAATAATGTTTTAATAAGTAACTTATTAAAAGGGGTTTCTGAGTTAATTGATAAATTTATATATGAAGGTAGAATTGCAATTTTAAACAATGAAAATGGAAGTGATAAACTTTTAGCTTGTCACGAAGACATATATTTAGCTATAAAAGAAAGAGATGGATATAAGGCTTATAAAGCTATGCAAAAACATTTCGAGTTAATAAAAGAAAATATTTAGTAATTTTAAGTAAAAAGGGCATTACGCCCTTTTTTAATTATATATAATAAAATAAGGAAATTGACTAAACGTTTTCAAAGGAGTAAATTATAATATGACAATGAAAACGTTAGCTTATGTTTTAAAATTGGTATTACCAATAATGTTTTTAAAATTATTATAAGTATTAGATTTATTCAAAAAATTTTAAAGGTTTTGAAGTAATGTCAATTAAGAAAATAGTAAAAGCAATGTTTTATTATACTTAAAAGGAAAGAAGGGGAGATATGAATTAAAGATTGAATTTATGTCTTTTATATAAAAGTTTTAATGGTTTTAATTTAAGTGAAGATTTATTGATTTTATAATAGAGTGAATTTTAAAGACATTAAATTAAAAAATACTTAAATTTTAAAATTTAAAAAATTAAGATGTAATCAAGTATTTGTTTAGAAAGTTAGTGGAATCTTAAATAGAGTTAAGAAGTGGAGTGATTTTTTATGAGACTTATGGTTTGTATTAAACAAGTTCCTGGAACTTCAAAAGTTGAAGTTGATGAAAAAACAGGGGTTTTAAAGAGAGATGGAGTAGATTCTAAGATGAATCCTTATGATTTATATGCCTTAGAAACTGCCTTGAGAATAAAGGAAAGAAAAGGTGGAGAAATAAAAGTTATAAGTATGGGACCACCACAAGCTATGGAAGTAATAAGAGAAGCTTATGCTATGGGAGCCGATGAAGGAACTTTAGTTTCAGATAGAAAGTTTGCAGGTGCTGATGTTTTAGCAACTTCTTATACATTATCACAGGGTGTTAGAAAATGCGGTGATTTTGATATTATTCTTTGTGGAAAACAAACTACAGATGGTGATACAGCACAGGTTGGACCAGAGATGGCAGAATATCTTGGAATTCCTCATGTAGCCAATGTTAGAAGTATTTTAGAGGTTAATGATGATTTCATAAAGGTTGAAATGGACATGCCAAACACAATTGAGGTTTTAGATGTTAAATATCCTTGCCTTTTAACTGTTGATAAAGATATTTTTCAACCAAGATTACCTTCTTATAAAAAGAAAGTAGAAACTAAGGATAGAGAAATAAGTGTTGTTTCTTTAATCGATTTTGAGGATAAAGATGAGAAAAAATATGGGTTAAATGGTTCACCAACTCAAGTTGAAAGAATATTCCCACCAAGTAATAATGACAAGCATGAAATTTGGACAGGCGATTCAATAGAGCTTAGTGAAAAAATAGAATCTAAATTAAGAGAGCTTAAATTTATTTAGGGGGTAGTATTCATGGGAAGATTAGTTGTTCATCAAGAAAAAATAGATGATATAAATAGTTTAGTAAAAATTTGTCCATTTGGAGCAATGGAAATAGTTAATGGGAAACTTGAAATAAATGCAAGTTGTAAAATGTGTAGATTATGTGTAAAAAAAGGACCTGAGGGTGTTTTTGAGTTTGTTGAAGATGAAAATAAGGTTTTAGTAAATAAGGATGAATGGAAAGGAATAGCTGTTTACGTTGATCATGTAAATGGTGATATTCATCCAGTAACTTTAGAATTAATAGGAAAAGCTAGAGAATTAGCAGACAAGGTTAATCAAAAGGTTTATTGTTTATTCATGGGTAATGGAATAAAAGACAAGGCTGGAGAACTTTTACATTATGGAGTAGATGAAGTTATTGTATATGATTATAAAGAACTTGAAAACTTTAGAATTGAGCCATACACAGCTGTTTTTTATGACTTTGTAAGCAAGATTAAACCATGCTCAGTATTAGTTGGGGCAACAACTTTAGGTAGATCATTAGCACCTAGATTAGCAGCTAGATGTAGAACAGGACTTACAGCAGATTGTACTATACTTGATATAAAAGATAATACAGATTTAGTACAAATAAGACCGGCCTTTGGTGGAAATATTATGGCACAAATTATAACACCAAATTCAAGACCTCAAATGGCAACTGTTAGATATAAAGTTATGTCTGCACCTGAAAGAAGTGAAGAGTGTACAGGAGAAATAAAATACTTTGAAATAGAAGAAGAAAAATTAAAATCTAATATTGAAGTTAAGGAAGTTAAAGAAAAAGCTAAGGAACATAGTATTTCTGATGCTGAGGTTATAGTAGTGGCAGGAAGAGGAGTAAAATCTGAGAAAGACTTAGCTATGATTAAGGAATTAGCAGATTTACTAGGAGGAGAGCTTGCAGTTACAAGACCTTTAATAGAATCAGGTTGGATTGATGCTAATAGACAAGTTGGATTAAGTGGAAGGACAGTAAGACCAAAGCTTATAATAACTTGTGGAGTTTCTGGTGCAATTCAATTTGTAGCAGGAATGAATAATGCAGATTATATATTCTCCATAAATAAGGATGAAAAGGCACCAATATTTAAAGTAGCTCACTATGGAATAGTAGGAGATATTTATGAGGTTGTACCTAAACTTATTGAAAAAATAAAAGGGGAAGGGGAATTTTAATAATGGAATATAATAAATTAGATAATAAAGGAATTGAGTACATAAAAAATATTATAAATGATAGTGAAAGAGTTTTTGTTGGTGATGATATAAATAAAGATTATTCACATGATGAATTAGGTTCTGAAAAACATATGCCTGATATTGTTGTAAAAGCTATGAATAGAGATGAGATTGTCTCAATAATGAAATATGCAAATGAAAATAAAATTCCTGTAACAGTGAGAGGGGCAGGAACAGGATTAGTTGGTGCAGCAGTTCCTATATTTGGTGGAATTTTACTTGATTTAAGTGGAATGAATAAAATTTTAGAGTTAGATGAGGACAACTTAACACTTACTGTGGAATCTGGTGTTTTACTTATGGAAATAGCTAAGTTTGTTGAGGAACATGATTTCTTTTATCCACCAGATCCGGGAGAAAAAACAGCAACAATAGGTGGAAATGTTAGTACAAATGCAGGTGGAATGAGAGCTGTTAAATATGGAGTAACAAGAGATTATGTAAGAGGAATGGAAGTAGTTCTACCAACAGGTGAAGTTTTAGAATTAGGAGGAAAAGTAGTTAAAAATAGTTCTGGATATAGCTTAAAAGATTTAATGGTTGGTTCAGAAGGTACATTAGGAATTATAACTAAGATAGTTTTAAAATTATTACCACTTCCTAAAAAGGTTATAAGTCTTTTAGTTCCATTTAAAGATTTAGAAAGTGCAATAGAAACAGTTCCTGAAATAATAAAATCAAAGAGTATTCCTACAGCCATAGAATTTATGCAAAGAGAGGTAATAATATCAGCTGAGGAATTCTTAGGCAAAAAATTCCCAGATAGCTCAGCTGATGCATATCTAATTTTAAGCTTTGATGGAAATTCAAAAGAAGAAGTTGAAAGACATTATGAAAAAGTGGCTGATATATGTTTAAAAGAAGGTGCATTAGACGTATTTATATCTGATACTGAAGAAAGACAAGAAGCAATATGGTCAGCAAGAGGAGCTTTCTTAGAAGCAATTAAATCTTCAACAAGTGAAATGGATGAAGTTGACGTTGTTGTACCAAGAAATAAGGTGGCTGAATTTGTAAAATTCACCCATGAAGTAGAGAAAAAACTTAATATAAGAATAAGAAGTTTTGGACATGCTGGTGATGGAAATTTACATATTTACATATTAAAAGATGAATTAACAGAAGAACAATGGCATAAAAAACTTAGTGAAGCTATGGAAATACTTTATAAAAAACAAAGAGAACTTAGTGGACAAGTTTCAGGAGAACATGGTATAGGGTTAGCTAAGAGACAATATTTAAATGAAGATTTAAATGAAGCTACAATGAATATTATGAGAGGAATAAAATTAGCCTTTGATCCAAATAACGTATTAAATCCAGGTAAGGTATGTGAGTAAAACTTATTTAAGGAAAATTATTCATAATCTATAGAAGAGTGATAATTTTCTAAACTTTAGTTGAATATTAAGTTTATATAATAAAAAATGTGTATTAATATTTTTAATACACATTTTTTTTATTATACTCTTTTTTAATTAGTGTTGATTTTATATAGAACTTTCTATTATCCTAATAATTTAAAATTAATTAAAGCTTAAGAAATATTTAAAATCAACATTCTCTTAAAATAGAACCTTTTATTATTATGATGTCATTCCTATATACATACCTACAAAGTATGGTATAAGCCATATAAACCAAACTAATAAACTGAATTTGTGGAATATAGCTTTTGATCTTTCGCTACCTTTGTTTAAAACAATTGTTGCCCATACAGCATGTATAAGCATTAAAATAATAGCAAGCATACCTGTTGATTGGTGTATTAATAAATCAGTTGTAGTAATACCTTTATCAGTTCCTGAAGCAACTATTCTGCTCATTGTATAAGTTCCAAGAGTATCACATACTAAACCACACCAAAATATTATTACATGTTTTTTCTTTAAAATACCTGCTCTATGTTCGCTCCAAACACCAATTGTATAAAATATTAGAGCTAGTGTTATAAATATAATAGCTGGAATTAATAGTTTAGGCATAAAAAAACCCCCTTTTATTAAATAAAAAATTATATTTTATCCTTAAGTTAAAATCTTCACATATTAAAAGAAATTTAAAATATAGATTTACTTTAATATGTGAAGATTAAACTTAATCATGGAATATGTATATATTAATAATAACATATTTACAAAAAATTCATAGACTTAATAATAAAATTTATTTACAATTTATTTAAAAATAGGTTCTGTTTTAAGCCAATGTTGATTTTAGCTATAATTTTTTTTAGTATTAATAATACTGTCTAAAGAAATAGCTAAAATAAATACTTTTTTAATATAAAATTAAAAATTGAAATTTTTAACTATAATGTAATAAAAAACAGTTAATATTTAATAAATTGAGATGTATTTTTTAGGAGTAAATTTTACCAATGAGTACTTATTTGTTTAAGTGGATTACTTTGAAAAAGATAATATTACATAAAGAATAAATAAAAAATTTTAATTATATAGATATTATGTAAATAATATTGTTGAATTTTTAACAAATAATAGATAAAATATAAAGCAAAAGGGGGATAATGGATATAATAAAAAAAGGAGGAATTTTATGGAAAGAATTGAAAGTAAAATTAGAGCTAAAGAGCTACTTAAAGGTAGATGGGGTAATGCAGTTGGGGCTACATTATTATTTTTGGTAATTTCCTTTATTGTATCTTTTATAGTAGGTTTTCTTATTCCAGTTTTAGGAGGAATATTAGGATCACTTTTTTCAATGTATATGCTTTTATGCTTTGTTATGTATTGTATTAAGCTTACAGAGAAAGAAGGAATAATTAAGTATGGAGAATGTTTTTTAGATGCATTAACTTTCTTTAAAATATTAGGAGCGCAGATTTTAGTGGGAATAATTTCAATGGTTATTCCATTTGTAATAATCTGTATAGGAGCTATGTATATTGCTTTTTCTAAATCTCCAATTGCTATGATAATTTTATCATCAGGCATTATTTTAGGATCTATTTTTTCAATTTTAGTTACATTAATATTCTTTACACTTCCATTTATTTTTATAGAAAATGATGAGATTGGAGTTATGGATGGAATAAAAAAAGCTATTGCTATTTCTAAAGGATTTAAGTGGAAATACTTTATATTTTTATTAAGTTTCATAGGATGGATAATATTAGCCACATTATCACTTGGAATAGGATTTTTATGGTTAAGACCATATTTAGTATTATCAACATATTTATTCTATAAACATATGATTGGAGAATATAAGAAAGTAGAATGATAATACTTTAATTTTTTTTATGAATTTAACTACTTTTAAAATTTTATAATTGTTACATACAAGACTACAAGCTTTAGGGTTTGTAGTCTTATATTTTTATTGTGGAAGGACGTAAAACTTAGTGGCTTTATGCTAGAGGCTGTAATCCAATTACTTTAGTTTTTGCCTTATATATTTTTTGAGCATATCAGAAAAATGTATTAAAGATTTAATCCAAAGTTGTTTTAAGAGGAAAGTAAAAACAGAACTTACTTAAAAATTTAACTGGTAGTTATATGTTTTTAAGAATGAGTAAATTTATTTATATATAAATTAAAATTAGCCCAACATATTAGTATTGGAATAACTTAATAATATGAAAGTGGTTCGTTATGTAAAGTTTTAAAAATAATTTCTTGAAATAATGTGATAATATTTTAATTTAAAGAATATAAATAATATAGCGTAAATAATATTCCTTAGGTGGTGTAAATTATGACGGATAGAGTAGAGTGTAAATTAAAGGCTAAAGAACTTTTAAGGGGTAGATGGGGAAATGCAGCTGGAATGTGTCTTATTTTATTTTTGTTAAATACGGCTGTAAGTTTCTTTTTAACTCCAATTCCTATTTTAGGATTAATTATTGTTAGTATGTTTTCAGCATTTTTTTTAGGTACAGTAATTAATTATTTCAAGAAATTAACGGAAACAGATGAAAAAATAAAATATACAGAGTGTTTTATAACTTTAAACAAGAGTTGTAAAATCTTTGTATTTAAAATTATAGTTGGTATTATAATATTTTTATTAGTATTTTGGGGTTCTACTTTTAGTGTTTCATTTATTATGATTGGAATAGCAACTCTTGAAGGAGTAAGTTTACTTTTAGCTTTATTACTAGGTATTGTTGTATTTTTGCTTTTTTTACTTTTAGATGCTATATTTTTTGCAGTTCCTATGATTTTGGTTGATGAAGAGAATATAGGTATTTTTGAGGCAGTTAAAAAGAGTTTTAACATAAGTAAGGGATTTAGAATTAAATATATTGTAATTAGATTAAGTTTCATAGGATGGGCTATGCTTACAGTTTTAACTTTTGGAATAGGTATGTTCTGGCTTTATCCATATATGAATCTTACATTATTTATATTTTATAGAGGGTTAAATAAAAATACGGAGTTTGACTTAAATTAATTATTTAGAATTATTCATTAAAATATAGTAATGAATAATTCTAAGTATTATGAAGATAATATCTAGGTTAGATTTAGGATTTAAATTATTAAGTATAAAATATCAGTTTAAAAACCTTAGACTATCAGAAAAGTAGTAAGTTTTAATACAAGCTTTTTTTGTCTTTATTCACAAAAAGCATTTATTTTATTAGGAGAACTTGAAATTTTTTACTTAAGATAAGTTTAAGGTTGTTTAAAGATTGTATAAAGATTAACCTTTTATAATAAAATATATAAGATAAAAATAATTTTAAAAGGGGATTTAATTTTGGATAACAAAAGAAAAAAAGAAAATGGAATAAAAGTTGGGTTAATAACAACATTATTATATCTTATAATAATGGGATTAGGAATGTTTTTTATGAATAGGATATTTCATTATTCTTATAATAATACAAATATGGTTAAAGTAATATTTTTTGTTGAGTTAGTATTAACTGGACTTTTGATTTTAGTTACTAAAAAATATTATGGATTTAAGAAAATTGGATTTAAAAGACTTAGAATTACGCAGTTAAAATGGTTTATACCTAGTATGATACTTATATCAATAATGACATTTAGTTATGGTAAAGCTTTAATTTGTAGCTTTGGAACTTTAGATAAATCTAAATTAATACTTCTTTTTATAATAGCTATAACTACATTTTTAGTAGGATTTTCAGAAGAAGTTATGTTTAGAGGAATATTATTGCATAGCTTCGCTAATAAAAAGAAATTATATTTAGGGTTATTTATAAGTTCAGTATTATTTGCCTTAATACACTCTGTGAATATATTAGGTGGAATGCCATTTGAAGAAATGATTACACAGGTTGTATCAAGTTTTTTATTAGGTTTTTTCTTTGCACCTTTAGCAATAAAACTAAAGAGTTTAATACCACTTATAATATTCCATTGGTTATGGGATTGTATATTAATTTCATCAACTGTAATTCCAATAGAAATAGGTATATTACCTGTATTTCAAATGATTTTTAATGTTTTATTAGGAGTTATTCTTTGGATATCAGTAAGAAAAGATAAAGCAGTATAGAAGTAATTTGGATATAGAATTAAATTTTATGTTAAATATATAATTTAAAAAAACTCCAATTAAAGTATTTAAACTTTAATTGGAGTTTTTATATTGTGATTTTAATTTCATTAAGAAAGAATATTTATATTTACTTAATTATTTTAGTTATTTGATTCCTTTTTTTGAAATTTCTCAACTATAAATTTACCAGCTTGTACAACTATAAATGTACATAATGATAATCCATAAATAGTTAGTAGGTTATTTAAAGTAAGAGGAGCTACCTTAAATAATTCTTCAAAAGCAGGAATTAAAAGTACTAG
The DNA here is from genome assembly GCF_029267215.1 of Clostridium sp. Classification (GTDB taxonomy): domain Bacteria; phylum Bacillota; class Clostridia; order Clostridiales; family Clostridiaceae; genus Sarcina. The sequence continues at coordinate 27,610 of NZ_JARIDH010000025.1, read as the reverse complement.
GTTTAGAAGAACAAATCCTATACCAAAAGCACCCCATAAATATTTATTTGAGAATATTTCCTTTGATACAACATGCTTTTTAGATTTACTGTTAAATCCATGAACAAGTCTTGATAAACATAAAGTAGAGAAAGCCATTGTCATAGCTAATGGATCTCCACCTTGATTAAGTCCAATATGGTAAGCTGTCATAGTCATAATTGTTATAACTATTCCCTCAAATATAACATCATAAATAAAGTCTTTAGTTAAGATAGATTCGTCTGATTTTCTAGGTTTTTCTTTCATAATTTCTTTATTATGAGGTTCAAGACCTAAGGCAATGGCAGGTAAACTATCTGTTAAAAGGTTAATAAATAATAAGTGTACTGGTGCAAAAGGAACTGGCAATGCTAGTAAAGAAGTATAAAGAACTGATAATATACCAGCTGTATTACCTGATAGTAAGAATTTAATAGCATTTTTAATATTTCCATATATATTTCTACCATTTTCAATAGCTTTTACAATAGTTGCAAAGTTATCATCAGTTAATACCATGGAAGCGGCATCCTTAGCAACCTCAGAACCTGTGATTCCCATTGCAACCCCTATATCAGCTTGTTTTAAGGCTGGAGCATCATTAACCCCATCTCCAGTCATAGCAACAACATTTCCTTTTTCTTGCCAAGCTCTTACTATTCTTATTTTATGCTCTGGAGAAACCCTTGCATACACTGATATGTGTTCAACCATATCTTTCAATTCTTCATCACTTATTTTATCAAGATAAGCCCCTTCAATTGCTTCGCTTTCATCTTTTAAAATACCAATTTGTTTTGCAATGGCAGAGGCTGTTATTTTATGATCCCCTGTTATCATAACTGGCTTAATACCAGCTTCAATACAGGCTTTAACAGCGGCTGCTGATTCTTCTCTTGGTGGATCCATCATTGATATAAGCCCAATGAATATTAAGTCATTTTCATCTGATAACTTAATATCAGTTCTGCTTTCAATATTTTTATAAGCAAAAGATAATACTCTTAAACCAGTTTTTGAAAAATTTTTGTTTATTTCTTCAATCTTAGCTATATCCTCTTTAGTAATAGGTCTTATTCCTTTAGAAGTTTCAATTTTACTACTTCTTTTAAGAAGTACATCCACAGCACCCTTAGTTGCTATGATATTTTCTCCATGAATATTATAAACAACACTCATAAGTTTTCTATCTGAATCAAAAGGAATTTCACCAAGTCTTTTGTAATTTTCTCTTTCTACAAGTTCGTCAACTCCATATAAATCACCTAAGTTTACAAGTGCAATCTCTGTTGGATCACCAATTTCTTTCTCACAATCAGTAACTGCGTCATTACAAAGCAAACTCATAAGAAGTAAATCATTGTCAATTTTATTTTCTAAATTTAATTCAGTTGAATCAATAGTTTTTCCATCCACAAATATTTTCTTAACTGTCATTTTGTTTTGAGTAAGTGTTCCAGTTTTATCTGAGCAGATTATAGAAACACTTCCAAGTCCTTCAACTGCTTGAAGTTTTCTTATAATAGCATTTTCTTTAGCCATTTTTTGAGTTCCTAAAGAAAGAACTATTGTAACGATTGAACTTAGAGCCTCTGGAATGGCAGCAACAGCCAAGGCAACAGCAAACATGAAGGCATCAATAATTGCTTCACCTCTATATAGACTAAGACCAAATACTAAAGCACATATAACAAGTATTACAATTGCAAGTTTTTTACCAAAGTTATCTAAGTTTACTTGAAGTGGTGTTTTCTTTTCTTCAGTATCATTTAATAACTGAGCTATCTTACCAATTTCAGTATTCATACCTACAGAAGTAGCTAATACAGTAGCCCTACCATAAGTTACTAAGCTTCCAGAGAAAACCATATTTTTTCTATCACCAACAGGTATTTCTTCTCCTTTTATTATTTCAGAGATTTTTACAATACTTTCAGATTCACCTGTTAATGAACTTTCATTAACTTGTAAACTATAATTTTCAAGAATTCTACAATCAGCAGGAACATAATCTCCAGCTTCTAAAAATATAATATCTCCAACAACTACATCCTTAGAATCTATTTCTTTTTTTTCTCCCTTTCTAAGTACTTTGGTAGATGGTGATGATAAAGCTTTTAAACTATTAAGTGATTGTTCAGATTTTATATGTTGTAAAGTACCTAAAGTTGCATTAACAATTAATACGAAAACTATAACTAAAGTACTTTCAATGTCTCCTAAGAACATTGAAATGGCAGCTGCACATAGAAGAATTATTATAAGCATGTCCTTAAATTGATCAAGAAATACTTGGAATGTAGATTTTTTCTTACCTTCTACTAATTCATTTTTACCATATTTCTCTTGCATACTTTGAACTTGTGATGAGTTTAATCCGTCCTTGTTTACTCCAAGTTCTTTAAAAAGTTCTTCTTTAGATTTCGAATAAACCTTTTTCATGTTATTATCTCCTTTCTTTTTATGAAGTTTTGTTTAATTATGATTTTTAAGAAATAATACCTATGTATAGGAGGTCAAAAAAATAAGACTCCTAATATAATCTAAGGCTTTAGCATATGAATGTTCATATAAACACCTTAGATTATATTAAAAGTCTTGTAACCAATAATGTTGGTGCATAATACCAGGTAACTTTTCGTTAACCGCGTTGTTGATATTATAACTTGCAACTACTCCCTTTTAATACAATAGATATTAAATATTAGGTTTAATACCATATTATATCTCTTTGAGTTTTGTGTCAATAATTTTATTGATAGATTACAAAATAATTTAACTAGACCAATTTTAAAAATCATCGTATTAAATACTATGACTTAGTTACAATAAATGTGATAGGGGATACTAATAATTTAGTTATTAATATTTTAATAACATTTGAGAAAAATATAAGATAAGGTTGCTTGTAATATTTATATTTTTTGTGTTAGTATTTTAAAAAATGAAATGAAATATTTTTTGGAGGTATGAATATTATGATGAATGCACATGAAATTGACTTCAAACTTTATGGAGATGATATGCAGTTTGTAGAAATTGAGTTAGATCCAAGAGAGACAGTTGTAGCAGAGGCTGGAGCCATGATGATGATGGATAATAGTATAAGCATGGAGACTATATTTGGTGATGGAAGTGGAAATCAAAAAGGATTTCTAGGAAAGATTGGAGGCGCTGCAAAGAGAGTTATAACAGGTGAAAGTTTATTTATGACTGCGTTCACAAATGAAGGTATGGGAAAAGAAAAAGTTGCTTTTGCTTCTCCGTATCCAGGGAAAATAATTCCTGTAGATTTAAGAAATTATAGTGGTAAATTAATTTGTCAAAAAGATGCATTTTTATGCGCTGCAAAGGGTGTAACTATAGGAATAGATTTTAAGAGAAAATTAGGAACTGGATTCTTTGGTGGAGAAGGATTTATACTTCAAAAATTAGAAGGTGATGGAATGGCTTTTATTCACGCAGGAGGAACCATAGTTAGAAAACAACTTCTGCCAGGGCAAAAGTTAAGAGTGGATACTGGGTGTTTAGTTGCCATGACAAAGGATATTAAATATGATATAGAATATGTTAAGGGTGTTAAAAATGCGTTGTTTGGTGGAGAAGGAATATTCTTTGCTAGCTTAGTTGGGCCAGGAGAGGTTTGGATTCAAAGTTTACCATTTAGTAGATTAGCATCTAAAGTATTTGCGGCAGCACCACAAGTTCCAGGTTCTAGAGATGTTGGAGAAGGTAGTATATTAAGTGGGTTAGGTAATTTATTCCAAGATTAGTTTAAAACTTAAAAAACGATGCAATTCGTTAGTTTGCATCGTTTTTTTATTTATATTCAATGAAAAAGTTATCAATATGAATAATTGTTAAATGTATATTTCAAAAATAGTATTTAAACTGACAACTTTTAAGTTTTAATAAAGTTTTTAAAATGATTTTAAATAGGATTATAAGCTAATTTAAGCAAAATTGAGAAATTATTAATAAATATAAGTAATAAGTATGAATTTGAAAGTTAATAAATTGAAAATATCATTTTTGAAGCTTTCAAAAATGTTCAATAGGTATATAATAGAATATGTTAAAAATTTAGAAGAAGAGGGAAATGTTATGAATAATAGGGAGAAAGGCATAGGCTTAGTCCTAATTGCAACATTATTTTGGGGAATAATGGGAATAAGCAGTAGAATATTGTATAATGCAGGGTTAAGTGCAATATTCATAGCTTTTAGTAGAAGCTTTTTATCAGCTGTTTGTTTCTTAATTTGGGTATTTATAAAAGATAGAGAGGTTTTAAAGACAGACATAAAAGGCTTAGTTGTGGCTGCTTTTTATGGAATTGGTACCTTTGCTTTATGTTTCGTTGGATATAATTTATCAGTAGAATATATACCAATATCAGTGGCAACTGTACTTATGTTTACAAATTCAATATGGGTAACAATATTTGGAGTATTATTTTTTAGTGAGAAATTTAATATGAAAAAAGGTTTTGTAATAGTATTAACTTTAGGTGGTTGTATTATGGTATCAAATATGTCTTTAGGTCATTTAAGTATGAGCGGAATTGGTATTGCAGCAGGATTAGGAACAGGATTTTTATTTGCCTTTCAAATAATATTTCCTAAGCTTTTTAGTTCTTATAGAAAGGATACACTTCTTGTGTACGGATATATTTTTGCTAGTGTATTTTTAGGATTTTTTACTAATTTTAATGAATCTTTTAGTATAATAAAAAATTCACCAAACATAGGTATGGTGATTTTAAATTTACTATCTATAGGAATTTTAAGTACATTTATTTCTAATACTTTTTATATTAAATCAACAGAGTACATCGAGGCTAGTGTTACAAGCATACTAGCTTCCTTAGAACCTGTTTTAGCTAGTATATTTGCTTTCATAATATTTGGAGAAGTCATGAATTCAAAGCAAATATTAGGTGCTGTTTTAATAGTTGTTGCAGCAATTTTATTAGAATTAAATGTTGATAAAGAAAGATTTTTAAATAGTAATATACTTAAAATATTTGGATTTAAAAACTCTAAAATTATTAATGAGTAAAATATAATATTTGTTTTTAGAAGAGTTTAACTAAATTTAATATTATATATAAAATAAAAGTGACTAAATTAAAATTCTATAATAGAACTTAGAAACTATTTTTAAGTTCTATTATATTTTTTAACTTAATCACTTTTTTATTTATTAGCATTTAAAATCTAATTATTAACATGATGGATAGCAATTAAGTAGGCTTTAATAGATAGCTAAAATCAACAATATCTTAAAACTGGAAGCTTTATTTGTTATTATTCAAAATTCAATGAAAAACACTAAATTATTGATTTTTAGTTTTATCAGGTGTAACTTCATTTTCTTTGTACTTTTCAAAATAAATCTTAGTTCCTTTTAAATTTTCCTTTGAAAAGATGAAATTTCTAACTTCTTCTTGATTTAAGTTATCACTAGAATATTCTATAACTATTACTGGCAATTCATTATCTAAAACTCCACTATAGATTTTCTTTATGTCTTTATAATTTTTATAAAGATCAATTTTAGTAGAATCTAAAGCTTTAGTAAGATTACCCTCTAACTTTGAATCATTTGATGGTTTATTTGAATTTTCTTTGCTTATCTCTAAATCATCTATAAATCCAGAGTTTTGTTCTTTAAGTTTGTCTAAATATGATTGTATATCTGGCAATGTATTTGAGTCTTGCTGAATTCTTAATCTATAATCATTAAAATTATAGTACTTAAGGCTATTTTCAAGTTCATCCTCTTTTTCTTTTGATATTCTATTGCCAACTATAACTAAATCTATAGTTTTGGTTGAAGTATCTATATTTTTACTAAGTATAAAATCATTAGACATCTCTTTTTGAATAAATTTACTTAAATTTGAATTGTTTATTGATTCATTTATCATAGATGCAGCTGAAAATATACTTGGAATTGTAACTAAAATAGTTGAAATAATTATAACTTTTTTAAGTTTCTTTTCTTTAACTGTATCTATATTATTTCTCTTAGGAATTTTCATAAGCTTAACACCAATTAAAGTTGATAAGGCAATGAAAAAGGCATTTATAAAAAATAAATAACCAGCTCCTAAAAATATATCCATATTTCTACTTGCTAATCCATATCCACTTGTACAAAGAGGAGGCATTAGGGCAGTTGCTATTGCCACGCCTGGAATAACATTTCCTGTCTTATTACGAGTTATTCCAACAATCCCTGCAATACCTCCTGTAAATGCAATAATAACATCCCATATGTTGGGGGTAGTTCTAGATAGTATTTCACTTCCTGCACTTGATATTGGACTAAGTGAGAAGTAAATAGTAGATGTTACCATACTTATAAAAATCTCTAAACCTAATATTGCTAATGATTTTTTTATTAATTTTGCATTATATGTACCAACTCCATATCCTATACCTAGAATTGGGCCCATAAGTGGAGAGATAAGCATAGCACCGATTATTACAGCAGTAGCATTCATATTAAGTCCTACAGAAGCTATGATTATTGCACATATAAGAATTATGAAGTTAGCTCCACCTATATTTATTCCATCTAATATATTTTCATGAATTTCATCAAAAGAAGCTTGATTTTTTGTGAATTCCTTAAAAAAACTTTCTTTATTAAACCTCACTTTTTAACCCTCTTTTCTTTTTAGAATTTAGTTTACTAATAAACAATATTGTAATAAAAATTTTTAAAATTGTCGATTAAAATTATTACAACAATATTCTTTGAGAAAGAATTTAAAGGACTTTACCATGAAATTTTTTTGATACATTAAAAGAGGTTGAAGAAATTTTTACTTAATAAAAAAGAAATGGAGTAGCTTATTAAAGCGTATCATAATATTAATAGTGTATAATGTATTTAGTGTTATAAAAAAGAATAAATGTGAATATTAGTTTGGAAAGAAAAGCTAAGTAATTTTTTATATAAATAATAATAATATTTAAGTGAGGTTGATTTTGAATAGAGCAATAGAGATTTTAAAAAGTTTTTATGGATATAGTGAATTTAGAAAAGGACAAGAAAATATAATAAATGAGATTATAAATGGAAATGATGTTGTGGCAATAATGCCAACAGGAGGAGGGAAGTCAATCTGTTATCAGATTCCGGCCTTAATATTAGAGGGATTAACAGTTGTTATTTCTCCACTTATATCTCTTATGAAAGACCAGGTTGATGCAATAAATAGTATGGGAATAGAGTCAGCTTATATAAATTCAACACTTAGTCAGCAGGAAATAGATATAATTTTTAATTATGTTAGAGAGGGGCATATTAAGATTTTATATGTTGCACCTGAAAGATTGGAGTCTATGGAATTTTTAAATCTTATTTCAAATGTGGAAGTTTCTCAGGTTGCAGTGGATGAGGCTCACTGTGTTTCACAGTGGGGACATGATTTTAGAAGTAGTTATAAGTTTATTGGAAAGTTTATAAACTTACTTAAGAAAAGACCAGTAGTATCAACTTTCACAGCTACTGCCACAAATGAGGTTAGAGAGGATATAGTAAATCTTTTAGAACTTAGAAATCCTAAGATTTTTGTGTCAGGTTTTGATAGAGATAACCTGAAAATAGTAATAGAAAAAGGAGTTAATAAGAATCACTATATTTTAGATTATATAAAAGAAAATAAGGATTTATCAGGAATAATATATTGTGCAACTAGAAAAGAAGTTGATTCCTTATGTGAGTTGATAAATTCAAGAGGAATAGATTGTACAAAATACCATGGAGGGCTTAGTGATATAGAAAGAAAGCAAAATCAAGAGGATTTTGTTTATGATAAGATTGGAGTTATGGTTGCAACTAATGCCTTTGGTATGGGAATAGATAAGCCTAATATAAGGTATGTTATACATAATAATATGCCTAAAAATATAGAAGGATATTATCAGGAAATAGGTAGAGCTGGTAGAGATGGAGAGGATTCAGAGTGTATTTTACTCTTTTCACCAGGAGATGTGCAAACACAGAAATATATTATAGAAACAGGAACTTTAAACCTACAAAGAAAGTTTAATGAATTAAGTAAACTTCAAACAATGATGGACTTAGTTCATTCAAACGGGTGTTATAGAAAATTTATATCAAATTACTTTGGAGAAAGCTTACAGGATGATTGTAATAACTGTAGTAACTGTCATATAGATGGAGAAATGGTTGATAAAACATTAGATGCTCAGAAAGTATTATCTTGTGTTTATAGAATGAAAAGGCCTTATGGAATTGGAGTAATAGTGGATGTTTTAAAGGCTTCTAAAAATAAAAAGCTTATGGAATTAGGGCTAGATAAAATAAGTACTTATGGAATAATGAAAAATTATACCAAGGATGGATTGAAGGAATTTATAAACACCTTAATTTCACATAGATACATTGATTATGGTGGAGAATATCCAGTTGTAACCTTAAACTCAAATTCTAAAGATATACTTACTGGTAAAACTAAAGTTATGTTTAAAGAGAAGAGAAAAGTGGAAAAAGTTTCTACTAATAATGAATTGTTTGATATATTAAGAGAATTAAGAAGAGAAATTGCATCAGAAGAAGGGGTTCCACCATACATAGTTTTTGGAGATAACACTTTAAAAGAGATGAGTCTTAGAATGCCTTTAAAATCCTCTCAGTTAATAGAAATAAATGGGGTTGGAGAAAAGAAAATTCAAAGATATGGAGAGCCTTTCCTAAAGAAGATAAAAGAATATGTTGAAAAAAATAATATAGAAGTTAAATGGAATTCAGAGAAGTTTAATAAAGAAGAAGTGGAAGAAAAGTTCAAAGAAAACATAAAGAAGAATGGAAAGAAAAAATCATTTGTCATAACTTTAGATATGCTTAGAGAGGGTAAAAAGTTTCATGAAATAGCTAAGGAAAGAGAGATAGCTTTATCTACAATAATGTCTCATATTAATCAGTATCTGGAGGAGGGAAACAAAATAGATTTCCCTATAGATTTTGACTGCTTATTTTCTAAAGAAGAAGAAAATTTAGTTTTAGATGCAGTAGAAAAAGTTGGGTATGGAAAGCTAAAGCCAATAAAAGAGAATTTAGAAAAAGATGTTTCTTATGAAAAAATTAGATTTATAGTAAGTAAAATTATTATAGATAAATTAAGAAAAGAAGAGTAAATAAAGGGTAATGAGTTTATAGAAGGAGTTATTATGGAAAAGTATAGAAATGTGATTTATACATTATAACAATGAAAACTGTTGATTAATTTTAATAAGAAAGTGATATATCTAATTGAAATTTTAGATATATCACTTTTTCTGTTTATAGGAATTAAAAAATAGTATGAATAATATAAGATAAAGTAACAAAATATACCTTTAAACTTGTTGAATTTACTCAGTTTAAAGAAGTTCTAAACAATGCAGAAAAACGGGTTATTAGATATGTCTATGATATTTATAAAAAGTTTTAGGTTTGAAAATAAAACAAAGGAAAGTTAGTAGAAAATATTAAATGAATAAAATTGAAAGTGAGGTGAAAAACCGTTATTAATTAAGATTTATAGGCATTTGATAACGGTCAGTTATGAAAGTTAATCATAAAAATAGATATGATAGGCTTGGAACTTTAATAATGTGTTATCCAAGCAATTTTAAGGGGAGAGGAGAAATTGATATTGACCATAATCTTATGTATGAGCAATATAATAATTTTATAAATTTGCTTACTAGAGAAGGGGCGACTATTCAGTTTTTAGATCCTTTATATGGAGAAAATCAAGTTTTTACTAGGGATGTAGGATTTGTTATTGATGATATTATGTTTATAGCTAAAATGAGCAACAAGGATAGAATATATGAAACTTATGCATTAAAAAAATATATAACTAAGTATCATTCAAAAATTTATGAAATGAAAAATAATATAGAAGGTGGAGATGTAATAATTTATCAGAAGTATGTATTTGTAGGGGTAAGTAAGAGAACTAGCATGGAGGCTTTAGAAGAACTACAAAATTACTTAGATAAGAATAATATGGGTTATAAAGTAATTCCCATAAAGTTTAATAAAGAAAAAATGCTTCACTTAGACTGTGTTTTTAATATATTAGATAAAGGCGAATGTTTAATTAGCACTTATGTTTATGATAAAGAAGTTATAGAAAATATTATAGAGAAGTGCTATTATATTGACAAAAAAATATCAGAGGAACTAGGAACTAATATTATTTGCTTAGGAGATAGAAGAATAATAACAGCTAACAAAAGCATTTATAAGCTTTTAAAAGAAAAGGGTTTTAGGGTTTTTTATGTAGATTACTCTGAAATTTTAAAGGGAGGTGGAGCTTTTACTTGTAGTACACTACCTATATATAGAAATTAGAAAATATAAACTACAGAAATATTATTAAAGTTATAATTAAATGCATAAATTTAATAAGGGATAATAAAGGAGGGGGATTTATGGCATTAGGAATATTAGTTATTTTTGATGTGATTATAATTCTTTTATTTTTAACTACTATACTGTTAATGATTTATAAAAATGGTGATATTGCTAAAAAAACAGTAGTCTTTGGTTTTATAGTAGCATATACATTATTACTTTCATTTATTGCTTTTACTGGATTACCAAATAACTTTATATTTCAAAGAATTGGAGCTTTAGTAGCTGGATTTTTGGGAGTTTTTTCATTATTAAAAATAAAAAACTTCTCATTTGCTAGATTGATCATAATAATCTCAATGATTTTAAACTTAATGATTATATATTTATAAAAGTAAAATTATAAATTACTAAAAATAAGTTATAAATTTATCTTAATACTTTAAATTATATATAAAATAAGAGTGGTTAGTATATTTTATTTAATTACTCTTATTTTTGTATTAGATTATATTTTAAGTGGAGGTTGATTTCTAGATATATCTTCAGCGCTAACTTAATTTTACAAAGAGTTGATAATATATATCCAGAAATCAACTATGGTTTAAAAAAGAGTCTTGTATTAATGTAAAGAAATTGCATTAAAGCTAATAATTATTCCTTAGAAAAAATTATTTGACATATAAAAATAGTAGATTTAAAATATTATTATGCGAACTTATGTTTGGTTAAGGGTGTGTTAATTTTACTTTAAATGAATAATAAGACAATTTAGAGAGTAACATGCACTTATGAAAAAAGCAGTATTACAAAGAATAATAAAAAGAGTTCCATTTTGAAAGTATAGTAATAGTTAGTTTTAATATAAAAACAGCAGGATTAGGAGGGGAAAAATGAGAGATAAAATAATTGTAAAAGGTGCAAAAGTACATAATTTAAAAAATGTTAATTTAGAAATACCTAGGGATAAGCTTATTGTATTTACTGGACTTTCAGGTTCAGGAAAAAGTTCTTTAGCTTTTGATACTATATATGCAGAAGGACAAAGAAGATATGTGGAATCACTATCTTCATATGCAAGACAATTTTTAGGACAGATGGATAAACCAGAGGTTGAGTCTATAGAAGGGCTTTCACCTGCAATATCAATTGACCAAAAAACTACATCAAGAAACCCAAGGTCAACAGTTGGGACAGTAACTGAAATATACGATTATTTAAGACTACTATTTGCAAGAGTAGGCATTCCACATTGTCCTAAGTGTGGAAAGGAAATAAGTCAGCAATCTGTAGACCAAATAGTTGATAAGGTAATGGAGCTTCCTGAAAGAAGTAAAATAATGATTTTAGCTCCAGTTATAAGAGGAAGAAAAGGAACTCATGAAAAAGTTCTTGAAAATATAAAGAAACAGGGTTTTGTTAGAGCTAGAATTGATGGAGAAATCTATGACTTATCAGAGGAAGAAGTAAAAATTGAGAAAAATATAAAACACAATATAGAGATTGTTGTGGATAGAATAATAGTTAAAGAAGGAATTGAAGGAAGATTAACAGATTCTGTTGAAACTTCTTTAAAAATGGCTGAAGGATTAGTTTTAGTACATATAATTGATGGTGAAGAGAGATTATATAGTGAACATTTTGCCTGTGCAGATTGTGGTATAAGCATAGATGAACTTGCTCCAAGAATGTTCTCATTTAACTCTCCCTTTGGAAAATGTGAAAGGTGTGATGGTCTTGGAACACTTATGGAAATTGATGAAAATTTAGTTGTTCCAAATAAAAATTTAAGTATAAGAGGTGGAGCAATATCAACTTGGGGAGATTCAAGAATGAAACCAGAATCATGGACTTTTTGTATTCTTGAAGCCTTAATGAAAAAATATAAATTTGATTTAGATACTCCATATAAAGATTTACCTAAGAAAGTTAGAGAAGTTTTAATGTATGGTGATCATGAAAAATTAAAGGTTAAATATACTAAAGAAAATGTATCGGCAGTTTATAATCACTCTTTTGAGGGTGAAATAAATGGATTAAGAAGAAGATATATGGAAACTGGCTCAGATTCTATGAAAGCTGAAATTGAGAAGTATATGAGTGATAATCCATGTCCTAAGTGTAAAGGGGCTAGATTAAAACCAGAGGCACTTGGGGTTACAGTAGGTGGAAAGAATATCTTTGATTTTACAAGTATGTCCATAAGAGACGAATTAGAATTTATTAATTCAGTTGAATTTTCAGAAAAAGATAAAATAATAAGTAATCAAATAATAAAAGAGATTCAATCAAGATTAAGTTTCTTAATTAATGTTGGATTAGATTACTTAGATTTAGCAAGAAAAGCAGGAACCTTATCAGGTGGAGAAGCACAGAGAATAAGACTTGCCACACAGATAGGTTCTCAGCTTATGGGAGTTTTATACATACTTGATGAACCATCAATAGGACTTCATCAAAGAGATAATGATAGACTTATTTCAACATTAAAACAACTTAGAGATGTTGGAAACACATTAATTGTTGTGGAACATGATGAAGATACAATGAGAGAGGCTGATTTTATTGTTGATATTGGACCAGGAGCTGGAGAACATGGTGGAAAAATAGTAGCTTCTGGAACTTTAGATGAAATAATGGATAATAAAGATTCATTAACAGGACAATATTTAACTGGAGAGAAAAAAGTAGAATTGCCTTTAGAAAGAAGAAAAGGAAATGGAAACTTTATAACAGTTAAAGGAGCTAAGGAAAATAATCTTAAAAATATTAATGTGAAATTCCCTTTAGGAGTTTTAACAATGGTTACTGGGGTATCAGGTTCGGGAAAAAGTACCTTAGTTAATGAAATTCTTTATAAGGGGTTAAATAAAATAGTTAATAAAGCTAAGGATTTACCAGGACAATATAAAGAGATAGTAGGTTATGAAAATATAGATAAGATTATTGATATAGATCAAAGTCCAATAGGAAGAACTCCAAGAAGTAACCCTGCAACATATACAGGTACCTTTGATATTATAAGAGAATTATTTTCTCAAACTCAAGAATCAAAAATGAGAGGGTATAAACCAGGAAGATTTTCATTTAATGTTAAAGGTGGAAGATGTGAAGCTTGTAGTGGTGATGGAATAATAAAAATAGAAATGCAGTTCTTATCTGATGTTTATGTTCCATGCGAAGTTTGCAAAGGAAAGAGATATAATAGAGAAACTTTAGAAGTTAAATACAAAGGTAAAAATATTGCAGATGTTTTAAATATGACTGTGGAAGAGGCTTTAGAATTCTTTGAAAATATTCCAAGAATAAAAAATAAACTTCAAACACTTATGGATGTTGGATTAGGTTACATAAGACTTGGTCAACCATCTACTCAATTATCAGGTGGAGAGGCTCAGAGAATAAAACTTGCTTATGAATTGTCTAAGAGAAGTACAGGTAAAACTCTATATATTTTAGATGAGCCTACAACAGGACTTCATATTCATGATGTAAATAGATTAGTTAAAATACTTCAAAGACTTGTTGATAGTGGAAACACTGTTATTGTAATTGAGCATAATTTAGATATGATTAAGTGTGCAGATTATATAGTTGATTTAGGACCAGAAGGTGGAGACAAGGGTGGAACAATAGTTGCAACTGGAACACCAGAAAAAATAACTGAGGTTAAGGAATCTTACACAGGTAAATATTTAAAAAAATACATTGAAAATTAGAATATAATATAAAATATATGACATATTATAGATAATAGTTAGCTATGATAGTATTAAACTTTCATAGCTAGCTTTTATTTTCTAAAATAAAATATATTTGTAATGAACAATTTTTTTTAGATGGTATAATAAAAAGAGAGGTTATAATTAATAATTATGAAATTGTAATCTTTTATTGTATAATCTATATATCAAATAATGTAAAATATAAAAGAAATATAAAAAATATGTAGAGGTGAAGTGATGTTTTCGAAACTAATGACATGGGTTTTTGGAATAATATTTATTGTAATTCTATATTCCATAATTTATTTTGCATTGAAAATAATGTATAAAGATGTTAAAGGCGGGAAAAAGAAGAAAGCCCCTGGAAAGAAAGCACATGGATTAGAAGTCTTAAAAACAATATCTAGTAGTACTTTAGGAATAGGGTCAGTGATACCTGTAACAAGTACTATATCAATAGGTAGAAGAGAAGATAATTCAATTGTGTTAAACGATCAATTTGTATCATCTTATCATGCTAAAATTTATGTTAAAAATAATGATTTTTATTTAGAGGATTTAGCTAGTACAAATGGTACATTTATAAACGAATCAAAGATTGAAGGAAGAGTAAGATTAAAAGTAAATGATCAAATAAGAATGGGAAGTACAGTTTTTAAGGTTATAGGATAAAAGAGGTGATAATATGAATTCTACTTTAAAGTATGAAAAAAGGATGTTGCTATTAGTTTATCTTTTATGCTTAGCTTTATTTACTAATATTGCATTAAAACAAACGCCAATAGACAAAATGGCATTTATTATAGCAGGTATATTAATAGTTATTATTGGATTTTCACATTTTATAATAAGAAAATTTTATCCAGATGGAGATAAATATATGCTTATATTTGCATCTGTCTTGGCTGTAGTTGGAATTGCAGTTCTTTATAGATTAGATCCAAGACTTGCAATTAAACAATTAGTTTGGTTTAGTTTAGGTATTGCAGTTTATATGGCAATAGTAATAGTATTACCAGATTTAAAAAGTTTTTCGAAGTATAAATATGTTTACATGGGTGGAACTTTAATATTTATGGCTATGGCTAAATTAATAGGTACTACAATAAATGGTGCTGAAAACTGGGTTAGAATAGGAGGATTTACCTTTCAACCTTCAGAAATAGGAAAAATATTTTTAATACTTTATTTAGCTTCAGCACTTATGAATTATGAGAAAAAAGACACTTTAAAAGAGCAATTTAAAGAATTGTGGGAACCAGCCTTAGTTGTTATGTATTGTCTTGGATTTATGGTTTTACAAAGAGACTTAGGTTCTGCACTTATGTTTTTCTTTGTTTCAATAACAATGCTTTATATGGCTACAAGCAACTGGAAATATGTTGCCACAGGATTAGGTCTTTTTGCAATAGGAGGAACAGCAAGTTATTATTTGTTTGGACACGTAAGAAGAAGAGTTATGGTGTGGAAAGATGTTTGGAAATATGCTAATGACCAAAGTTATCAAATTGTACAAGGTTTTTATGCTATGTCAGTTGGAGGTATGTTTGGTACAGGAATTTATAATGGATATCCCAAATTAGTTCCTTTTGTAGAAACAGACTTTATTTTCACATTAATAGCTCAAGAATTAGGTTTAGTGTTTGGAATAGGATTATTACTTATATACTTCCTATTATTTTATAGAGGTATAAGAGCGGCATTAAATACTGATGATACTTTTTCTCAGTTAAATGCAGTTGGATTTAGTACACTTATTGTTGCTCAGGTTTTAGTAATCATAGGAGGAGTTTTTGCTGTAATTCCATTAACAGGTATAACTTTACCTTTAGTAAGTTATGGTGGAACATCTATGCTTACAATTTTCATCGCCTTAGGAATACTTCAGAAAATTTCAGAGGAGGGACTAAGATAGATGGCTAAAAAGAAAGATTTAACGGATAGTATAAGAAAAGTTATGGTTGTTTATCTTGTGCTTTTAGTTGGACTTATTACATATATTGCATATTTCCAATTAATAAAAGCTCCAGAAATAGCTAAAATGAAAAATAATACTGCTGTTATGGCTGCTGAAAATGAGGTCATAAGAGGAGAAATAAAAGATAGAAATGGTAATGTTCTTGCTAAAAGTGAGAAGAGTGGAGATTTAAGTCAGAAGAGAGAATATCCATATGGTGAAATTTACGCACATCCAATTGGATATGCGAGTGTTAATTATGGTAATGCAGGATTAGAGGGTGCATACTCAAAAGAACTTACTACTTATGAAAATATATCATTAAAAGCCTTCTTAAAATCAATGAACTTAAAAGAAGATTTTAAAGATAGAAAAAAACTAGATGCTAAGTATGGAAATAGTATTACTACAACTTTAGACACAGGTTTACAAAAAGCTGCCTATGCTGCACTGGGTGCTAATAGAGGGGCTGTTGTTGCAATAAATCCTAAAACAGGTGAAATTTTAGCAAGTGTATCAAAACCAGGGTTTAATCCAAATGATATGAAATCAACATATCAAATAGCAAATGATAAAAGTGCAGATCCTAAGGATGCCATCTTAGTTGACAGAGCATTAAATGGGCATTATCCACCAGGATCAACATTTAAGGTTGTAACATTAACATCAGCCTTAGAAAATATTCCTGGTATTACAGATAGAACTTTTAATGATACAGGAAAAATTAATGTTGGTACTAAGTACTTACCAAATGAAAATGGAGTAGCTTATGGAAATATAAGTTTAAGAAAAGCTTTATCAGTTTCAAGTAACGTAGTATTTGGTGGAATTTTAGGAGAAGAGCTTGGTAATAAAAAATTAAGAGAAACTGCTGAAAAATATGGATTTAATCAAGATTTAATGTTAGGA
Source organism: Clostridium sp. (assembly GCF_029267215.1). Lineage (GTDB taxonomy): Bacteria > Bacillota > Clostridia > Clostridiales > Clostridiaceae > Sarcina. The sequence continues at coordinate 10,615 of NZ_JARIDH010000025.1, read as the reverse complement.
AATCTTTCTGCTTATTCTGGAAAATTCCCTGATAGAAAAACAGTTGATAAAGGTTTAATGGCTTACGATGCCATAGGTCAAGGAGGAGTTACTGCAAGTCCAATGGAGATGGCATTAGTAGCTGCCACTGTGGCCAATGATGGTGTTATGATGAAACCTTATATTGTTAGTAAAATAACTGACAAAGATGGTGATGTTGTAAAAGAATTTAAACCAGAGAAAAAAGAAACTGTTATGTCTAAGGAAGATTCAAAAATAATAAATAAATATATGCAAGGTGTAACTAGAGATAGAATTGATGATAAGTGGGGATATTTTAGAGGTATGGATGTAGCAGCTAAAACAGGTACAGCCCAAGTTGAAGATGGAACATCCCATGCTTGGTTAATAGCTTTTGCACCAGCTAATGATCCAAAGATTGCCGTTGCTACAATTGTGGAAAATGGTGGATCAGGCTCAAGAGTTGCTGCCCCAGTTACTGCAAAAGTTATGCAAGCATACTTTAATAGATAATTTTGATTAATCATTTGAAAATTTTTAAAAATATAATTGCCCTAATATTTCTTTTAAATGGAATATTAGGGCCAATTTCATATTTAGCATAATTTTTGAAGTTATTATAGATAGTAAGGTTAGTATAAAACATTTATATACAATAAGTTTATAATAAAGCTAGAGATTAAGGTGGTGATAAAATGTTTGATTTTAAGTATCAACTAAAGATATTACCTAATAAACCTGGAGTTTACATAATGAAAAATTCATTAGGTGAGGTAATATATGTTGGGAAGGCTAAAATATTAAAAAATAGAGTGAGACAATACTTTCAAAATTCTAAAAATCACACTGAAAAGGTAAAGGCTATGGTTAAACATATAGCTGAATTTGAGTATATAGTCACTGATTCTGAAATGGAAGCATTAATTTTAGAGTGCAATTTAATAAAGAAATATAGTCCAAAATATAATATTGCATTAAAAGATGATAAATTTTACCCTTTTATAAAGATTACTACCAATGAAGATTTTCCGAGAGTTTTTGTAACAAGAAATTTTGCCAAGGATGGAAATAAATATTTTGGACCTTATACTAAGGGAGCAGCTGTTTATGAGGTTATGGATCTTATTAAAAAGTTATTTCCTTTAAGAACTTGTAAGAAGGCAATAATTGAAGGGGGAGAACCTACCAGAGCTTGCTTAAATTATCATATAAATCTTTGTAAAGCCCCTTGTGCTGGTTATATTTCAAAGGCTGAATATGGGAAAATGATAGATGACATAATAAATATTTTAAATGGAACAGATAATTCAATTACTAAGAATTTAAAGAATCAAATGGAACTAGCATCTGAAGAATTAGAATTTGAAAAAGCTGCAAAACTTAGAGATAGAATATTAGCAATAGAATCTATAGTTGAGAAGCAAAAGATGTTTACCGTAAAAGAGGGGGATGAGGATTTTATTCACCTTTATACAGATAATAAAGATTGTTGTGTTCAAATTTTCTTTGTAAGAGAAGGTAAGGTTACAGGAAGAGAGCATTTTATGATTGAGAATGAGGGTGAAGAACCAATAAATGAGCTTATTAGTTCATTCATACCATCTTTTTATGGAGGCACTGCACAAATTCCTAAAACAATATATGTACCAGAAGAAATAGAAGATCATGAGTTAATAGAGAAGTTTTTAACTGATAAAAGAGGAAGTAAAGTTTGGATAAAGATTCCTAAAAAAGGAGATAAAAAAAATCTTTTAGATATGGTTAGAAATAATGCAAAGATAACCTTAGAACAGTTTAAAGAGAAGATGGTTGAAGAAAAAGAGATTAATAAGGTGGCTTTAACTGAGTTAGCTGAGATTCTCCAATTAGATTTATTTCCAACAAGAATAGAGGCTTATGATATTTCTAATATTCAAGGGGTAGATTCTGTTGGAACAATGGTTGTTTTTGAAAACGGAAAGGCTAAGAATTCTGATTATAGAAGGTTTAAGATAAAAACAGTAGAAGGACCTAATGATTATGAGAGTATGAGAGAAATTCTAAGTAGAAGGTTTGCTCATGGATTAGATGAAGTAAATAAGATAAAAGAGAGAAATTTAGAATATTCAAAGGGTAAATTCTGTATCTTCCCAGATTTAATAATGATGGACGGGGGAAAAGGTCAAATTAATATTGCCTTAGAAGTTTTAAGGGAATTTGGTATTGAAATACCTGTTTGTGGACTTGTTAAGGATGATAGGCATAGAACTAGAGGAATTATATTTAATAATGAGGAATTTATTATTAGAAGAGGTTCTGAAATTATGAATCTTATAACTAGGATACAAGATGAGGTTCATAGATATGCCATAACTTATCATAGAAGTTTAAGAGAGAAAAGAACACTTCATTCAATTTTAGAGGATATACCTAGAATTGGGGAAAAAAGAAGAAGAAATCTTCTTATTAAGTTTGGAAGTGTTGAAAATATAAAAAAAGCTACTTTTGAAGAGCTTCTAGATACACCGAGTATAGATAGAAAGGCTGCTGAAAGCATAAAAAGTTATTTTTCGAGTTGATTTTTATTAACAAAATTGACTTAAGATAATATATATAATAATATGACATAAAGAAATAAAATAATGGACTAAATATTGAAAATATGTCAAGAATTAAGATATACTATTTAATTGGGATATTAAATTTAAAATTGAGGAGTTTGGATATGAATCAATACATGGAGTTTTATAAATTATTAAGTGAGTTTTATAATAAAGAAGATATTATTATGGATTCTCCAATGCGTGAACATATTTATTTTAAAGTAGGAGGGCCAGCTGATATACTAGTAACTCCTGTAACTGAGGAACAAGTAGTTAAAACTTTAAAACTTTGCAAGGAAAATAATGTACCGTACTTTATTTTAGGTAACGGTTCTAATATTTTAGTTAAAGATGGTGGAGTATCTGGAGTTGTTATTAAGTTTAATAAACTTAATAGAGTAATTGCAGAAGGACACTGTGTTACAGCTCAAAGTGGAGCGTTGTTAAAAGATGTGTCAAAGGCAGCATTAGAGAATAATTTAAGAGGATTTGAATTTGCCTGTGGAATACCAGGAAGTATAGGTGGAGCTGTATTTATGAATGCTGGTGCTTATGATGGAGAAATGGCTCATGTAATCCAGTCTGCTAAAGTTATTGATGATAATTTAAATATAAGAGTTTTAAGTAAAGATGAGTTAGAATTAGGGTATAGAAGTTCATCAGTTATGAAAAAAGGATATGTTGTTTTAGAAGCTACAGTGGAGCTTGAAAAAGGTGAGTATGTTAGCATAAAGGATAAAATTGATGATCTTACAAATAAGAGAGAGAGCAAGCAACCTTTAGAATATCCATCAGCAGGAAGTACATTCAAAAGACCAGTTGGATATTTTGCAGGAAAGCTTATACAAGATTCAGGATTAAAAGGTTTTTCAATTGGAGGAGCTGCTGTTTCAGAAAAACATTCTGGATTTGTAATAAATAAAGGTGGAGCAACTGCTAAAGATGTATTAGATGTTATTGCCCATGTTCAAAAAACAGTAAAAGAGAATTTTGATGTTGATCTTCATACAGAGGTTAGAATAATCGGTAGAGATGAAGAATAAACAAAATAGAGCCTATATATTTTATATAGGCTCTATTTTGTTTAAAAGAATTTAAATTAGAAGTTAGATTAATGTTGATTGTTTAAATATTTTAATTTTCAGATTAGAAAATATAGGATAAAAATATTTAGATTTACTAAAATGTAGGTATATATTTAGGTTATAATATTTAAGTTTTAATAATCTTAAAAATGTGATAGCATAAAAAAGTAATCATTACCTTTTTTATGCTATAATTTATATAATAAAGGTAGTTTATTTGCTTTAATTACTAGTTGATTAAAGCATTTATTATGTTTTAAATTGACCTAATAAGATCTTTATTTCTTGAGGTGAGAGAATTATCTAAATTTTAGTTAAAAGAGAAAGTAACTAATTAGATTTATAAGTTGATTTTAAATAAAATACAAATTATATTTAGGAGGATTAAGTATGAGATTTGTAATAGTAACTGGTCTTTCAGGGGCTGGAAAAACAGAGGCAACAAGAAGTTTAGAAGATTTAGGATACTTTTGTGTGGATAACTTACCACCAAAATTAATACCTAAGTTTGCAGAAGCTTGTGTTCAAAGTGAAGGAAAAATAGATAAAATAGCTTTAGTAATTGATATTAGAGGAGGAATATTCTTTGATGATTTATTTGAAAGTATAGAATATTTAAAGGCTAATAATTTTAATTATGAAATATTATTCTTAGAGGCTTCTGATGAGGTTTTAGTTAAGAGATTTAAAGAAACTAGAAGAAGTCATCCACTTTCACCAGACGGAAGAATTATAACTGGTATAAGTGAAGAAAGAATGAGGCTTAGAGAACTTAAGGATAGAGCAGATAATATAATAGATACATCAAATTATCCTATAAGAAATTTAAGAGAGAAGATAAATCTTTTATATGGAGATGGGAAGCCAGTAGAACAGAATCTTTCAATAACTGTTTTATCTTTTGGATTCAAATATGGAATACCATCAGACTCTGACTTAGTATTTGATGTTAGATTTATACCAAATCCATTTTATATACCGGAGTTAAAGCCATTTTCAGGAGAAGATGAACCAGTTAAAAATTATGTTCTTGCACAGGAAGAGACTAAAGGTTTCTTAGAAAAACTTACTGATATGTCCGAATTTTTAATTCCAAACTATATAAAAGAAGGAAAAAGACAGCTTATAATTTCTATTGGTTGTACAGGAGGTAGACATAGATCAGTTGCTATAGCTAATGCTTTATATAAAGAGCTTTTAGCTAAAAACTATAGTGTAAGCTTAGAACATAGAGATATTAATGAGGATATAAATAGAGGTAGTAGAAAATTATAATATTTATTTTAGAGGGGATATAGATTATGATGATGAAAAAAATGCTAAAGCCTGGTATCAAGGTTAAAAGATACATATTTTTGGCTTTAGCATCTACGATAACAATGGCAATTGCTATAGCACAGCTTATTAATGATAGACATATTACGACAATACAAGATAAAGCTATATTTATTACTTTAATAGTATTTTCAGGATTAGTTGGATATAAATCTATTATTTGGTGTGTAAAATCTGTAGTTTCATTAATAAATAAAGGATATATAAATTTATCTATTGAGGAAGATGATTTAGAAGATTTAATTGAAGATGATAGACTTTTAGTTAAAGGGCCTAAAATTGTTGTTATTGGAGGGGGAACAGGTCTATCTACTATGCTTAGAGGATTAAAACATTATACTTCTAATATAACTGCTATTGTTACAGTTGGAGATGATGGTGGTGGTTCTGGAATTTTAAGAGAAGATTTAGGAATGCTTCCACCAGGGGATATAAGAAACTGTATATTAGCACTTGCAAATACTGAACCATTAATGAATGAACTATTGCAATATAGATTTAATGATGGTAGACTAAAGGGCCAGAGTTTTGGAAATTTATTTTTAGCAGCCATGGATGGAATTTCAGAAAATTTTGAGGATGCTGTCCAAAAAATGAGTTCTGTACTTGCTGTTAAAGGGGAAGTTTTGCCTGTAACATTAGAAAATATGATTTTAGAAGCTGAGCTTATTAATGGTCATATAGTTAGAGGTGAATCTATAATTGGAGAAGAGGTTATAGATCAAAATAGTCCTATAAAAAGACTTAGAATAATACCAGAGGATGCAAAGGCCTTAGGTAGAGCTTTGAATGCCATAGAAGATGCTGATGCCATAGTATTAGGGCCTGGAAGTCTTTATACAAGTGTGCTTCCTAATCTTTTAGTAAAAGATATAACAAAAGCAATTAAAAAGAGTAAGGCATTTAAAATATACAATTGTAATATTATGACCCAACCAGGGGAAACTGATGGTTTTAAGGTTTCAGATCATATTCAAGTTTTATTAGATCACTGTGGAAAAGGAATAGTAGATTGTATAATTGCCAACTCAAAAGATATATCTAATAAGTTAAAAGAAAAATATTTAGAAAAAAATTCTGAGCTTGTTGAATTAGATATAGATAATCTGAAAAAAATGGGATTATGCGTAGTCGAAGGAGATTTAACAAGAGTAAAAGGTGACTATATAAGGCATAATTCGGAATATTTAGCACAACTTATCATTGAAACAATAATGGAAAAACATTTATTATATGATAGGAAGAAAATATTAGAGTATATATACTTATCACAAAGAATTAAGAAAAGAGAAACTTTAAATAGGAAGGAGCAAACATGTCATTTTCAGCAAAAGTAAAGGGAGAAATATGTAGATATATTGATATATCAAAGGATGAAGCTCTTGCTCAAATATCAGCTATCATGAAAGTTTGTGGAACACTAGCTTTTAGTGGTAGACAAATAAGTTTCAAAATGACAACAGAAAATCCTGCATCTGCAAGATTAATGTTTACCATATTAAAAGATTACTTTGATATACATGCAAAGCTTATGGTTAAGAAGAGTAATTCTTTAAAGAAAAACAACATATATATGGTTGTTATAACTGAGGATATGGGAGTAAAGAAACTACTTGAAATAACAGGAATCTTAAGAGAAGTAGATGGAATAATGTCTTTAGACTATCATATAGATGAAGATTTAGTTGATACAGAAGAAAAGAAGAAGGCATATATAAGAGGAGCGTTTATAGGGGGAGGAAGTATAAGTAACCCCGAAAAAACATATCACTTAGAATTTGTTACACATTCACAAGAGTATGCTGAGGATTTAGGTAAGCTTGTTAATACTTTTGGTTTAAAGTCAAAGGTAATTCAAAGAAAAAATAGTTTTATAGTTTACATAAAAGAAGGAGAGCAAATAGTAGATTTATTAAACATAATAGGTGCTCACACTGCCCTTCTAGAATTAGAAAACATTAGGATCATGAAAGAGATGAGAAATAATGTTAATAGACTTGTAAACTGTGAAACTGCTAACTTAAGTAAAACAGTAAATGCAGCTGTAAGACAGGTAGAAAGTATAAAACTTATTGAAAGAGAAATAGGTCTTGCTAGACTTCCAAAAAATCTTAGGGAAGTGGCAGAACTTAGGTTAACATATCCTGAGGAATCATTAAAAGAACTTGGTGAAATGTTAGAACCACCTGTAGGGAAATCAGGTGTAAACCATAGATTAAGAAAAATTGAAAAAATAGCTGAAGAGCTTAGAACAGGCAACTTCTAGCAGAGTTTTTAAAATCTTTTAAGTAATTATTTTAACAGCGAATATTAAATTTGCTGTTAAAAAAACTTAAAAGTTTTTTTATGAAAAAAATACCTGCTAAATGGAATAATATTAATTTGTTTTTATGGGGAAGATAATTTTGAAAAAATATTATTTTAAGTGGAGGCATTAATATGGTAAAAAATTTTAAAAAGACAATTTGGCTTTTAGTAGGAGCAATGGTTTTTGGAATTATAGGTATGGTTGGATGTACAAAAAAGACTGATGAAATGACAAAGAACTCAGAATTATCAGCAACAACTCCAGCTGAATATAAAACAATGCTAGAAGAAAAAATAAAAACTTATATTGGTGATGTAAATTTAGGTACAGAATATGATTTTTCAAAGGTAACAGAGGATACTAAGCAAGAAACTTATAAAGAATATGAAAAATATTATAAAAACTTAGATACTGAACTTACAAATTTAAAAAATGAGCTTAATAGTAAAGTGTCTCCATCAGATGGAAAAGTTAATGATGCCAATAGAAAAATAGTTGAGAATATAGATAATTTAAAAATGTCTATAAGTACAGTCGAAAACGATTTAGATGCTAATAGAAATAAAATATTAGCAATGCCTAAAGATGAGTTTATTGGTGCAATGAAAGGTATTGAAAAATCTGCATATGATGCTAGAGTTAAAGTTCAAGAATCTATAGATGCAGCAAGAAATAGTTTTAAATAAGAATTTAAGCCTATATTAAAATTTTATTTTAATATAGGCTTAATTTAGTTTTAATATTAATTTAGCTAAATATTTAAATTGATTAATTTTACGAAATTAAGTTAAGTTTCAGTAAAAACAAATGAGTTTGAATTAATTTATTTCTATTATTTGATCATATAATATTTCAATATCATCATTTGAAATATACTCATATTCTAAAAGGTAATCAGCATCAGCGGTGAAGTCTGGTATAACATATGTTGTTATGGTATCTAGTATGCCTAGAACTTTTGTTTCATACTCATACATATTAAGTCTTGAATTAATATTTTCTTTTTTTATAATATTAAAATCATAAGAATCTACATCACCTATTTTTCTTATTGACATATAAGTTTTCCCATCTTTAGTTTCTATATTTTCTATGGATACTTTTCCAACTTTTCCAAAAGTTTTAGTTTCTCCTATTGATAAAGGCATAGATTCTTTTATAAGGTTATCTACATTGAGTTTACTTCTAGTTTTAGGAACTATATATAATTTCCCAGGAGTGTTAGGAAGTAAATAATTAATTTTACCTAAAGTTTCATGCCAAAGTATAAAAGATAATTTGTTTTCTGGATTATTAAATTTTTCATCATAGTCAATAACTATGGAGGTAGGATATTTTTTTACTGAGGATATTAAAATTGAGTTCTTATTAGCCTGTATTTCTTTATTAATTAAGTTTTTTACAGGTATAATCAACTTTGGCTTTTAAAGCATTTGGTTCTTTTACTTTAGATTCTCTAGCCATTTCAAAAAGTTTTCTATCAAAATCATCTTTCATAAATAAATACCCCTTAAATATTATCCGATCTGTTAAGTTAAATGAACATTGCTCTTTTCAACACTTGAGAATACAATGAGTTTGCAAAAAACATTTATCCCCCTCAAGAAAGGAGAAAAAAGCAATGAACAAAACTAATATAAAATGTCCTCGAAGTAGAAAAGTATTGTTATTACTTTTAAATCTTCTTTTAAACATTTGATTGCATCATATAAATCTATATTTTCATAGTTTTCAGTTATATATAATTCAGAACTTAACTCCTTTGGAGTGTTTTTATTTTTCTTATAGATTTTATTACACTAATTTATTAAAATTCTTATTAACCATGTTTTAAAATACCTTTCATCCTTTAGAGTATTAATTTTATTAAAGGCTATTAAAATAGTAGTTTGAATAGCATCTTCAATATCTTCTTCAACTTTTAAAATTCCTTTAGCTACCCTATACATAGAAGTGAGATTTTCTTTTATTAATAGTTCAAAGTTTTGAGACAATCTCTCTTTGGTTAATTTTTTATACGAAACTTTATTAAATGAATTTTTATTAAAAAAGATTATTAGTTCCAACATCATCCCTCCTTTTTCAACTATTAGAGAGTAAATTATACAGAATTGTTCCATAAAAAAATGGGTGTTTTTATTTTATTTACAAATAATAAAAAGTTTTTAATATTATTTAAAAATTAACTGGTTTTAAGCTCTATTAAAAATTATTATGTTGATAATTTCACCATATAAATTAGAATTTTAAGAAACGATAGTTAGAATTAATATGGTAAATTAGATATGTTTGTATAAAAAGATTATTTTTCCTTGAGAGGTTAATAATTAGAATTAATACAATAAAGTTTTCTTAGTGTATTTCTTAGTAATATGGTAAAATTAATATATTACACTTAATTTAAAACATAATTTTTAAGTGTTTACTTTAGTAAAAAAATAGAGATTATTTTTAAGATTTAAACTTAAAAAATAGCATTTTATATATGATTAAAAATATTTTATAGAAACAATATTAGATGAAAGGATGTGAAGGAAATGGGGGATAAGAAGTTTTGTCACTTGCATCTGCACTCTGGGTATAGTTTGCTTGATGGTTCTGGAAAGATAAAGCCACTTATTAAAAGGGCAAAGGAACTTGGAATGGAAAGTATAGCACTAACTGACCATGGTGTTATGTATGGATGCGTTGACTTATATAAAGAGGCTAAGGCAGAAGGCATAAAACCTATACTAGGATGTGAAGTTTATGTTGTGCCTAAGTCTAGAAAGATAAAGAGCAATGATGAAGATAATAAAACATATCACTTAGTTCTTCTTGTTAAGAATGAAAAGGGATATGAGAACCTTATGAAAATTGTTTCTGTAGCATCTATTGAAGGCTTTTATTATAAACCAAGAATTGATAGAGAATATTTAAAAGAACATTCAGAAGGAATAATAGCTTTAAGTGCTTGTCTTGGGGGAGAAGTTCAAAAAGCTATTTTAAATGGAAATATAGATAAAGCTAGAGAAGCTGCAATATTTTATAAAGATACATTTAAGGATGGATTTTACTTAGAACTTCAAAACCATGGAATAGAAGAGCAAAAAAAAGTTAATGAGGTAAATATAAAATTAGCTAAAGAGCTTAATATTCCTTTAGTTGCAACAAATGATGTCCACTATATAAATCAGGAAGATTCAAAGGCACATGACATACTTATGTGCATACAAACTGGAAAAACTGTGGATGATCCAAACAGAAGAAGATATCCATCTGACCAATTCTATTTAAAATCACCAGAGGAAATGTGGGATATGTTT
>NZ_JARIDH010000002.1 GCF_029267215.1 Clostridium sp. | reverse complement strand
CATTCTACGATACCTGGTAAGCTTGCCTTGAAAGTTTGAGCTCTTCTTGAATCTCTTTTTGCTCTGAACGTTTTTCTAGCTGGATTTCCCATTGTTACACCTCCTTATTACTTAAACAAGTCCATTAACTTTGCCATTCTTAAGTCAATTTCTTCATTGTCACATTGGCATGTTTCTTTATTTAAATCAATACCACACTTTTGACAAAGCCCCTTACAGTCTATGCTGCAAAGTCTTTTTATAGGTAAGGTTGAAATTACGTTTTCTACTACCGCTTCAGCAACATCTAATTCGTCACCTTCTACATAAGCAATAGAATCATCTTCTTGATTTGAATTATTTGTAAACTTCTCATCCATATCTATTGATACTTCATAAGAGAAATTTGTTAAGCATCTTGAACATTTCATTTGAAGTTCCCCAGTAATATTACCTAATAACTCTATAAAAGACTCACTAGATATAACTTCACCAGTAAAATGTAGAGGCTTTAAAACCTTCATATTTTCGCCTTCAAATTCAAAGCTTTTTACATCTTCAAGAACAAAATCTAAAGATTTTCTTCTTTCTCTTTTTGAGCATAATTCTGAAAATATTAATTTCATAATATTCGTAGTTATATAACTACTTTCACGCTCCTTAATATAAGATATGCATCGCTCATTCCTGAACAACACATATCCTATTATATTAATTACCTATTTAAAAGTCAAGTATTTTATGATTATTTACTTACAATACTTACTGTATCTTTTGCTATCATTAATTCTTCGTTAGTTGGAACTACGAAAAGTTTAATTTTTGAACCTTCTTTGCTTATCTCAGAAACTTTAGCTCTTATGTTGTTTCTCTCTTCATCTAACTCTATTCCTAAGAATTCTAAGTTTCTACAGATTGCTCCTCTTTCGATGATTGAGTTTTCTCCAACACCTGCAGTAAATACTACTACATCGCATCCATTCATCTCTGCAATGTATGAACCTATATATTTTTTAACTGTATTTCTGAATAAATCTAAAGCAACCTGTGCTTGTTTACTTCCTTTTTCAGCAGCAGCTTCAACATCTCTAAAATCACTACTTACTCCTGAAACTCCAAATATTCCTGATTTTTTGTTCATTAATGTATTTACTTCTTGAGCAGTATATCCTAATTCATCTATTAAATATGTAACTACAGCTGGATCTATACTTCCACATCTAGTACCCATTACTAATCCTTCAAGCGGAGTGAATCCCATAGTAGTATCTACACATACTCCATTTTGTATAGCAGCTATACTTGCCCCATTTCCTAAGTGACAAGTTATTATTTTTAAATCTTCTATATTTTTACCCATTGCTTCTGCAACTTTAGCTGAAACATATTTATGTGAAGTTCCGTGGAATCCATATTTTCTTATATGTTCTTTTTCATATAATTCATATGGTAAAGCATACATGAATGCTTTATCTGGCATTGTTTGATGGAATGCTGTATCAAATACAACTACCATTGGAACTGTTGGCATTAAGACTTTACAAGCATTTATTCCTATTATGTTTGCTGGATTGTGAAGTGGAGCTAATTTAGCACATTCTTCTAAATCTTTCATTACTTCATCAGTAACTAAAGCTGATGCTGAATATTTTTCCCCACCATGAACAACTCTATGTCCTATAGCATTTATTTCATCTAATGATTTTATAACACCATGTTTTTCATCAACAAGAGCACCTAAAACTAATTTTATTGCATCTTGATGATCTTTCATAGTTTCTACTATTTCATATTTATCTTTACCCTCGACTTTTTGAGTTAAATTAGCACCTTCTAATCCAATTCTTTCTACTAATCCAGTTGCTAAAGCTTCTTCATTTTTCATATCTATTAATTGATATTTTAATGATGAGCTTCCGCAGTTTATAACTAATACGTTCATTACAAAATCCTCCTAGTTAAACTCAGCTTATTAAGCTTAATTCATATTGATTTTATCCATTTATATAAATTTTAATCACTTAATTTTTATATAATTATTTAGTTGCTTGTGCTTGAACAGCAGTTATTGCAACAACGTTAACTATATCTTCTGAACTACATCCTCTTGAAAGGTCGTTTATCGGTTTAGCAAAACCTTGACAAACTGGTCCAATAGCTTCTGCATTTGCAAATCTTTGAACTAATTTGTATCCTATGTTTCCTGCTTGTAGGTCTGGGAATACTAAAACATTAGCTTTTCCTGCTACTTTACTATTTGGAGCTTTTTGTGATGCAACTTTTCCAACGATAGCAGCATCTAATTGTAATTCACCATCTATATCTAAATCAGGTCTTAATTCTTTAGCTTTCTCTGTTGCAACTCTAACCTTAGTTACTAACTCATGATCAGCACTTCCCATGGTTGAGAAAGAAAGCATTGCAACTTTAGGATCCATTTTGCAAAGATTTTTTGCAGTATCTGCAGTAGCTATTGCTATGGCTGCTAGTTGATCTGAATTTGGATTTGGATTAACAGCACAGTCTGAGAATAATAACATTCCACTCTCACCATATTTTGATCCTGGTACCATCATTATAAAGAAACTTGATACAACTGATACTCCTGGAGCAGTTTTTATTATTTGAAGACCTGGTCTTAAAAGATCTCCTGTAGTATGAACAGCACCTGATACCATACCATCAGCATCATCCATTTTAACCATCATTGTTCCGAAGTATAGAGGGTCTCTTACGATTTTCCCAGCTTTCTCTAGTGTCATACCTTTAGCTTTTCTTAATTCGTAAAATTCATTTACGTACTTATCTAAATTATCTGAAGTTTCAGGATCAACTACGTTTATTCCATCTAAGTTTACTCCTAATTTTTCAGCTTTCTCTCTTATTACTTTTTCTGAACCTACTAGGTATATGTCAGCAAGTCCTTCTTCTTTTATTTTTTGTGATGCAATAAGTGTTCTCTCCTCATCACCTTCTGGAAGTACTATCTTTTTTGTATTATTTTTAGCACTTTCCCATATTTGTTTCATAAGTTCCATGTTCATTTCTCCTTTCAAGTCAAAGCAGATATTACGTATAATATACATATAATACTATACTCCTATACTAATATATTTTTCAACATATAACAAATAAAAAAAACGGTATCAGTATTTTTTGTTATATTAAAAATTATCTGAATTTTCAAATATTTTTAATTTCTTTATTATTTTTTGCTATTAATGTATTATAATTTTATCAATCTAAAAAAAGTGGTGATTTACATGAATATAACTGGAATAATAACCGAATATAATCCATTTCATTTAGGACATGAACTCCACCTAAAAAATTCAAAAAAAATAACAAATTGTGATGGAGTAATTTGTGTAATGAGTGGAAACTTTGTACAAAGAGGACTGCCTGCCTTAACAGATAAATGGACTAGAACAAAAATGGCATTGGAAGCTGGTGTTGATTTAGTTGTTGAACTTCCTGCAATTTATGCAACATCTTCAGCAGAATTTTTCTCTTTTGGTGCTGTTTCTTTACTTAATTCATTAAATGTTGTGGATAACCTATGTTTTGGCTCAGAATCAGGGAATATAGATTTAATAAAAAAACTTAGTGAAATTATTGTCAATGAACCTCCTAAATTCAAAGAATATTTAAGAGATTTTCTAAGCGAAGGACTTCCTTTTCCTAAAGCTAGAAGTCAATCCTTAATTAAATATTTAAATGAAAGTGAAAATAAAATCTCTCTTAATAACCTAGAAAAAGTATTAAATTCTTCTAATAATATACTTGCTATTGAATATTGTAAAAGCCTTTATAAACTTAATAGTAAAATAAAACCTTTTACCATTAAAAGACATGGTGCTGATTACAATAATGAAGAACTTTCAAAAAACGAAATAGCTTCTGCATCAGCTATTAGAAAAAGTATTTATTCTTCCAATATAGAGGAGAGCTTAGAGTTCATGCCTAAATACGCCTCTGAAATATTAAAAAGTGCTTCATTTAGCGATTTAAATAAGATGTTTGAACTTATTAAATATAAAATTATAAGCAATCCATCTATACTAAGAAATATTCCTGAAGCTTCTGAGGGAATAGATAATAAGATAATTCAAAACATAGGAAAGGCAAATTCTTTAGATGAGCTTATAAATCTATGTAAAAGCAAACGTTATTCTTATACAAGACTTAATAGAATTTTATGCCATGTTCTTTTATGTGTAGACGAAGAGATTCTATCATTAAGAAAGACTCCTCCTACCTACCTTAGAATACTAGGTTTTAACAAAAAAGGAAGAGAAATAATTAAGGAAATAAAGAATAATTCTAATATAAATATTGTTAATAAATTATCAAAAACTAAACCTGATTCCATGCTAAACTTTGATATAAAAGCTACTAATATATATAGTCTTTTAAATGAAAAGGTAAAAATTAATAGTGATTTCTTAAATAGTCCTATTATTTTTTAGATAACAATAATATTATTATAGTTAAGAAAATATAAATACTATATGTGATTTCGTTAAAGGAGGAAACCATGTATAGTATTTTATTTTTACTAATAATAGTACTAATTATAATATTAATTAAATTATTAAATCTAAAAAGTAACATTATTATATCTATTCTTCTTAGTTTAACTGTAATATATTTTAGTATTAACCCTAGACTTTCAATGGAAGCCTCTTTATCAGGTGCTAAGTTATTTGTTAATTCTATTTTTCCAACAATGTTTCCATTTATGGTTATATGTAATATGATAATAAATTTAGATGGAATAAAACTATATTCTAAATTATTAGGCCCAATAATTTGTAAGCCTTTAGGTTTGAGTAATCCCTGTAGTTTTGCAATAATAGCGAGCTTTCTATGTGGTTATCCTTTAGGTGCTAAATACTCTACAGATTTATATAAGAAAGGACTTATAAACAAGCATGAATTTTCTAGACTTATTAATATAGCCTCAAATATTGGTCCATTATTTTTAATTGGTGCTGTAGGAACAGCTATGTTAAATAATTCAACCTTAGGATATCTTCTTTTAATACCTAGCTATCTTTCTACAGTAGTTATAGGAATCCTAACTAAAAATAAAAAAAGAGAGCATATGTCTAGCCCTCTTCCTAATAAGGAAACCACAAATTCAAACCCATCTTCAAATATTGGAGAGATTATAAAAAAATCAATAGAAGATGCAACTTTAAACATCCTTGTTCTATGTGGTTACGTAATTATTTTTTCAGTTATGATAAGCATGACTAAAACAATATTCCTAGATACAGGCATACTGTCTGATTTATGTTTATTGTTAAATATTCCTTCAGATATTTTTAATGGGCTATTTCTAGGTAGTATAGAAGTTACAAATGGTTGTAATATAATTACTTCAAGTAACCTTCAAACAATCACTAAACTTTGCTTGATAGCTTTCTTAAGTTCCTTTGGAGGTTTATCCATAATTACTCAGACATATTCATTCTTTTACAAAGAAAATATTTCTTTAACAAAATACTTTCTTTATAAAGTATTGCAAGGAATAATCGCTTTTGTAATAATGTTTTTTACTTACTTAATATTTAAAAATAATATACCTGTTTTTCTTATAGAAGGCAGTTTCTTTATAAGTATTTCTCCATTATTACTAATTATAGGAATCACTTTATTATTAGCATTAATATACAAACTATTATTCGCCTCTTAATTCCTTAATATTACTTCTAATTTCATAAGTTGTTTTATCTAAATCTTCAGTAAATCCCATAGCAAACTTTTCCATATTATTCTTCATATGATCTAAGAATATTTCTCTTTTATTTGCTATTTCATTTTCAAGTTGAGATAAAACTTCATCAGCATATTCCCTTGAGCCTAGTCTTATAGTTTTTGCTTGTCTTTGTGCATTAGCTATGATTTCCTGGGCTCTTAATTCTGCTTCCTTGACTATGTTATGATTATCTATTCTTTTTTGCATCATATCATAAGTTTCTTGTTTTACACTTTCATTTTCTTTTCTAGCTTCAGCTAATATTCTTTCTTTCTCACTTAAAACCCACTGTGCTTTTTTTATTTCGTCTGGAAGGCAATTAGTTATTTCATCTATAAGTTCAAGAACCTCTTTCCTATCAACAACAACCTTTCCAGTTATAGGTACCTTTGAAGCATTTTCTATATTTGATCTTAAATAATCTAAAAGATCCATAACTCCTGAATCTCTATTCATAATTACTCCTCCATTCTCAATAATTTAATCCTTTCTTCTAAGTCTTCAACTATCTCTTTGGGAACAAAGTTTTTAACCTCTCCCTTGAAAGATGCAACTTGCTTTATTGCAGATGAACTAATATATGAATAACTTGGACTAGTAACCATAAACATTGTTTCAACCTCATTTGATAGTTCTCTATTCATAAGTGCCATCTGAAACTCATATTCAAAGTCAGTAACAGACCTTAGTCCTTTTATTATTACATCTGCTTTCTCTTCTCTCATAAAATCAATTAAAAGACCTTTAAAACTTTTAACTTCTACATTATCATGTTTTGCAACACACTTTTCTATAAGATTAACCCTTTCTTCTATAGAAAACATACCTTTTTTATTTATGTTTATAAGAACAGCCACTATGACCTTATCAAATTTACTTGCTGCTCTTTCAATAAGGTCTAAGTGTCCTTTAGTAATAGGGTCAAAACTTCCAGGATAAACCCCTATTCTCATTTTAGTCCTCCTTTATTCTATAAAGACAAACTGTTGTATTACCATATTTTTTAACTCTAGTAAGTTTTATATTTTCAGTTCCTTCAAATATTTCTTCTGCAGAATCTATTTTAGTAACTATTAATCCATCTTCTTGAAGCAAATTCTTTTCGTCAACTATTTGCATAGCTTCTGGAATAAGATTTTTCATATATGGAGGATCTATAAATATTAAATCAAATACTTTTCCTCTTGAGGCTAAACTTCTAAGAGCAGAATAAGCATCTGTATTTAAAGCATGACAAAAATCTCCGAATCCTAGATTTTCAATATTTTTCTTTAGAACAGGGAATGTTACTGGACTCTTATCAACTAGATAGCATTCTGATGCTCCTCTACTTGCAGCTTCTAATCCTAAACTTCCTGTTCCAGCAAATACATCTATAGTGACTGCTTCTGGAATATCCCATTGAATCATACTAAAAATTGATTCTTTCACTCTATCTAATGTTGGTCTTGTTTCATATGTTGGTGGAGATAAAATTTTTCTCCCTTTTGCTTTTCCTGCTATTATTCTCATTTTAAATATCCTCCTTTGATTTTCCTTAATTATTTTATCACATTAGTAGTTTTTGAACAATTTACTAATTAAAACAAATATATTTACTATTTCTCTCTATACCTCTCATTATTTCTTGGCAAAGTTTTTCATTTTCTTTATTTATGTTATTAACTATAAACTTAGCCTCTTTATTTGCACACTTTAGTATTTTAATATCATGAGCTACATTAGCCAATATAAAGCCCTCATCCCCATGCTGTCTCATTCCAAATACTTCACCTGAACCTCTAAGCTTTAAATCTTCCTCCGCTATATAAAATCCATCAGAACTCTCTGTCATTATTTCCATTCTTCTTCTAGTAATTTCATTTTTAGTATTTGCAATTAATATGCAAGAAGATTTATGTTCTCCTCTTCCTACTCTTCCTCTAAGTTGATGAAGCTGTGCTAGCCCAAATCTTTCTGCATTCTCTATAATCATAATCGTAGCATTTGGTACATTAACCCCAACTTCTATAACTGTTGTAGATATTATACCTTTTATTTCCCCTTTTTTAAAGTTATTTATTATCTCTTCTTTATCTTTTCCACTCATTTTTCCATGTAATATTTCTATATTAACATCTCTAAAAATACCATTTTTAAGTTCTTCATATATCTTCTCTACAGAATTTAATTTAAGATTTTCATTTTCCTCTATTAATGGGGATACTATATAAAACTGTCTTCCCTTTTGAACTTCCTTTAATGCAAAATTATAAGCTTTCATTCTTTGATTCATATCAATCAAAATAGTGTCTATAGGTTTTCTTCCTGGTGGAAGCTCATCAATTATAGAAATATCTAAATCACTATAAAGATAAAGTGAAAGTGTTCTTGGAATTGGTGTTGCAGTCATAACTAAAACATCTGAACGCTTATTTTTATTTATAAGTTTACTTCTCTGCTCAACTCCAAATCTATGTTGTTCATCTGTTACAACCAAACCTAAGTTATTAAGTTCCACATCATCTTGTATAAGTGCATGTGTTCCTATTAACATAATTTCTTTTCCACTAGCTATCTTTTCCTTTATTCTTCTCTTTTCTTTTTCTTTTGTACTTCCTGTTAAAAGCTCTATATCAACAGAAAACTTACCTAAATGTTTTTTAGCCTCTTCATAATGCTGATTTGCTAGTATTTCTGTTGGAGCCATTAAAACTGTTTGATATCCATTCATATAAACATTAAACATTGATACTAAAGCAACTAAGGTTTTTCCTGATCCAACATCTCCTTGAACAAGTCTATTCATTGCTACATTTCTTTTTTGATCTCTCAATATTTCTCTAAGAGTTCTAGATTGCGCATTAGTGAGTGTATAAGGAAGAGACTCTTTTAAATCCTTAAGAAGAGGACTCATCTTAAATTCTATACCACTATTTTCTTTCTTTATATGCGCTTTCATCATAATAACCTTTAATGAGTAAGTAAATAACTCTTGAAATTTCAATCTATTTATAGCCCTTTGTAATTCTTCTCTTCCTTCTGGAAAGTGAATACTTCTTATAGCTTTATCTAAAGATGTTAATCTATATTTCTCAACAATATTTTTAGGAAGATTTTCTTTAATAATCATATTTTTTAATATCTCATTTATAACTTTAACTATTATCTTATTTGTTAAATCATTTTTCAATGGATATATAGGTAATATCTCACTCTTATTTGCTTCCTTACAAGGAATAAGAGGATTTATAACTTCTAAATTATTTCCAACCTTTTTAAATTTACCCATAAGATTATATTCTTTTCCCAATGCAAAATTCTTTTTTATATAAGGTTGATTAAACCATTTACCTACAACTTTCAAGTTATTATACGTAAAATTTATTGAAGTTAATATTTTTCCATTTCTAGTTCTCATAGAAGTTCCATAACTTTGAACCTTACATTTTAATATAGCCTTCTCATCTTTGCTATTGTTCTTAAAATCCACTTCCCCATTTAAAAACTCATAATCTCTTGGAAAATATAAAAGCAAATCTAAAACTGTGAATATTCCACTCTTATTAAATTTTTCTTTTAACTTAGGTCCTACACCTTTTATAAATCCTATATCATCATAAATATTAATAAAACTCTCCTCCCTCCTATTATAAACATGAAAAATTAAGGGATTATAACTATATTCACTATAGCTATAACCCCAAATAAGAATATATTCTTATTAATTTTAAAAAACTTATTATTCAACTGACATTATGAAGTAATATAGTGGTTGTTCTCCGTTGTAACATTGAACATCTAAATCTTCATACTTATCTTCTAAGGCTTCAACTAAAGCATCAACCTTCTCTTCATCACAGTCTTTACCATAGAATATAGTAATTAGCTCTGAATCTTCATCAACTAAAGAATCTATTAATTCTTCAGCAACTTTATATGGATCTTCTCCAACTTCTTTTATCTTACCTTCAACTAATCCTAAGATATTTCCTTCTTTGATTTCTTTCCCATCAATTTCAGTATCTCTAACAGCATATGTTACAGAAGTTGTTTTAACCATTTCCATAACTTCTTTTAATTCTTCAACATTTTCCTCAACATCAGCCTCTGGATTAAACATAGTTATACAAGTAATTCCTTGAGGAATTGTTTTTGTAGGTATAACTCTTATATCCTTGTCTGATATTTCAGCAGCTTGATTAGCTGCCATAATTATATTTTTATTATTAGGTAAAATGAATATATGCTCAGCATTTAATTTCTCTATTGCTGCAATCATATCTTGAGTACTTGGATTCATAGTTTGACCACCTTCTATAACATAGTCAACTCCTAAATCTTTAAATATGTTCTTCATACCTTCACCCATAGCTACTGATATAAATGCATATTTTTTAAATTCACTAACTGCAGCACTTTCTTCTGCTTTTGAATATTCTTCGCTCATACCCTCAAGCATTTCTCTATGTTCTTCTCTCATGTTATCTATTTTAATCTTAGAAAGTTCTCCAAACTTAACAGCCTCTTCAAGAACACTTCCTGGATTATTAGTATGAATATGAACCTTTATAACATCCTCATATCCAACAACAACTAAAGAATCACCTTTTTCTATAACCTTAGCTTTAAAATCTTCTGCCTTAGTTGCATCACCTAAGATTATGAACTCAGTACAATATCCAAACTTGATATCAGCCTCGCTCATAGCTTCGCTTCTTTTAGTTTCTAAAACTTTATTAGTAGAGGCCTTAGGTTTTTCTGTAGTTACTTTTAAATCATTTTCTAAAGCTTCTTTCATTCCTTGAAGAATTATTAATAATCCCATTCCACCTGAATCAACAACTTTAGCTTTCTTTAATGCTGGTAACATTTCTGGTGTTTTATCAAGCATTATCTTACTTTCTTTACAAACTTCTCTCATTAGTTCAGTAATATCTTCTTCTTTTAAAGCTACTGCGACTTCTCCAGCTGTTCTTACTATTGTAAGTATCGTTCCTTCAGTTGGTCTCATTACAGCTTTGTAAGCTGACTTACTTCCTTCTAAAAGAGCATTTGAAAATTCTCCTGCATCAACTTCTTCTTTACCTTCTAGACCTTTTGAAATGCCTCTAAGTATTTGTGAAAGAATAACTCCTGAATTACCTCTAGCCCCCATAAGTGCTCCCTTAGCTAACTTCTTAGATACATCTCCAATGTTAGTGCTATTCATTCCTTCTATTTCCTTAACCGCAGCCCTAAACGTCATAGACATATTTGTTCCTGTATCTCCATCTGGAACTGGGAAAACATTAAGTGAGTTTACATATTCACTTTGTAACTCTAACTTAGTTGCTGCATTACTCATCATATAATACAAGTGTTCCCCATTTATTTTATTAAATTTCATTCTATTTTACCTCCTAGACTCTAACCGCTTGAACATTTACTGTTATGCTAGATACCTTAAGCCCAGTATAATTTTCAACATTATACTTAACTTTTTGAATTATATTGTTTGCTATTACAGATATTTTTGTACCATACTCTACCATAACAAATACTTCTATTGTTAACTTATTACTTTTATTATCTATCTTTACGCCTTTTGTTAAATTTTCTATTCTCATTAATTCCCAAAGTCCTTCTGTAGCACTTTTAGAAACCATTCCAACTACTCCATAGCACTCCATTGTTGATAGTCCAACTATTTTTGCTAATACATCATCAGTGTAAGATACATTTCCATATTCATTTGAATATCCAACCATAGCGATTCCTCCTCAACTATTACATATACTATATTCTATATTAAATGTATTGATTATTCAAGAACTATATAATATGTCAACATAAATTTAAAGATTTATTTTTAATATTATACTTGCATAATCCCTATATCTTATGATAGAATATTATCTGTCCTATTGAAGATTTTATCTTCATTTTAAAGGAGGTGTTTTTAATGGCAAGAAGATGCGAGATTTGTAACAAAGGAGTTGTTGCTGGAACACAATACAGCCACTCTCATAGACAATCAAAGAGAACTTGGGCTCCTAACATAAAAAAGGTTAAAGCAATAGTTAAGGGAACACCAAAAACTGTTCACGTTTGTACAAGATGCTTAAGATCTGGAAAAGTTCAAAGAGCTATATAAGAAATCTTTGGCAAAAATGCAGTTATTAGACTGCATTTTTATTTTGCATAAAAATAAGGGATAAGCAATGCTTACCCCTTATTTTTTTCCATCTTATGTATTAGATTTTTTATTACCTTTAAACACTCTAACTATTTTAGCCAAGAATTTAGGTAATTTAATAGTCATTATTCTCATAAACACTCTCCTACCTTTTAAATTATTATATTTGTATTTTATGCAGAAGAAACTTAAACTGTGTTTAATCTCTTGAATATATAACTAAAACCTCTCCCTCATCAAAGGATATCTCCATATATTCATCAATAAACTCATTAGAAACACATAACGAATCTCCTATTAAAAGTTTATGATTATAAAGAGGATATTTAGAACTTTTTATAGAAAAATTGTTAACTGGATTTCCAAAAGCTTGAAATGATATGAAATCTCCAAAATCATTTTTTAATTTACATGATTTATTCTTAAGCATAATTTTATTGTTATTATCAATAATATATGTCTCTATTCCTTTTTCTAAGGCACATCTTAAAAGTCCAAAATTTGCAAGAACATGATCAAGCCTAGTCCCAGTAACTCCTAAAAGCACAATTTCTGTTGCTCCTAAATCAACAGCTTTCTCAAAAGCTATTTCAGTATCAGTGCTATCTTTTTCAGGATTAAATTTCTCTACATTTAAATCTTTTAAATATTTCTTAAATTCTTCATCAATAGAGTCAAAATCACCTAATGCATAATCAGGTTTCATTCCATTTATAATAAATGTTTCAACCCCCTTATCTGCAGCTATTAAAACATCACTCTTTTTGACTTCACTCTCTAATAACTCTTTATTTGGTTTTTGTCCTCCAGCTATTATAAGTGCTCTCATATTATAAAGCCTCTCTTAAAAACTTTATATTTTCTTCTATTTTATCTTCTTTAAATATGGCTGATCCAGCAACTAATACATTAGCCCCAGCCTCTACTATTTCTTTAATATTATTTGAACCTACTCCTCCATCAACTTGGATTAGTAAGTCTTCTCTTCCATAAGCCTTAGCCATTTCCTTAACTTCTCTTATTTTATCTAGACTATACGGTATAAAACTTTGTCCTCCAAAACCTGGATTAACAGACATAATTAATACCATATCCAATGAAGGTATTAAATTTTGTAACATTGAAACTGGAGTTCCTGGATTTAAAGCTATACCTGCCTTACATCCTTTACTTTTTATATAGTTTATTGTTCTATCTATGTGTCTATCTGCTTCGTAATGAATAGTTATTAAATCTGCTCCTGAATTTATAAACTCATCTACATATTTTCCTGGTTCCTCTATCATTAAATGAACATCAAATACTAAGTTGCTAATTCCTCTTATAGCCTTCATTATAGGGAATCCAAAGCTTATATTTGGTACAAAGTGTCCATCCATAACATCTATATGTAAAAATTCTGCTCCTCCTTTTTCTACTCTCTTAACTTGTTCTCCTAAAATGCTGAAATCTGCTGATAATATTGATGGTGCTATTTTAACCATTAATTACCCCTCCTATTTAATATATCTTCTAATGTTTTTATATAAAATTCATATCTTAGCTTGTTTATTTTCCCCTCTTCTACTGCCTCTTTTACTGCACATTTAGGTTCTTTATAATGGTTACATCCATTAAACTTACAAAGGTTGTTATAATCATTAAACTCTGGGAAGCAGTATTTAAGAGACTCTCTATCTATGAAAGTTACATCTAAAGTAGTAAAACCTGGAGTATCTACTAAATACCCATTATCTACGTCTATAAGTTCACTATGTCTAGTTGTATGCTTTCCTCTACCTATCTTTTCACTTACTGAACCTGTTTCCATATGTTCTCTATCTATAAATGAATTTAAAAGTGTAGATTTTCCTGCACCTGACGGACCACAAAGAACTGTTATATTATTTTCTAATCTTTCCTTAAGGTCATCAAATCCTTTTCCTTCCTTGGCATTTATAAATAGAACCTCATATCCTATGTCATTTATTATACTCTTTAATTCCTCTTTCTCTTCTTCTGTACATAAATCCTCTTTGTTAAGACATACAACAGCATGTATATCATTATATTCACAAAGCGTTAAAAATCTATTTAATAAATCTAAGTTTATATCTGGATTTTTTATTGCAAATACCACAAAAGCTTGTGTTACATTTGCAACTGTAGGTCTTATAAGCTCTGAACTTCTTTCATGAATTTCCTCTATTACACCTTTTCCTTTTTCAACTTTTATAGTAACTCTATCTCCAACCATAGGTTTTAATGAGTTATATCTAAATTTACCTCTAGCCTTACACTCAACAATCCCCTCTTCAGTTTTAATATAATAGAACCCACCTATTCCTTTGATTATAATTCCTTCCATATTTCCTCCGTATCTTTTTATTGTATATTCTTATAATAAACAAATTTTAATATAAAATGCAAGAAGCTTAAGGTTTAATTCCTTAAGCTTCTTCTTAAAAACTATGCTTTTTTCTTTCCATTTCCGGGTTGTATTACAAAATTACTAGCTGTTGATTTGTTTTCTTTAGCTTCTTTTTGTTTATCTTTATTTTCAGTTTTTTTATCTTTATCTTCTGGTTTTGTTTCTGGTTTTGTTTCTGGTTTTGTTTCTGGTTCTACTGGCTTTTCTTCTATAGTAACATTTACTGAACCACCTTCTTCAACCTCTGATTGACTTACTGATTTGATTTTATCATTTTCATTTTCACTTAATCCATTTAAAGTAATTTTATTTTTTTCAGCCCAAGCTTTCGCTTGACTTACAGTCATTCCAACTAACTCACTTGCATTATGCTTAGGTTTAACATAATCACCGTAATAAGTTATTGTGACAGTAGTTCCTTCCTTAACTTCATATCCTGGTGCAGGATCTTGTTTATAAACCTTACCTGCATCTTCAGCATTTTTAGCCGGATCACCTTTAACTACATTAACCTTAAAATTTAAGCTTTCTAATTTAGATTTAGCTTGATCTAAAGTACTTCCTGATAATTCTGGCACCTTAGAAACTTTTATTTCTGCCCCTTTACTTATAACAACATTGACACTTGAATCCTTCTCAACCTCTGTATCAGCATATGGTTTCTGAGTAATTACTTGTCCTCTAGCAACATTATTATTATATTCATAAGTAACATTACCTAATTTTAAATCAATAGTACTTAATGTATCTCTAACAGAATCTAGATTCATTCCTTCAAAGTTAGGAACTTTAACTTGGCTTACTCCACCACTTATAGTTAATTTAACTTCGCTACCTTTTTTAACCTCTGTTGATGGTGATGGGTTAATATTAAGTACTAATCCTTTTTCTTGATCACTTTCTTCAGTAACTTCTAAAACTTTAAGTCCTAAAGATTCCAGTTGAGCCTTAGCATCATCAGCTTTTGCACCAACTACATTAGGAATGCTTATATTATTACTATTTTCAGCAAACTTTTTCATTCCTAAATATCCTAAAGATATTCCAACTACTATCACCAAAATAGTTCCTATTATTATTAATGGAATAGAGTTTTTTTTCTTTCTATTTTTACTTTGGTTTAAATTTCTTCTATTTTGATCTTCTAGATTTTTTTCTTTTCTACCAAAAGATGATTTTTCTTCTTCCTCATAATCATCATCTTCTTCATCTTCCTCATAATCATCTTCTTCAAACTTATTAATAGGATTTATGTCATTTAAATCTGAAATATTAACCGGAGACATTACCCTAGTAAACTGTTCTTCCTCTTCTGATGATTTTGATGATATTACAATATCAGGATTATTTTTTATTTTTTCTAAATCATTTATCATTTCTCTAGCTGTTTGATATCTATTAACAGCATCTTTTTCCATTGCTTTTAATATCAAGTCATTTAAGCTATTAGGAATACTTACATTTATATTTTTAGGAGGTATTGCCTTCTCTTGTATATGCTTAACAGCAACCGTTACAGGAGAATCACCATTAAAAGGAACAACCCCTGTTACCATCTCATATAAAACAATTCCTAATGAATATAAGTCAGTTCTATAATCAGTATAAGTTCCCTTAGCTTGTTCTGGAGAAAAGTAATGTGCAGATCCCATAACACTATTAGTATGAGCTATTGTTGATGAATCCATAGACTTAGCTATTCCAAAATCAGTTACTTTAACAACACCTTCATCTGTAACTAAAATATTCTGGGGTTTAACATCTCTATGTATAATACCATTTTTATGAGCACATTCTAAAGCCTTTCCCACCTTTATTGCTATATTTATAGCAACTTCATAAGGTAATGCACCTTTTTCGTTAATAATATCCTTTAAAGTTCTGCCTTCTATATACTCCATAACAATATAATTTTTATCATCCTGTGTTCCAACATCCAATACATTTACAACGTTCGGATTAGATAAATTAGCAATCGCAGTAGCTTCTTGTTTGAATTTTTTAACAACCTCTTCGTTATTTATAAACTCATCTTTCAATATTTTAACAGCTACAAATCTATTTAACTTTCTACATTTAGCTTTATAGACAAATGACATTCCGCCTTCACCTACACGCTCAAGTAACTCGTACCTATTCCCTAAGATTTTACCTATCATCTTATTTCTCTCCTCCAAAAACTAATACGGTAATATTATCTCTTCCTCCTCTTTCTTTAGCTATTTCAACTAATTCCTTGCATGATTTATCAAAGTCTTCAGATTTTATTACTTCTTTCCAAATTTCTTCTTCTTCAACGTCATTTATTAATCCATCAGTACAAAGTAAATATGCTTTATATTCATTTCTACTTAACTTAAATATATCAACGTCAACTTTAGAATTTGTACCTATAGCCCTAGTTATTATATTCTTTCTTGGGTGATTTTTAGCTTCACCCTCTGTAATACATCCACTATCTACAAGTTCTTGTACTAAGGAATGATCTTTAGTTATTTTTTTTATACCATTTTCATTAATTCCAAAACAAGCACTATCGCCAACATTTGCAACATATACTATATCCTTAAGTTCTAATATAGCAGTTATTGTGGTTCCCATTCCTGATAATCCAGTGCTTTCTTGGCTCATACTATATATTTTTGAATTAGCATATAATATAGCTTCTTCTAATAGATTATCTAAAGACATATTCCCATAGTTTTCTCTTATAAAACAAATAATACTTTCAACAGCTCTCTTACTAGCTACTTCTCCAGCATTATGTCCTCCCATTCCATCTCCCACAACATATATGGAAAACTCATTTTCTTTGCTATAAGATAAAAAATCCTCATTTAACTCTCTTACATTACCTTTGTCTGTTAAAAATCCTAACATACTATTTCCCCCTATAGCTCTAACCCTTTTGACTTTATATAACTTCTTCTTAATTGTCCACAAGCAGCATTTATATCTGAACCCATCTCTCTTCTTATAGTAGCTTCTACTCCATAAGATTTAAGAGTATTTAGGAATGCTTCAATATCTTTTTTACTTGATTTTTTAAATTCATTTTCCTTAATTTCATTTACTGGAATTAAGTTAACATGACAAAGCATTCCTTTTAATAATCTTCCCAAACTCTTAGCATCCTCTTTAGTATCATTTACTCCACTAACTAGAGAATACTCAAAAGTTATTCTTCTACCTGTTTTTTCAACATAACAATTACAAGCATCTAATATCTCACTTATTGAATACTTATTAGCTATTGGCATTATTGTTCTTCTTTTTTCATCTGAAACAGCATGTAATGATATTGCTAGAGTAACCTGCATTTCCTTATCTGCCATTTCACGTATTTTAGGAACAAGTCCACAAGTTGATATCGTTATATGCCTTTGACCTATGTTTAATCCATAGTCAGCATTTACAAGTTCTAAAAACTTCATAACATTATCATAGTTATCAAGTGGCTCTCCACTTCCCATTAATACTATATTAGATATTCTTTCACCTAATAGTTTCTGTCCAATTAATACTTCTGATAATATTTCACCAGGAGTTAAATTTCTAACCATTCCTTCTAGTGTTGATGCACAGAACTTACATCCCATTCTACAACCAATTTGTGTGGAAACACAAATTGAATTACCATACTTATATCTCATAATAACACATTCAATTATGTTTCCATCACTTAGTCCTAAAAGAATTTTTTTAGTTCCATCTTCACCAGATGATAAAGAATCTATTACTTCTGGAATACCTATATAAAAATTTTCTGAAAGTTTGCTAATAAGAGACTTTGATATATTTTTCATATTTTCAAATTCAAATACTTCTTTTTTATATATCCAATCAAATGTTTGCTTAGCTCTAAAAGCACTCTCTCCATTATCTTTCATCCAAGTTTTTAACTCTTCTAATGTAAAATCTAAGATGTTCTTCATATAGTCTCACCTTCCATATTCATTTATCATTTGCTCACTTATTTTGTTTTTTTCTTAAGCTTAGCAATGAAGAATCCATCCATATATTTATTAGGTAAAATTGTAACACTTCCATTTTCATTATATATTACATTATCAGCCTTACCTAAGAATACTTTCTCAACTTCACAATCTGAATTTCTTTCTGCGAACCAATCTATAACTTCTTCATTTTCTTTTTTATTTAATGTACAAGTAGAGTAAACTAATTCTCCACCCTCTCTTAAATAATTCCAAGCATTCTTTAATATTTCTTTTTGAACCTTAACAACTTCTGTTAAGTCGTTATTTTTCTTATTCCATTTTATTTCTGGTTTCTTTCTTATAATTCCAAGCCCTGAACATGGAACATCTAATAATATTCTATCAGCCCAGTTTATATACTTAGAATTTATTTTTGTAGCATCTCCTAATTCAACCTCAACATTAGTTAAACCAAGTCTATCTACATTTTCTTGTATTAAAGCTAACTTATGATCATGTATATCAAAAGCTACAACTTTACCATTATTCATCATTAATTCTGCAATATGAGTTGCTTTAGTTCCTGGTGCACTACATACATCCATAACTTTTTCATTTCCCTCTAAATCAAATAAAGGAGCAACTAACATAGCACTTTCATCTTGAACTGTGATTAATCCTTCTTGATAAAGTTTGTTTTTCTCTATTGCACTACCTTTTTTAATAATTATAGCATCAGGTGAAAATGCACCTTCTTCTATATCATATCCTTCTTCTTCAAGTTTTTCGTAAACTTCATCATACTCAGCTTTAAAACCATTCACTCTTACTGTTACATATGGAACAGTATTTAATCCTCTAAGTATTCTTAAAGCATCCTCTTTTCCATATTGTTTTATGAACATCTCTATCATCCATCTATCGAAGGAGAAATCATAGCATAAAGCTTCATTATTTCTTAATCCAACCTTAAAGTTTTTATTTTCATTTCTTAAATAGTTTCTTAAAACCCCATTTACAAACTTACTTAGGTTTGGAGCTTTCTCTTTTGTTAAGTTAACAGCTTCATTAACTATTGCATATGGAGGTACTCTATCTAAAAATTTCATCTGATATATTGCACTTCTTAATATATTAATTATACTTCCATCTATTTTACCAATATCAGCTACAAAATTTGAAAGAATTATATCTATCATCTTTTTGTATTTTATAGTTCCATAAACAACCTCTGTTATTAACCCTTTATCTTTAGTATCTATTTCATTCATTGCGAATTGTTTATTTATTTCTATATTTGAATATGCTCCATTTGATAAAACATTATCTAATATTTCAACTATTATTTTTCTTGCATTCATACTCTAACCTCTAATCATTTGAATTTCTATTGCTTATAGCTATAAGTCTTACTAATTGTAATATAGCCATAAGTGTTGCTGCAACATATGTTAATGCCGCTGCACTTAACACCTCTTTAGCTCCTTTAATCTCATTTTCATAAAGTATGCCTCTAGCATCTAAAAGTTTTAAAGCTCTTGAAGAAGCATTAAATTCTACTGGTAATGTTATTAATTGGAATAATACTACTAAAGAAAATAATATTATACCAATATTAACTAAAGTTGGATAACTAAATAATATTCCAACAAAGAATATTATCCATGATAAACTTGAAGCAAAATTTACAACTGGTACTATTTTATTTCTAAAAATTAAGGCTTGATAAGATTCTTTATCTTGTATAGCATGCCCTACTTCATGAGCCGCTACTCCTATAGAAGCTACTGATGTACTTCCATATACATCATATGATAATCTTAAAACCTTAGCCACAGGATCATAATGATCACTTAATCTTCCTGGAACTTGTTGAATTTCAACATTCCAAAGACCTGCATCATTTAAAAGAATTCTAGCAACCTGTGCACCAGTATATCCATTTGTACTTCTTATCCCGCTGAACTTATTAAAAGTACTTGAAACTTTAAACTGCGCCCAAGCAGATATTAAAATAGCTGGTATAAGAATTAAATATGTTGGATCAATACCATAATACGGATAAAACATTTAACTCACCCTCTAAAATTATTTTAGTACAGTTCCTATCTCCAAAGAATTTCCATTTATAAATTGCTCTACAAATAGCTGTTTACTATTTGGAAATTGCAGTTTTTCAATAACTAATATATCTTTTCCTGTCGAAACTTTTATACCAGTTTTATCTACTGATAAAATAGTTCCTGCTTCTTTATTGCTATCACCCTTTTCAACACGAGTTTGATGAACTTTCATAGTTATATCATTATATGAAGTTAATGCAACAGGCCATGGATTTAATCCTCTAACTAAGTTATGAATTTCCTGAGCAGATAAACTCCAATCTATCTTAGCTATTTCTTTATTAAGCATTGATGCATAACAAGTTTCTTCATCATTTTGCTTTTCTGGAGTTATTTCATTATTAACTATACCATATATAGTCTTAACTAATAAATCTCCTCCTCTTTCCATTAAGATATCATGTAATTCTCCTGCAGTCATGGTATCTGTTATTTCAACTTCATCCTTTAATAACATATCACCAGTATCAAGACCTACATCCATAAGCATAGTTGTATTTCCTGTTACCTTTTCACCTTTGATTATACTCCAATTTAAAGGAGCTGCACCCCTGAATTTTGGAAGTAATGAAGCATGCAAGTTTATACATCCAAACTTAGGAATATCTAACACTTCCTTAGGTAATATTTGACCAAAAGCAACTACTATTATGAAATCTGGTTCCATATTTTTTAGTTTTTCTATTGTTTCTGGTTCATTTTTTATTCTTAAAGGTTGGTAAACTGGTATGTTATGCTCTAAAGCAACCTCCTTAACAGGTGACATACCTAACTTCTTTCCTCTTCCCTTTGGTCTATCTGGCTGAGTAAATACTGCCTCAACACCAAATTCTTTTATTAAACTTTTAAGTGATGGAACAGCAAAATCTGGTGTTCCCATAAATACTATCTTCACGCTTTATTCCTCCTAAGTCTTAAACTTCATGATCTATGAAAAGTACTCCATATAAATGATCATTTTCATGTTGAATAGCTCTTGCTAAGAATCCTTCTGCCTCTAACTCAAACTCTTCACCCTCAATATTTAAGGCTTTAACCTTTATTTTGTTTGCTCTCTTAACAGGTTTATGTCTTCCTGGTAAACTTAAGCAACCTTCTTCATCGGTTTGCTCTCCACTCATTTCTAATATTTCTGGATTTATGAAAACTCTAGCACCTTCTCCATCCATAACATCAATAACAAATAGTTTCTTTAGTATTCCAACCTGTGGTGCTGCTAATCCAACCCCATTATTATCATACATAGTTTCTATCATATCATTTATTAAAGTTTTTATTCTAGGGTTAATATAATCAACCACTCTACAATTCTTTCTTAGTATTTCATCATCATTGAATCTTAAGTTTCTTATTGCCAAAATAGTTTCCTCCCTTACATCAAGCTATTAGGATTTATGTCTAAACCAATCTTAATCTCATTATAAACATCTTTAGATAATTCATAAACCCCTTTTTTTATTTTATGACACACATTAGTATCAAGATTTCCCTTAATCAATATTTGCCACCTGTAAATATTCTTTA
>NZ_JARIDH010000074.1 GCF_029267215.1 Clostridium sp. | reverse complement strand
AAGAACAAAGTTTAAATAGACAAATAGATATGTTAGTTGATTATGGTGTAGATAAGAGAAATATATATCAAGAAAAAATAAGTGGAATGAAATCTAATAGAGAGCAGCTAGATAAAATGATAGATGAGCTGCAAGAAGGCGATACTGTTATAATAGCTGATTTAACTAGAATATCAAGAAGCACAAAAGATTTACTTAATATTATAGATAGAATAAAAGCTAAAGGAGCTAGTATAAAGAGTATAAAAGATACCTGGTTAGATACTACAAGTGATAATCCATATAATAGCTTTTTATTAACTGTAATGAGTGGACTATCTCAATTAGAAAGGGATTTAATAAGCCAAAGGACAAAAGAGGGTTTAAAGAGTGCAAAAGCTAGGGGGAGAAACGGAGGAAGACCATCAAAGAGGAATGATAAGGCTGATACAGTTAGATTATTATATAAAGAGGGATATAAGATAGTTGATATAGTAAAACAAACTGGACTAAGTAGATCTACAGTATATAGAACTCTAAAAGATTTAGGGTTAATAGTATAAAGTGGAATATATAAGTAATTTGAAGGAGAGATAAATATAAATGGATTTATACAATAAATATATAAACTACACATCTGAAGATTTAAAGGATTTATTCGAAAATTTAAAACTAGCTGTAGTAAATTCTAAAAATGATGATGAAGAAAGCTTTTATATGGCATTATTAGGAGCATTTTTTAAAATAACTAAAAATAAATTTGAATCTGAAAAAAATTGGTTTACAATGAAGGAGAAGTCTATAATTGAAAAACGCTCTTTTTATGCAGAAATTGAAAAAAGAAGAAAAATAGGAGAGCAAAAGGTTAAACTAAAATCTTGCATTGATATTATTACTAAATCAGTTATTAAAGGATTAGATAAAAAAATTATTGGAAAAATTATAAATTTTGATGAAGAAGATATTAACGAATTTGTAGAGCAAATAGGTGAAAATATACATAATAGTAAAGTAGCTAAGGCTTCAATCGATAAAGAATTTTATTATAAAATTTTTAAAAAATATGGTAACTTAGATATAAGAGATAGTAACGATTTAATTGATGATTTATTAACAGATGAATCAATTGATTAAGTGATGGAGGAACTAGCAAAGGGATTAATAAATAAATTTTAAAATAGGCGTTAAAGAGGAAATAAAAAAATATAAAATCAACTCCCTTTTTGGTGTCTTTTCATCATTATATTTATTAAGAATAATTTATAGTGACAAAGTATTGGGAAGTATTATGGAATCAAATATTAATGAAATAGATTTTATAAAAAGTTATTTAGATAAAGGTTATAAGGTTAATGATTCAAGTGATAGTTTAGATATGGCTTTATATTTACTTAAAGAAAATAGTGAAATAAGATTAATTAAAAGGAAAAGTAAGTTTTTTGGTCTGTATACCTATGATGATTGTATAGTAATAAGCAAAAATTAAAGATATATTAAGTTAAAAGAGTATATCAAATTATGTTTAGGTACTTTTTATATGATATACTTAAAAAGGTATAATTAACTATATTGATAATATATCGTCCATAGCATATCCCGTTAGGGATATATTTATTCCTATCAATTAGTCTTAAATGGAGGTTTTATTATGAATTTATTAACGGAGTATTTACTTCATCATTATGATGAAGTAAAGCCTATAGATTTTTATAGAGATATATTTCCTAATGGTGAATTACAAGATAAAGGTATTTATGAAAAAGGGAAGTATAATGCTATTGCTGTTGAGGTTACCAAGGAAAAGAAAAAGAATGGTAAAGATAAGGTTCTAAGGCATACCATAACTGATGATTTAGATAAGATTAGTGAAATAATATCTAGGGATAACTTTTGTTTAATGTCCCCTATTAGTTATATTGGTAAAGAAAGAAATAGTGATAATGCTAGAGTTCTATATGCTTTAGCTATAGATTTAGATGGTGTTACTATTAAGAATGGTGATGATCCTTTTGGTTTAAGAACATTAATTCATCAAATTGAAAATATAAATAGAATTCCTATGCCTACATATATTGTTTCTTCGGGTACTGGATTACACTTATATTATGTTTTTGAAAAACCTATTATGCTATTCAAGAATGTTGTTAAGCAGCTACAAACCTATAAAAAAGAGTTAACTAGAATAATATGGCAAGACTATATAACTAAATTATCTGATAATGTTCAATATGAAAGTCTTTTTCAAGGCTTTAGGATGGTTGGAACCATAACTAAGAAAGGGGAAAGAGCAAGAGCTTTTAAAACTGGAAATCATGTAACTTTGGAATATATGAATGGTTTTGTTGATAAAGAGTTTAAAGCTGAGGATTTTGCTTATAAAAGTAAATTAACTTTGGCTCAAGCTAAGGAAAAGTATCCTACATGGTATGAAGAAAGAATCATTCAAAAGAAACCTAGAGGTACATGGACTGTAAATAGGGCTGTCTATGATTGGTGGAAAAGGAGAATTCTTAAAGAAGCAAAAACGGGGCATAGATATTATTGTTTAATGATGTTAGCCGTTTATGCTAGGAAAGCTGCTATAGATAGAGATGAACTTGAAAATGATGCTTTTAAAATGA
>NZ_JARIDH010000032.1 GCF_029267215.1 Clostridium sp. | reverse complement strand
ATATCAATTTAGATTCTTTAATTTTAGGAGGAATGTTTATGTCAGATAAAACATTAAAATGCAGAGATTGCGGAAGTGAATTCATATTTTCAGTAGGAGAGCAAGAATTCTACAAAGAAAAAGGATTCAATAATGAGCCAACAAGATGTTTATCTTGTAGAAGAGCTAGAAAAGAGCAAAATAGAAGATAATTTTAGAGTTTTATAGGTTGTAGTTTTTCTACAACCTTTTTTATGTTATATAAAAAAGATTAAAAAACTAATTTCAAGATATAAAGAGAACATTAATATAGAATAAAAAAGTCTTAACCATTTAAATTATTTGGTTAAGACTTTTTTGTTTGAAATTTAAAAGCTATAATTCACTTTAAGAATATGTATATTAAACCACTTTATTATAAATATTTTAGGCTCCATATCTAAGAGAAACTAGTAAGACTACCACTGCTGTTGTGAATATTGGGATTAAAACTGATGTTACAAACATATCTTTGTAGGATTCTTTGTGTGTCAGTCCACAGATAGCAAGTGTAGTAATTACAGCCCCATTATGAGGGAGTGTATCTAAACCACCTGAAGAAAGTGAGGCTATTCTATGTAAAATTTCTGGTGGAATATTAAATGCATGGCTCATATGTATATATGTTGGTGCAAGGGCATTTAAAGATATTTCAAGTCCACCAGAGGCAGAGGCAGTTAGTCCACAAATTAAGTTTATTGATAGTGCTTCAGATATTATTGGATTTGATGAAATACCAAAAATAAATGATTGGATAAGGGAGAATACTGCTAATGATTTTATTACACTTCCATATCCAACTATGGCACTTGAATTAAGTAGAGGAAGAAAAGAATTTTTCACTCCTTGATCTAAGATTGATTTTAAATTCTTTAATTTTTTAAAGTGAGTTACAATAAGGAATATGTCAGCTGAAACTATTGCTATGATTACACTCCAAGTTCCTGAAATATTACTTAAAGTAGTGTTAAACTTACTTAAATAACTTCCATCTATATTTTTATAATAAACTTTTGAAAAGAATAAGTTAGTTGCAAAAATAATTAAAATTGGAAGAATAGCTTTAAATATACTAGGTAGATTTTCTATATTATTATCACCAATATTATCATTATGATTTCCGTACCCTTCATTATTGGCTCTGGCTGATTTTAATCTTCTAGTAAGCCAAATCATTCCTAAGCTTAACATCATAATACTTGCAAATAATCCTATTAAAGGGGCTGCAAAAGTGTCTGTTCCAAAGTATTTCATTGGAATAACATTTTGAATTTCTGGAGAACCTGGTAAGGCAGTCATTGTGAAAGTGAAGGCACCTAAGGCTATAGTTCCAGGAATAAGTCTTTTAGGAATATCAGCTTCTCTAAATAAAGTAGTAGCTATTGGATAAAGTATGAAAGCAACTACAAATAAAGAAACCCCTCCATATGTAAGTAATGCACCTGATAAAACTACTGCTAATATTGATTTATCTGATCCTATTTTTTTAGTTATAAAATGGGCTATAGACTTAGCATACCCTACTTCTTCCATTAATTTTGCAAAGATTGCACCTGTCATAAAAAGAGGGAAGTAGTTTTTTATAAAACTTGAGAATCCTGCCATATAAACTTCTGTATAGCTAGCCATTAAATGCCCACTAAATCCTGTAGTAAGAATTATGGTTAGTAGTGCAATTATTGGAGCTGTTATTATAGTTGAATATCCTTTATAAGCTAAATACATTATAAGTATTAGTGAAAATATTAAACCTATTACACTTATCATATCTAAAAACTAGGCTATATCAAAATCTATTAATTCTATGAAAATATATCTAAGTTTATTTTGATATATGCCAAATTCTCCTTTCTTTAATTATTTTTCTAATGTTATTAATCTTTTTTAAATCTATAAATAAAAAATAAATTGCATACAATTAAATATATTATAACTATATTTTGCAAAAAAGTAAATAATAATTATGATTTAATAAAATTAGATATTAATAAATAATTTATATTGTTTATAAAAACTATAATGCTAAATAAGAAATTTCAGTATTTTAACTACTGTTTTTGATGTTATAATGTTAAAGATAAAAAGGTAAATTAAAATATTAAGAAATGAGGATATTTTTTATATGAAAAGATATGCTATACTTGCAAACCCAGGACATAATCGTATTTATTTTGATACAGCATTAAAGATTGCAATTTCTGAATTAGAAGCAATTGCAGAGGCTTATGATATGGAGATAGGTCGTATAGAAGAAGGAGAAATGGGACTTCCAGCTTCAATATGCTTTTCAACTAAAAGAGAATTACATGAAGAAGATTTTAAGGCTTTAGGATTTTCATCAATATACTATGCTTTATTTGAAATAGTAGAGGGTGGATTATTAAGACCAATAGTTGTACCAGATTTTCATACATTCCCAGAAAGTATGGTTCAAATATTAAAGTATAATGGAAAAACTAATGAACAGTTCACAAGACTTATGGTAAACCTTGCATTAAGCGTATGTAAGACAGGAAGTAAGAAAATAACTTTATTTGATCCTATGTGTGGTAAAGGAACTACTTTATATGAAGGTTTTATAAGAGGTTTTCATGTTAAAGGAATAGAAATCAATGAACAATGGGTTCAAGAAATTCAAACATATGTTGTAAGATTTTTAAAAGAGGGTAAATATAAACATAAGGCTGAGAAGTCTAAGGTATCAGATTCTAAGAAGAAAAAAATTGCAAATGTATTTAGTTTGATAGCATCATCAAAGAAAGAAGATTTCAATACAGATAATGCACAATCATTCCAATTATTTAATGCTGATACAAGAAAGGCTGACTTGCTTTTAAAGAAAAAATCATGTGACATAATAATATCTGATTTACCATATGGTGTTCAACATGGAAGTAAGAATGATAAAAACTCAATGATGGAAAGAAGTCCATTATGCTTATTAAAAGAGGCAATTCCAGCTTGGCATAATGTTTTAAAGACTAAGGGAAGTTTAGTTTTATCATATAATGAATTTACTATGAAATATGATGATGTAGCAATTCTTTTAGAGAAGAATGGATTTAAGGTTCTTGATGAAAGTCCATACAATAATTACTTACATAGAGTAGACCAATCAATAAACAGAAATTTAATAGTAGCTATTAAAGCCTAATTTTAAAGAGAATCATTAATTTGATTCTCTTTTTTATATGGTTATATCTAAAATCAACATTGGCTTAAAACATAGCCTTTTATATAAATTTTTTTGAAAATAGTGATTGATAGAAAAAAGTTTGAAAAATTTTAAATTCTATAGAGTAGATAATATGGCAAATCACACTTTTTGGTAAGTATAACACCAAAAAGTGCCTTCTTTTTTTCTCTAAAAATACGTTATATACTAAGTTTGTCCTCAGGGAGAGGCATTAAATTGAAAGATAAATAATTTTTATATAGAGGAGTGTGTTTGAATGCAAAGATTTACTATCCCAAGAGATTTATATTTTGGAGAAAATGCTGTAGACTACTTAAAAGAAGCTAAAGGATCAAAAGCTTTCATAGTTATTGGTTCAGAAAGATTAATAAAAGATGGAACAGTTCCAAAAGTACAAGCTAATTTAAAAGAAGCTAATATTGAAACTATGGTTTTCACTGGAGTTGAAAATGACCCATCAGTTGCAACAGTAAGAAAAGGTGTTGAAATGATGAATGAATTCAACCCTGATTTAATAATAGGAATTGGTGGAGGTTCACCAATAGATGCTGCTAAGGCAATGTGGATTTTCTATGAATACCCAGAATTCACATTTGAAGAAGCTGCTAAGCCATTCAACTTACCAGAGTTAAGACAAAAAGCTAAATTCATAGCTATACCAACAACTAGTGGTACTGCTACTGAGGTTACTTCATTCTCAGTTATAACTGACAATGAAACTGGTGTTAAATATCCAATAGCAGACTATAATATAACACCTGATATTGCTATTGTTGATACAGGATTAGTTCAAACTATGCCTAAAACTTTAGTTGCTAACACAGGAATGGATGCTTTAACTCATGCTTTCGAAGCTTACGTTTCAACAGCTAGAAATCCTATAACTGATGCATTAGCAATGAAATCAATAGAAATGATTGTAGAAAATTTATATAATTCATTTGAAGGAGAAAATCAAGCAAGAAAAGATATGCATATAGCTCAAAACTTAGCTGGAATGGCCTTCTCAAATGCTATATTAGGAATTGTTCATTCAATGGCTCATAAAACAGGAAAAATATTTAATGTTCCTCACGGTTTAGCTAATGCTATATACTTACCAGCAGCTATTCAATTCAATGCTAAGACTGCAAAATCAGCTTATGCTGACATAGCTAGCAGATTAGGATTAGAAGGAAATAATGAAGATGAGTTAGTAAATTCATTAGTTAGCTTAGTTAAAGATTTAAGAGCTAAAATGGGAATGGCTCAATCATTAAAAGAGTTTGGAATATCAGAAGAGATGTTCAGAGAAAACTTAGATTCAATTTCTGAAACAGCAGTTGCTGACCCTTGTACTGGTACAAACCCAAGAGAAATATCAGTAGAAGAAATGAAGAAATTATTTGAAGCTGTTTACTACGGAGAAGATGTAAACTTCTAATTTAAATAGTTAATACCAACATTAATATAAATTAAACTTAATAACTAGATAAAAGAAGATTATTTTAGGATAATCTTCTTTTTGTCTAAAAACAAAGGAAGTGGGTGAAAAAGTGGAAAATAAAGTTATAAAAGAATTACAATTGGAAGCAGATAGATGTTTAGGATGTAAAAATGCTAGATGTAGTAATAATTGTCCTATAAATACACCTATACCTCAGATTATAAGTTTATTTAAAGAAAATAAAATAGAAGAAGCTGGAAGTATATTATTTGAAAATAATCCATTATCATTGGTTTGCTCAATTGTATGTCCACATGAAAGACAATGTTATGGAAATTGTGTTAGAGGAATAAAAGGCGAGTCAGTAAACTTTTATGATATAGAGAGATACATATCAGGAAAATATCTTGAAACTTTAAATATAAAACCAGAAGGTAAATTAGATAAAAAAGTTGCTATAGTTGGTGGAGGACCAGCTGGAATAAGTGTTGCTTTTAACCTTGTTTTAAAAGGATATGATGTAACAATTTTTGAAAAGAATCCTAAACTTGGAGGAGTTCTTAGATATGGAATACCTAACTTTAGATTAGATAAATCTATAGTTGATTTAATAGAAGAGAAGTTAATTCAATTAGGAGTTAAAATAAGAAATAATGTATCAGTTTTAGATAATATTAAAATAGAAGATTTATTTAGAGATGGATATGATGCTATTTTCATTGGAATAGGTTTAGAAGAAGCTAAAGCTATAAAGATGAAGGGTGAAACTAGATATAATGTTCATTATGCAATAGATTATTTAAAAGCACCAGATTCAATAGATTTAGGAAATAATGTAGGAATTATAGGGGCAGGAAACGTTTCTATGGATGCCGCTAGAACAGCTAGAAAAACAGGTGCTAATACTACTGTTTTTTATAGAAGAGATTTTAGCGATATGACTGCAGTATTAGCAGAAATAAATGAAGCTAGAGAAGAAGGGGTTCAATTTAAAGTATTTGAGTCACCAGTAGAAGTTGTTGAGGATGGATTAATTACCATAAGTACTAAAAAAGTTGATGATGATAAGTCAAAATCAAAGATTGTAAATATAGAAGGATCAGAGAAGTTAAATAAATTAGATTCAATAATAATAGCTGTAAGTCAACAAGCTAAAGAGTATTCTCAAGATGGTTTAGATTTTAATCAGTGGAGACTGCTTGAAGTTGATGAAAATGGACAGACTTCTATAGATGGAGTTTTCTCAGCTGGAGATATTGTAAGTGGAGCTAAGACAGTAGTTGAGGCTGTTAATAATGGAAAAATAGTTGCTGAAAATATACATAGATATATTATGAGTAAGATGGAAAATTAGCTTTAAAATAGATAAATTGAATATTCAATTATTATATAGATAAAAGACTTATAAATATATTTTAGAAATTAATTCATAAGAATTATTTTAAAAACATATTTATAAGTCTTGTTTTTTGAGCTTAAAACATATTTACAAATTCTTTTCCCCATAAATCCATTTCTCTTAGGATTGGAAGTAGTTTTTTACCCATATCGGTAAGTGAGTATTCAACCATTGGGGGAACTTGATTATATACCTTTCTATGTACAAGTTTATTTTTTTCTAAATCTCTTAGTTGTTGTGTTAGCATTTTTTGACTAATTTCAGGTATTAAATTTTTAAACTCATTAAATCTAATTACTTCATGAATTCCAAGGGTCCAAATTATAAGTGATTTCCATTTACCACCTATAACTTCTAATGTTACTTCTATTTCACATCTATAATTATGGCAACTAAC
Source organism: Clostridium sp. (assembly GCF_029267215.1). Taxonomy (GTDB): domain Bacteria; phylum Bacillota; class Clostridia; order Clostridiales; family Clostridiaceae; genus Sarcina. Next base: position 104,555 of record NZ_JARIDH010000032.1, on the reverse strand, counting down.
CTTATTAGTTCTATCTGCTGGCATTGAATCACTCCTTAATAAAAAATATACACTTATTATAACAAATAATGAATTAACATAAAAAACTAATATTTGTAAAAATAAAAAAACAAATTAAAATCGTTTATATTTATTAGATTTTATATTTATGTTATGAAAAATATAGTTTGCTTATTTATATTCAAATTGATAGTTTTTTGATATAACTAGTGATATAATTTAAAGAAATGTAATTTATTTCAAATTTATAAGGGGGATGAATATGAAGAAGAGAATTATTTTATCTTTGATACTTGGAGTTGTTATTGTAGGTGGCACACTTAGTGTTGTTAGATTAAATAATAAAAATTGTTATCAAAATATAAAAGAAAAATTTATAACTAGTGATGAATCTAAGAAAACTGGAGTTATAGATAGCAGAGAAGTAAAAAGTGTAAAAGATGATAAAGTTGAGGAAAAAGCTAAAGAGAGTAAGGTTAGTGTGAAAGATAATGATGTTAAGGAAACAGAAAATAAAAAAGTTGTAGAGTCTAAAACTGAAACAGAGAAAGTTGAGCCAAAGAAAGAAGTAGAAAAAAATATTAAGAATAAAAGCAAAGTTAGCGAACAAACGAATTCAAAAACTGAGAGCAAAGTAAAAGAAAGTGGACAAAGTTTGGAGGAAGGATATGAACTTTCTTATAGGGCTAGAGATGCCTATAAGAGAGGAGATGTTGATGAAGCATTAAGACTTTATAATCAAATAACTAATAAAGCTGCCTTAGCAAAAACTGTTGATGAGAAAAAAATGTATGAATCTTCAAAGAATGTAGAAAATGAAATTTTAAAATGTGAACACTTATATAATCAAGGAGATTACATGAATGCAAGGTTAAAGATTAAAGAACTTTTAGGGGGGAATAGAATGAGCGATAGTCAGATGAAAAGATGCGTTGAACTTATTAAAAAGACTGATAGCAAGGTTGGAACAACAGGAGAAGCTAATTTAAATAAAAACTTTACTTATGAAAAAGCAGTTCAGCTTGTAAAAAATTATAGTAAGTTTAAAAATCAGACTTATGAGCTAGCTGAGCAAAAGATAAATGAGGATGGATTAAAAACTTATTATATTATTGAAAGAGATAAAAAACATAAAAATTATATAGTAACATACATAGTAAATTCTAATGGAAAGGTTCAAGAAGCATGCTAAATTTAATTTATATGTTTAGAAATTAATTTTTTTAATTTATCAAAATAGCCCGTATTTCATTAAAGTATTTAATATATAAAGTTTAATGAAATATAGCTTTAAAAAGCTTAAAATTTGTCATTATTACTAGACTATGATATTATATAATCCTATAAGTAAATCCCTATAAGTATAAAATGCATATGCTTGTTTAAAACTAATGGGAATTGAAAAAAATGAACGGAGGAATATATAATGGATAAATTACCAAATTGCCCTAAATGTGGATCAGAATACACTTACGAAGATGGAACTCTTTTAGTTTGTCCAGAGTGTGCCTATGAGTGGACTCCAGGAACAGAAAATGTAGATGAGGATGTATTAGTAGTTAAAGATTCAAACGGAAACATACTTCAAGATGGAGATACAATAACTATAATAAAGGATCTTAAAGTAAAAGGTGCTTCATCAGCATTAAAGAAAGGTACAAAAGTTAAGAATATACGTCTAGTTGAGGGAGATCACAATATAGATTGTAAAATAGATGGTTTTGGAGCTATGAGCTTAAAATCAGAATTTGTTAAGAAAATCTAATAATAGTTTTTTTAGAAGCATTTAATATGCTTCTTTTTTTATAAAAATTAGTTATATATAAATAATTTCGGTTTTTTAGAATTAAGAAAATAAAGTGATATATAATATATTTAATAATATTTTTACTATTATATATTTAATTTAAAATATTTTAATGATTAATTAAGAGTTAAAAGGTTTATTTGTAAACTAATTTTTGATACTATATTAATTAAGAGTTTAAAAACTCTTTTCGATTTCAAGATTTGAAATAAAACATAGGGGGATGTGTTTATTTTAACTTTACAAATGGAGGTGTGTGAATGAAGTGGAATAATATTTTAAAAGTGTTTAAAAGAGATATAAAAGCCATAATTAAAAATCCTATAGCACTTTTAATAATAGGAGGAATATGCTTTATACCATCATTATATGCGTGGGTAAATATAGAAGCGTGTTGGGATCCTTATGAAAACACAAGTACAGTTCCAATTGCCGTTGTAAATAATGATAAGGGGTCATCTTTAAATGGCAAGGAAATGAACGTAGGTGATCAAGTTATTGATGAGCTTAAGAAAAATCATGATATTGGATGGAAGTTTGTTAGTACGGAACAGGCTAATACAGGGTTAATAGATGGAAATTATTATGCAATGATAGAAATTCCATCAGATTTTTCAAAGGATTTAACAAGTTTAACCTCTGATAAACCAGTAAAACCTGAAATAATATATAAGGTTAATACTAAGGCTAATCCTGTTGCAGGAAAGATAACAGGGGTTGCTAAAAGGACTTTAGTAGATAAGATAACATCTAATTTTATAACAACTGTAAATGAAACTATATTTTCATCTTTAAATGGTGTTGGATCTAATATAAATGAGAATAAAGATCGTATTATACAACTTAAAAATTCTATTATTGCTATAGATAAAAATATGGGATCAATTAAAAATATGCTTACTAATATAAATAGTAATTCTAAAAATCTAGATACATATTTAAAAGAAGTTCAACAGACAATGCCGTCTATAACAAGTGGTTTAAATAATATATCAAAGGATGCTACTAATACTGGTAATTTAATAAATACTTCAAAGGAGTCCTTAAATGCTACTTTTGATAATATAAGGTTAAATTTATCAGAATCAAAGACCTCTTTAGATAAGGTTCAAAATAGTTTAAATGATATATCAAATATTGCAAAAGATGTTGGAACTTCAAAAATTAGTTCTAGTATAAATAAGGCAATCACAGAGGTTGATAATGTTAATAATAGTGTAAACTCAGTAATAAACTTTTTAGATGCGATTAATAAAGTTTCACCTAATGATAAAATTACTAACATGATAACAAGTTTAAAAGGGGTTCAAACATCATTAGAGAAAGAGAAAACTAAACTTAATGATTTACAAAGTAAGGTTAGTAGTGGAGGAAATATTGATAAAGGGTTAATAAACTCAATTAATGATTTAACTAAAAATATAGAAAGTCAAATAACTAATTCTTTAAATAAGTTTGATAAGGAAGTAAGGCCTGAATTAAATAATATGGCAGATGGATTAGTAAAAGCTACACAAGGTGCTTCAGACCTTTTAAAACAAGCTAATGGTTTAGCTGATCAAATAAATAATTTATTAAGTACAGCAGGTCAAGGAGCTAATTTAGCAGGCACAACATCAGATAAACTTAAAAGTAGTTTAGATCAGTTTTCTGGTGTAATAAGCGAATTAAGTAATAAGCTTCAAAATGTAAGTGATGATCAACTTGGAAAAATAGTTAGCATACTTCAAAGTAATCCAGCTTTTATGGGAGAATTTATTGCAAATCCATTTAATATAAAGACTGATGCAATATATAAAGTTCCTAACTATGGCTCAGGAATGGCACCTATATATTCAGTTTTAGCATTATGGGTTGGTTCTTTAATTTTAATATCTTTATTAAAAACAGAGTCTGTAGAATTTGAAGGTAGTGAAAATATAAATTTAAGAGAAAGACACTTTGGAAAAATGCTTATTTTCGTAAGTTTAAGTGTAATACAAGGATTTATAGTTGCATTTGGAGATAAATTCTTACTTGGAGTACATACAGTTAATACAACATTGCTTATTGTAATGGCTATGTTTTCATCAGCTGTATTTACTATAATAGTTTTCACTCTTATGTCCTTATTTGGTAATTTAGGAAAAGCACTAACTATTATATTGATGGTACTTCAATTAGCAGGTAGTGGAGGATCATATCCAATACAGGTTGATCCGTTATTTTTCAGAATAGTTCAACCAACATTCCCATTCACTTATGCAATATCAGGATTTAGGGAAGCAATAGCAGGACCTTTAGTTAGCACAGTTGTTTTAGACTTTGTAATTTTAACAATAATGGCAGTTATATTCTTATTACTAGGATATCTTTTAAAAGGACCATTAAATCCTAGAGTAAGAAAATTTGAAGAAATGTTTGAAGAGTCTGGAATAGCAGAATAATCTGTATTTAAGAGGTGAAATATGAAGAAAATTTTTAAGGTCTTTCGAAGAGATTTAAGAAGAATAAGAAAAAATCCAGCAGCCTTATCAATAGTAATTGGTTTATGTATTATACCATCTCTTTATGCATGGATTAACATTAAAGCATGTTGGGATCCATATGTTAATACAGGGAATTTACCAGTGGCTGTAGTAAATAATGACCAAGGTACTGTGGTTGAAGGAAAGAAAGTAAATGTAGGAAATGAAATAGTCGACCAACTTAAGAAAAATGATTCTATAGGTTGGAAGTTTGTAGATAATTGGCAGGGGAATTATGGCTTAAACGAAGGAGAATATTATGCTCTTATAGAAATTCCATCAGATTTCTCTGCTGGATTAACAAGTTTAACAACTGGAAATCCTCAAAAACCAGAAATAATATATAAGGTTAATGAGAAGACAAATGCCATAGCAACTAAGATTACAAATGTTGCTAAGGATGAGGTTACAAAAGAGATTAAAACTAATTTTGTTGATACAGTAAACAAAGAAGCTTTTGAACTTTTAAATAAGTTAGGTGGAAAGTTAGAAACTAATAAGCCTGCTATTTTGCAGATAAGAGATACATTAGAAAGTGCAAATAGTAGTTTAAAGGAGATTCAAAGTTTTGTTAATAAAGCAAATGGTGATTCTCAAAGCTTAAGTAAGTATTTAAGTAGTGTAAAGAATGATTTGCCTAAGGTAACAAGTCAATTAAATAATTTACAAAGTACGATGGAATCAAGTAAGTCGTTAATAAATTCAACTCAGCAAACTGTTAATTCAATTTCAAATAGTTTTAGTAATGATACAATAACTATGCAAGCTATGAATAATGAATTACAAAGTTTATTAACAAAGCTAACTCAGTTAAATGAATCTATGGATACAAGTAAAATGCTTGAAACAATAGATAAGATAACAACAAAAATTGATTCATTAAATAATATATTTTCATCAAGTATTGAATCTTTAGAAAAGATAAATAGTATTAAACCTAACTCATCAATAACTAGTTTAATAAATATGATGAAGAAAACTCAAGATATGGTTAAAAATGAGAAAACTCAATTAGAGGCTATAAAAACAGCCATATCAAATGGAAGTAGTAAAGAAGATATTCAAAAATCAATAGATTCAGTTTCTACTATAAGTAATGAGTTAAGTTCATCAATTATGAATATATCAAATAGTTATTACAGTAATGGAGCACCTGCTTTAAACAGTATAGGAAATTCATTAAAAGGTGGATTAGATACTGCGAACTCAGTATTAGAAACAACTAAGATAATAGTTCCTCAGCTTAATGCTTTAGCTACATATGGAATAGCAAGTAGTGATGTAGCTAGTCAGCAATCAAGTCAAATATCAGGAAAACTTAATGAATTCCAAGATGAGATTTCTAAATTAATAGAAAAAACATCAGGATTAACAGCAGAGAATTTAAACAAAGCAATTGATTTAATGAAGAAAAATCCAGATGAAATAGCATCATTTATATCATCTCCTGTTAATGTAAAAGAAGAGGAAGTTTATGATGCAGGAATATTTGGAGTAGCTCTTACACCCTTTTATACTGTTTTAGCAATTTGGGTTGGTTCACTTCTATTAACTTCATTATTGACTGTTGAGTGTGAAGATTTTGAAGATGGAACTAAGTTAAATCTTCTTCAAAAACATTTTGGTAAGATGTTATTGTTTTTAACAATATCCTTAATTCAAGCTACGATAATTGTTTTAGGAGATATATATATACTTGGAGTGAATCCTGTTAACACTTGGTTAATGTTTGGATTTGCATTTATAAGTTCTATAGTATTTACAGTGATGATATTTACTCTTGTATCTCTATTTGGAAATATAGGTAAAGCTATGGCCATTGTAATAATGGTATTCCAAGTTGCAGGGGCAGGAGGAATTTATCCTATACAAACAAATCCAAAAATATTTGAGATATTACAACCTTTATGGCCATTTACTTATGCAATTGATGGATTCAGAGAAGCAATTGCAGGGCCTATATGGGAAACGGTAAATAGTGATTTAAAAGCACTTGGTATATTCTTTGGAGTATTCTTTGTATTATGCGTACTTAAGAAACCTTTCCATAAGATAACTGAGTTTGTAGAACATAAATTTAGAGAATCAGGATTATAAGATATAAAAATAACCTATGAATGAGAAATTATTCATAGGTTATTTTTTGTTTATTTTAGAGTTTATTAATGACTTTTAAAGAAATATAAAAAAGTATACATTTTTTATATTAACATGAAAATTGTGGTAAAATAAGGTTTGGAAGAGAACTTCTTAATGTGGGGTGTATTATGGGAAGGAAAGAAAAAATTTTATATAAACCTCTTAGTATAGAGCATAAAGAGGTGATTGATGTTAGAGAAATAGGCTATTATTCTACACCTAACTTTGTTGCAAGATATATAGGAAAAAGGATTTTACAAATTAATGATGATGGACAACTCTTGTTAGATCCTTGTTGTGGTAAGGAAGAATTACTAAGATATTTTAATGATTATAATATTAAATTAACAGGTATGGATTTAATAAAATACAAGGAAAATTATAATTGTGATTTTCATAATTATGACTTTATAAAATATTATTGTGAGCATAAGTATAATGAGGAATGGGATTATGATTACTACATAGCAAATCCACCTTATAACTGTCATGAAGTAGATTTTATAAAAAGTAATAAGGAGTATTTAAAAGAATTTTTTCATGAGGTTGGAGTTCATAACATGTATAGCATGTTTATATATGCAATAATAGACAAAGCTAAGGACGGTGCTGTTATTGGACTTATAACTCATGATTCTTTTTTTTCAGCAAAGAATCATAGACAACTTAGAAAGAAAATATTAGAAGAGTGTTCTATTGAAGAAATTACAATGTGTCCAACAGAGTTATTTCATGATCAGGGTGCAGATGTTAGGACAAGTATTGTGATTTTAAGAAAAGGAAAGCAATATCAAAAAAAGGTAAGAGTAAATAATAGAGCTAAATCCTTAGATGATTTTAAGGATTTACTTTCTAAAAATCTAAACTCTGATTTTTTAAGGAATATGTATGATTTAGAGGATATAGTGCTAAATAATAAAAAGGATAATCTAGAATTTTTTATTGAATGTCCAGAGGATATAAGAAGACTTTTTAATAAGGATAGATTGGGCGAAAAATTTAAATGTATTACGGGTATTTCAACAGGAAATGATAAGTTATACCTTTCAAAGATAAAAGAGGGAAATTATTTAGTACCTTTTTATAAAAATCCAGGAAAAGATAAGTTTTATACTAGAAGAGTTATATATCTTCATAAAGATTTTTTAGAGTTATCAAACAAAGTTCCAAATTTTAATGTTAGAAATAAAAAATTTTTATATAAATCAGGTATAACTTGCTCTTCAATGGGAGTTGAATTTAATGCATGTATATTACCTAAAGGTTCAACATATGGTGTTAATCCAAATATAATATGTGAAAGCGATGATGTTTGGTGGCTTTTATCATACCTAAATTCATCATTAGTAACATACTTAGTTAGAGGTGCACTAATAAGAAGCAACATGGTAACATCAGGCTATGTATCTAGAATTCCAATTTTAAATTTTAATAAGGAAGAAAGAGAAGAACTAAAGATATTAGGTAAAAAAGCTTATGAGTTAAGAAAAACTAATGAGAGTATAGCCTATGAACTTAACGCCATAAATAAAATTGTTAATAAGGCTGCTAAAATATCAAATGAGTCTGAAGAATTTATATTTAACTTCAAAAAAAATCTAGTGAAATCAACTTAAAGTTAATCAAGTTTTATATAACAGCAGTCATAAGGATTTTTCTTTGAATATTTTTTAGGGGATTCGTCAATTTTATGTTGAATAAATATAATTTAGACTTCATATAAATAAAAGGTTAATAGTATTATTTTGAGGTGTAGGTTATGTTTAATACTAAAAGATTAAGTGTGGAATTCAGAAATGAAATTACAGATGAAAAACCAATAGAAGGTAGAAAATATACTTTAACTCATTCTGATGAAACAGGAGAATTATTTCTCACAGTTGCTTTAGCATATGCATACGATAAAATAAATTTCATGAAAAGAGATGAAGTTTTTGGAGAATGGAAAAAGGTAGACAATAGATTTATATTTAAGGCTTATATTTATGTTGATGGCATGGGAGGGAAAGAGGTTGCAACTAAAAGGAATAGAATATTTGTACAAGAACTCCCACTTGCATTGTCTGCAATAAAATATGGAGATAGACAATTTTTAAAGGATAATAAAGAACTTTTAAACAGTCAAATCTTAGTTAGATTTATTTCTGCCTATGATAATTTAAATAGAGTTGAGAATTATGGAACATTTAAAGACTATAGTATAAGAACTGAGGAGAATCCGACTTATGATGCAGAATCTAAAAATAATGTTTATGAAGAAGAAAGTATTTTAGATGATAATGATGAATTTGTAAATAACGTTATTTTAACTCTTTTAAATCCATATATCAAAGAAGAAGTGGTTAAGCTTTATGAAAAAGATATTTACTATTGCTTAAAGGATGCAGAGATTTTAGAAGTAATAAAAAAAGATACTGAAAGTAAATGTGAAATGAATTACGAGGTTTATGTTGGAGTAAAAGTTGGTGAAAAGGAAATTCCATATAATAACTTTATAATTAAGTTCTTAATTACTCCAAATGGAGTAACATCTTTAGGTGTAAAAAATCCAAGGTAAATAAAGTTTAAATTTTAATAAATTAAATAGTTAAAAAAATAAACCCAGTTAAGATTATAGATGTTATAATTCTTAACTGGGTTTTTATTTATATTTTTAGAATAATAAATGAGCAACAAGAGATATTACGGGTAATGTAACTAATGTTCTCATTAAGAAAATCATGAATAACTCTTTTAAATTTAATGGAATCTTAGATCCTAAGATAATACTTCCAACTTCTGAAAGATAGATTAGCTGAGTTACTGAAACAGCAGCTACAATAAATTTTGTCATATCACTAACTATTGTTTTTGAGGCAATAACTGATGGTAAGAACATATCAGCAAACCCAACAATAACTGTTTGTGAAGCAGCCGCAGCCTCTGGTATTCCTAGGATTTTGAATAACGGGATGAAAGGAATTCCAAGCCATTGAAATATTGGAGTGTATTCAGCAATTATAAGTGCTATAGTTCCCATTGCCATTACAACAGGTAAAACTCCTATCCACATTTCTAATACGTTTTTTATTCCATCTGAAAGGAATTTTTTGAAACTAGTCTCATTTTGTGCCTTTTCAACAGCCTTAGCTAATCCAAATGTGAATGGTGTAAATCCTTCTGGAACATCTTCTACGTTTTTAGGTTCAATGTTGTTGTAGTAAGCATCTGGCTTCTTATTTAGTGGCCAAACTCTTGGTAAGATTATTGCAGCTACTATCCCTGCTAATGTTACAGTTAAGTAGAAAGGAATAAACATATTTTCTAATCCTACTTGTGACAAAACAACAAAACTAAATGTTATTGAAACAACTGAGAACATTGTACTAACAATACAAGATTCTCTTTCTGTGTAAAAACCTTCTTCATATTGTTTTGATGTAAGAAGCACACCTATAGTTCCATCTCCTAACCAAGAAGTCATACAGTCTATTGAAGAACGACCTGGTAATTTAAATAAAGGTCTCATAATTTTAGTAAGTAATGCACCACAGAACTCTAATAAACCGAAGTTTAAAAGAAGTGGTAGGAATAATCCTGCAAAGAAGAATACAACTATAAGTGTTGGTAATAGGTCATTTAATATGAATGAACCTGTTACATCTGATTTTATTAATTCAGGACCAAATCCTGTGAAAGCTAATATTATAAAAAATCCTCCTAATATTCTGGATATGCTCCAAATCCAATTAACGTTTAATAATGAATTTAGGAATGAATTTTCTAGTATAAATCTCGGTTTTAATGTTTTTACGATTATTGTAAGTAACGTAGCTATTATAACAACAAAGGTAGCCATTAAAGGTAAGTAATCCCCAATTAAACCTTTTATTCTACCTGTGAAGAATGCTATTGGTATTGATATATTTCCATCATCATTTATAGGAACCATAAACAGGATTACCCCTATTAACGATGGGATTATAAACTTTAATAAATCTGATACTTTATATTTAGGTTTAGTATTCATAAAGTAGTCCCCCTTTTTTTATTAACAATCAATTAGTATAAGGCTTATTATACAAAAAGATATGCATAAAATCAATTAAAATGTGCATAAAAATAATGAATAATGTATAAATATTCAATAATATGCTGTTCATATACATAATTTACAAAAGAAAATAAAATTTTTAAATAAGGTAACATAGGTTACGGAATTAGTAAAAAGTGGATAGTATAATCATAGGTGTAAGGTTGCTAAAAACAAGCAATTTCATTAAATAAAAAATAAGATTGAATTTTTATATAAAAAGAATTTGAATGGAGGAACTAAAGAATGAGTATGTTTTGTTTTCAATGTCAAGAAACAGCAGGATGCAAAGGGTGTACAGTAAGAGGAGTTTGTGGAAAATCTGAGGATGTAGCAAAAATCCAAGACCTTTTAGTTTTTGTTACTAAAGGATTGGCAACAGTTTCTGTTGAAGGAAGAAAAGTAGGTGTAGTAAATAAGAAAGTAAATAGAATGATAGTTGATAACTTATTTATTACAATAACAAATGCAAACTTTGATTTTAAAGCAATAGAAAAAAGAGTTAAAGATACTTTAGAATTAAGAGAAGAATTAAAAGAAAAAATACAAGTTGTTGGTGGAAATCCAGTAGGATCAGATTTTAAAGGATGTGCAACTTGGACAGCTTCAACTAAGGAAGAAATGATGGAAAAGGCTTCAGAAGTAGGGGTGTTATCTACTGAAAATGAAGATATAAGAAGTTTAAGAGAACTTATTATGTATGGATTAAAAGGGTTATCAGCATACATGGAACATGCTATGAACTTAGGATATGATAAAGAAGAAGTTCATGTATTCATGGCAGAAACTTTAGTTAAAATATTAGATGATTCATTATCAGGTGATGAATTAACAAAATTAGCATTAGAAACAGGTAAATTTGGAGTAGATGGAATGGCATTATTAGATGAAGCTAATACTTCAACATACGGTCATCCAGAAGTAACAAAAGTTAATATAGGTGTTAGAAATAACCCAGGAATATTAATTTCAGGACACGATTTAAAAGATTTAGAAATGTTATTAGAACAAACTGAAGGAACTGGAGTAGATGTTTATACTCATGGTGAAATGTTACCAGGACACTACTACCCTAAATTCAAGAAATATTCTCACTTTGCAGGAAACTATGGTAATGCATGGTGGTTACAAAATAAAGAGTTTGAATCATTTAACGGACCAATCTTAATGACTACAAACTGTATAACACCAGTTCAAGATTCATACAGAGGAAGAATCTTCACAACAGGGGCTGTAGGATATGAAGGATGTATTCATATTGAAAGTGATGAAAATGGAAAGAAAGATTTCTCACAAATAATAGAATTAGCTAAAACTTGCAAAGCTCCAACAGAGATAGAAACAGGAGAAATTGTTGGTGGATTCGCTCATAACCAAGTTCTTGCATTGGCAGAGCAAGTTGTAGATGCAGTTAAATCAGGTGCTATAAGAAGATTCTTTGTAATGGCAGGTTGTGATGGAAGAGCTAAATCAAGAGATTACTACAAAGAATTTGCTGAGAAATTACCAAAGGATACAGTAATATTAACAGCAGGATGTGCTAAGTATAAATATAACAAGTTACAATTAGGAGATATTAATGGAATTCCAAGAGTATTAGATGCAGGACAATGTAATGATTCATACTCATTAGTAGTAATAGCATTAAAACTTGCAGAGGTATTTGGAGCAAGTGATGTGAATGAATTACCTATAAGCTACAACATAGCTTGGTATGAGCAAAAAGCTGTAATTGTATTATTATCACTATTACACCTAGGAGTTAAAAATATTCACTTAGGACCAACATTACCAGCATTCCTATCACCAAACGTAGCTAAAGTTTTAGTTGATAACTTTGGAATCGGTGGAATTACAAATGTAGAAGATGACATGAAAATGTTCTTAGGAGAATAATTTAAATAAACTAGTTAATTAGTTTTAAATAATAAACTCAACCAACATAAAAAACCTAACATGATAATATGTTAGGTTTTTTCTTATTCTTCTGACCTATTTAAAGACTGAAAATAGGCAAAGCTTGCTGCGTAAACATCTATGTTAGCACCTAATGCGGTAAAAAAATCTGATAAAACAGAAAGTTGAAGTTCATTATATCTAGTGGAATATTCTTTTGATATAAGAATACTTAATGCATTTAATTGATCTGGAGATAAATCAAAAAGTTCCATTAAATAAATTTCTCCTTTAAGCTTTATATAATTAATATATAAAAAAAAGAACTTATTGATTATTTCTTTCAATAAGTTCTTTTTTTGTTATAATTTAAAGCTACATTTGAGTTGCATGAAGTATAAAGTATAGTAAAAAGATTGCTGATATAACGTACATAGGGATTGATACATCTTTATACTTTTTAGATGCTAACTTACAAATTGGATAAGCTATAAATCCAAAAGCAATACCATCAACAATACTAAATGTTAAAGGTATTATTGTTAAAGTAATAAATGCTGGGAATGATTCTGTAAAGTCTTTGAAGTCTATATCTACAATGTGTTGAATCATTAAACCACCTATTATTATTAATACAGGTGATATTGCAGCATTTGGAATAAGTGATATAACTGGAATAAAGAATATTGATATTAAGAATAAAAATCCTGTAAATATAGAAGTTAAACCAGTTTTTCCGCCAGCAGCTATTCCAGCTGTTCCTTCAACTGTTGAAACAGAAGGACTTGTGCCACAAATACCACAAACAATAGTAGTAAGGGCAACAGCATTAAGTGCCTTTTGTCTTTTATGAGGTTGTTTTAACATTCCATCTACTTGACCATGAAGTAATCCTATATTCTCAAATATTAAAACTAAAGCTAGTGAGAATGTTGCAATCCAAAATGAGATTGAAGTTAATCCACTAAAATCAGCTGAAAAAAATACTTCTTTATATTCACTAAAATTAGGTAGTGATAAATGGAAACTTGATAAATCAACAACTCCAAATAAAATTGATATTACGGTTCCTGATAAAATTCCTATTAAGAATGAACCAGGTATATCTTTTATAAATAAAACAAGCATTATAATCATAGTTATGAAGAATACTAGAACTTCTTTAGAAGCTATGTTTCCTAATTTAACTAGTGTAGATGAATCTCCAACTATTAATCCTGCTTTTTGTAATCCAAGGAAAGTTATAAATATACCTATTCCAACAGTAATAGCTTGCTTTAAAGATGTAGGTATTGAACTTGTTAACATCTCTGCAAGAGGTGTAACCGCTACCACAATAAATAGAATACCAGCTGCTATAACAGCTCCTAAAGCCTGTTGAAAACTAAGACCCATAGTATTTACTATAGTGTACGTAAATAGTGCATTAATACCCATTCCAGGCATTATTATAAGTGGTGAGTTACTCATAAATGCTACAAGCACACAACCAATTAATGATGCTAATACTGTTGCTATTATGAGAGGTTGTACACTCACACCCCCATCACTAAGTATGCTAGCATTTACTACAATTATATAAACTGCAGCGAAAAATGAGGTAAGACCAGCAAGTAATTCTGTTCTTATGTTTGTTTCATGTTCTTTAAGTTTAAAAAAGTTTTTCATCCTTTCTCCTTTTAAAAAATTGCTCCCTCACCCTCCCACATCAAATGATGCAAGTGTTATTATAACATATGTTAAACGTTTAATAAAGCTTTAAGGAAAACAACTTGACATACTAAAGAGAAAGTAATAAAAGTTTTATAAGTAATTTTTTTGAAGGGAATTTAAAAATGAGAAAGAAAGTTTTAATAACAGGAGCTACTAGTGGAATAGGATATGAATTTGCTAAGAATTTTATGATTGATGATTTTGAACTGATTTTAGTAGGAAGAAACTTAGAAAAGTTAGAGGAACTTAAGAAACTAGCAGAGAAAAAGTGTGTAAGTGCTTTCATAATAAGTTTTGATTTAAGTAGGATAGAAGAATTGGAGGACTTATATTCTATCATAAAAAATAAATGTGGAACTGTTGATATTTTAATAAATAATGCTGGGATTGGTTTTAATGGAGAGTTTTCAGATGTTCCTTGGGAAAAACATTTAGAGGTTTTAAATTTAAATATTGTTAGTTTAACTAAATTAACTAAATTATTTTTAGAAGATATGATCTTAAAGGGTGAAGGAAAAATTCTTAACGTGGCTTCTACTGGTGCATATCAACCAGGACCTTTAATTGGGGTTTATTATGCTAGTAAGGCCTATGTTTTATCTTTTTCAGAGTCATTAAGAGAAGAGGTAAAAGACAAAGGAATACAGGTTACAACACTTTGTCCAGGTGCAACAAAAACTAATTTTTCTAAACGTGCTGGTAAAGGAGATTTAGATGTTGCAATGAGTGCAGAGAAAGTGGCTAAGATTGGATATAATGCTTTGATGAAGAATAAAGGAATATGCATACCTGGTATTATGAATAAAGTTTTAGTTTTCTTTTCAAAAATAGCACCAACCTCTTTGAATGCAAATATTGTTAAGAAAATACAAGGAAATGCTATAAGTAAGAAATAATTGAGAATAATAAGCTTATAAATAAAATTATTTTAGAATGTTGTATAACAGGAGGAAGTGTTTATGAGCAATGAAAATTTATTTCCAAAAAGTTTTCTAAAACAAGGCCAAAATATTCACCCAGGAGTAGAGGAAGAAATGAATCCGCTACCTATTTATGATTTACCTGAGTATATAAATGATGGAAAAAGATTGAAAGATAAGGTGGCAATAATAACAGGTGGAGATAGTGGTATAGGAAGAGCTGTTGCATTAGCTTATGCTAGAGAAGGTGCAAAAGTATGTATAATTTATTTAGCAGATCAAGAGGATGTGGATGCTAATAAAACTAAAAAATTAATAGAAGATATAGGTGGAGAGGTTATTTTAATAAAAGGAGATATATCAAGTTTAGATTTTTGTAATGAAAGTGTTGGTAAGATAATTGAAAAATGGGGTAAAGTTGATATATTAGTTAATAATGCTGCTGTTCAACATGATTCTAAAGATTTAGAAGATATTGGGCCAGAACAATTAGAAACTACATTTAAAATAAATGTTTTTGGAAGTTTCTATATGACAAAGGCAGTTGTTAAGTACATGAAGTATGGAGGTTCTATAATAAATACAACTTCAATCACTGCATATAGAGGTAATGAAATTTTATTAGATTATTCATGTACAAAGGGAGCATTAACAACCATGACAAGAACATTGTCAACTATGCTTATTAAAGATGGAATAAGAGTAAATGCAGTGGCACCAGGACCAATTTGGACTCCATTTATTCCTTCTTCAATGAATGAAGAAAGGGTTAAACAGTTTGGAAGTAGTTCGCCTATGGGAAGAGCTGGTCAGCCAGTTGAACTTGCAGGTGCATATGTATTCTTAGCTTGTAATGAATCATCATACATATCAGGAATAACAATACATATTAATGGTGGAGAAATCATAAATGGATAGTTAAAAAGTTTACTTTATTTATTTGCTTAAGATGAGATATAAAATAAAACTTGTAAATGAGTAGTTTCATGATTTAGTGTAATAGAATATAATAGACTTATGATTTAGCGTAGTAAAAATATTAATTTGAGTAATTAAGGGGGAAACCTACAAATGAGAAATAAGCTGAAAGAAAGTAAAAGGATAGTAATTAAAGTTGGAACTTCTACTTTAACTTATGAAAATGGAAGCATAAACTTAACAAGAATAGAGAAATTATCAAGAGTAATTTCAGATATATGTAATATGGGAAAGGAAGTAGTTCTTGTTTCATCAGGTGCTATAGGTGTTGGAGTAGGAAAACTTAGAATCGATAAAAAACCAGAAAGTATAAGAGAAAAGCAGGCTGTGGCTGCTGTTGGACAATGTGCATTAATGCATATATATAATAAATTTTTTGGAGAATATAGTCATGTAGTCGCACAGGTTCTTTTAACTAGAGATGTTTTAGAAAATGAGAGAATGAAAAATAATGTATGTAATACATTTGATACTTTATTAGAAAAAGGAATAATTCCAATAGTTAATGAAAATGATGCTATTTCAATAGATGAGATACAAAACATATTAAATTTTGGGGATAATGATAATCTATCTGCAATTGTTGCCACTTTAGTTAAAGCAGATACCTTAATAATATTATCAGATATAGATGGATTCTATGATTCAGATCCAAGGGAAAATAAGGATAGTAAAATGCTTAAGGAAGTTTATGATATAACTCCTGAAATAGAAGAATGTGCAGGTGGTGCTGGAAGTAATAGAGGTACAGGTGGCATGATTACTAAGCTTTCAGCTGCTAAGGTGTCAACAAAAGAAGGAATAGATATGATTTTGGCAAATGGTGAAAAACCAGAAATATTAATAGATATATTAAATGGTGAAAATATTGGAACTATGTTTGTAGCTAATAATGGGGGAGTAGAAAATGAATAATGAACTTATTATAAAAGGTAAAAAAGCTAAAGAAGCTTCTTATGAACTTTCAATAGCTTCTACTAATGAAAAAAATAATGGACTTTTAAAAATCAGTGAAGCATTGATAAGTAGATGTGATGAAATATTAGAAGAAAATAAAAAAGATTTAGATAAGGCAATGGAAAAAGGTACTTCTAAAGCCATGTTAGATAGATTAAAGTTAGATAGAGAGAGAGTTATTGGAATCTCTAATGCTGTGGCTGATGTTGTTAAACTAGATGATCCAATAGGTGAGGTTACTTCAATGTTTAAAAGACCTAATGGACTTAGAATAGGGGTTCAGAGAGTTCCATTGGGCGTTGTAGGAATAATATATGAAGCAAGACCAAATGTAACAGCGGATGCTGCTGCTTTATGCTTAAAAACAGGAAATGCAGTTATATTAAGAGGAGGAAGTGAAGCTATAAATTCTAATTTAAAAATAGTTGAAGTTATAAGTGAGGCTTTAAAAGAAGCTGGTCTTCCAGAAGGGTCAGTTCAAATATTAGAAGATACATCAAGAGAAACTGCAACTGAGTTCATGAGATTAAATGATTATTTAGATGTTTTAATTCCAAGAGGAGGAGCAGGTCTTATAAAAGCTGTAGTAAATAATGCTACTGTCCCTGTAATAGAAACTGGAGTTGGAAACTGTCATATTTACATAGATAGTGAAGCTGATATTCCTATGGGAGTAGATATAATTGTAAATGCCAAGACTTCAAGACCAGCAGTATGTAATGCCGCTGAGAAGTTATTAGTTCATAAGGATATTGCAAAAGAATTTTTACCAATAGCAATTAAAGCCTTAAAAGAAAAAGGTGTTGAAATAAGAGGGTGTGAAAAAACTAAAGCAATAGTTAGTGATATAAATGATGCAACAAGTGAAGATTGGGGAAAAGAATATCTAGATTATATTTTAGGTGTTAAAGTTGTTGAAAGTTTAGATGAGGCCATAATCCATATAAATAAATATGGAACAAAGCATTCCGAATCTATTGTAACTAAAAATTATTTCAATTCAGAAAAATTTCTTCAAAGAATAGATGCAGCGGCTGTCTATGTTAATGCATCAACAAGATTTACAGATGGTGGAGAATTTGGATTTGGAGCAGAAATAGGAATAAGTACACAAAAGCTACACGCTAGAGGGCCAATGGGACTTAAAGAATTAACAACAAGTAAGTATATAATTTATGGAAATGGACAAACAAGATAATATTATAAATTAAGATATAAAAGTTAAGTCAAAAGGAAGTGATAATAATGGAAGAAATTATCATGAATTTAATAAGTTATAGTGGAGAGGCTAGAAGCTATGCAATGGAAGCTATTGAACTTGCTAAGACTGGAGATATAAATGCTGCTAAAGAACTAATAGAAAAATCAGTTTTGCAATTAGCTGAGGCTCATAAATTACAAAGTAATTTAATTCAATTTGAGGTTAATGGAGATAAAGTAGAGATTTCAATGTTATTAATCCATGCTCAAGATCATTTAATGACTACAATATTGCTTAAAGATTTAGCAAATGAAATAGTTGACTTATATAAAAAAATAGACGAAAAATAAATATAATAGTATAAAATAAGCTCTAATGTTTTTTAGCATTAGAGCTTATTAAATATGATTTAAGTTAGGTGGTGTTTTATGAGATTAGGTTCATATTTTTATAATAGAGATGCTTTAACTGTGGCAAGGGAGCTTTTAGGAAAAATATTAGTAAGAAAAATAAATGGAGTTATTTTAAAAGGAAAAATAGTTGAAACAGAAGCCTATGTAGGGGCTAGAGATAAAGCTTGTCATGCTTATGGAGGAAAAAGGACTAATAGAACAGAAGCACTTTATGGAGAGCCGGGAATAACCTATGTCTATTCTATCTATGGTATGTATTATTGTTTAAACTTAATATGCGAAAAAAAAGATGTAGCAGCTGGTGTTTTAATAAGGGGGATTGAACCTTTAGAAAAAATAGAAGAGATGAGTAAGCTAAGATTTAAAAAGGAATATAAGGAGCTTTCTAATTATGAAAAGAAAAATTTTTCTAATGGACCATCAAAATTATGCATGGTTTTAGGTATAGATAAGAGGGATAACTGCATAAATACTATTAGTAGCGAAGAAATTTATGTTGAAGAAAATAGTATTGATGAAAATTTTGAAGTTGTTGAATCTAAAAGAATAGGAATTGATTACGCTGAAGAAGCTAAGGATTTTCTTTGGAGATTTTATATTAAAGATAATAAGTTCATATCTAAAAAGTAAAATCTTGTTTTTTAATTAGTCTTACATATTTTCAAAAGTTAAAATAAATTTAGAGGATTTAAATCTAGAAAAATAATTAGCTAAATAAAGAAACTAAAGGCTTTTAAAGCTTGTAGTTTCTTTATTTTTTAAGGAGTTTTATTTATAAAAATTTTAGTAGCAAACAAATGAATTAATTCTTCTTAAATCTACTCCAAAGTAAACCCATCTCCAGCCTGCCCATCTCCAACCAGAAATAGAACGTCTATCAACTCTAGTTAAGTAAGCCCAGTAACTACGACCATTTCGTTGCCAGATATAAGTGTATCTATATAAGCAGAATTTTATTGAACTTGGACTAACACTTTTAACATTTCCTTCTCCACTATAAGTTGAATATTGAACACCTGAATCTTTTTGAGAGGGAATATAAGATGGTGGAGGTCCTAATGGTGATGGTGATTGTGGGTTTTGCCAGTTAGTTGGAATAGGAAGCATATTTGATATATAACCAACAGGTGCACTATGCATAAAATCATGTCCCATATCTTTTATTGCATAAGGTAAATCTTGCATTAAAGCAGGAAAATTAGCTATATTATCAGGTATGTTTTTAATGGCTGGTGGTATTACTGAATAGTTAGATTTTTTATATTTTGGTCTAGAAGTATTATTTCTATAACCATCAATATATTCCTCGTCAGTGTCATCTATATAATCTGCATTATTAAAGTCATCATAATATCTGTCAACAAATTCTTGCTCTTCTTCAGTAAAAATTTCAAATTCACCAACTTCATCTATCTCTTCATTGTCATTAAAGAATCTAATAAAACCATCTGGATAAATTATTTCCATAAGTATCTCCTATAAAATTTTTATTTAGTATTAAATTATGCTTATACTACATTATTGGTGAATTTTACAGGGGTGTTATTAAAATTTAATATAGATAAAAAATGTAGAGATTTGACGAAATAATTATAGATTTTCAATGAATTCCATTGACAAAATGCTAGATATATATAATAATTATAATTGCTTCAATAGGACAATGAAGTAGGTATAGGTTTGAAATTAAGTTAAGGTGCTAGGTGTTTTACATCTAGCACCTTAACTTTTTGTTGTAAAAATTTATTTAAATTTTCCAAATTAGTATTGACTATACAAATTTAATAAACTATTATTATTTGTAATAAGATTTATCAAAATAAAGATAAAATACACTTTAAATTGGTCCCGTGAGGCCAGAAAGAGGTATAGATATGTTAGATAGAATTTTTTGTTGTACAAAAAAACAAATAGAATTACAAAATGAATTAGCTTTGTATTTTAATACAATTCCATATAAGAGATATAAAGAGGTATTAGAGTGATTGATTTTTACGCAATCGCTCTAGTACCTCTTTCTTTTAATACCAAAAATTAAAAATGGCAGTTGTAATTAAGACCTTTTAAAGTGTGTTTTTAATATGATTTTAAATAGGAGGTCTAAATATGAAAGCAAAGCTTATATTAGAAAATGGCGTAATATTTGAGGGTAAAGCCTTTGGATATTTAAAAGAATGTGTTGGAGAGGTAGTTTTTAACACAGGGATGACAGGATATCAAGAGGTTTTAACTGACCCTTCTTATTATGGACAAATAGTAACTATGACATATCCTTTAATAGGTAACTATGGAGTAAATTTAGAGGATTTAGAATCTAAGGAGCCTAAGGTTAGAGGATTCATAGTAAGAGAAAAATGTCAGTATCCAAACAATTTTAGATGTGAATTAGAGCTTGAAACTTACTTAGCTCAAAATAAGATTTTAGGTCTTGATGGCATAGACACAAGAGCATTAACAAAAATCTTAAGAAATAATGGAACAATGAAAGGGATTATAGTTTTAGATAATTCAAACTTAGAAGATGTTAAAGATAAGTTAGAATCTTTCTCAAATAAAGATGCAGTCTCAATAGTTTCAACTAATGAAAAATATGAAATAAAAGGCGAAGGAAAGAATGTAGCTATAATCGATTTTGGAATAAAGCAAAACATTGTTAGAAACTTTGTAAAAAGAGGATGCAATGTTACAGTGTTCCCTTATGATGTGAAGGCAGAAGAAGTTTTAGAAATAAACCCAGACTTAGTATTTTTATCAAATGGACCTGGAGATCCAGAAGATATGGGAGAAGCAGTAAATGAGATAAAAAAAATAGTTGGAAATAAACCAATAGTAGGAATTTGCTTAGGACATCAATTATTAGCATTAACATTAGGTGGAGAAACTAAGAAGCTTAAGTTTGGTCATAGAGGATGTAACCATCCAGTTAAAGATTTAATAAATAATAGAGTTCATATAACATCACAAAATCATGGATACTATGTTGCTACTTTACCAGAAAATATGGAAATAACTCATATAAGTATGAATGATGGAACAGTTGAGGGAATGAAGCATAAAGAATTACCAATATTCTCAGTTCAATTCCATCCAGAAGCTTGTCCTGGACCAAAGGATAGTGAATATATTTTTGATGAGTTTATGAAGTATGCATTATAAGGAGGAAATAATATGCCATTAAATAAAGATATAAAAAAAGTTTTAGTAATAGGATCAGGTCCAATAATAATAGGACAAGCAGCAGAATTTGATTATTCAGGTACTCAAGCCTGTCAATCTCTTAAAGAAGAGGGAATGGAAGTTGTACTTGTAAACTCAAATCCAGCAACAATAATGACAGATAAAGAAATTGCAGATAAGGTTTATCTTGAGCCATTAACTGTGGATTTTTTAGAAAAAGTAATTGAAAAAGAAAGACCAGATTCTCTTTTAGCAGGAATGGGAGGACAGACAGGATTAAATCTTGCTGTTGAACTTTATGAAAAGGGAATTTTAGATAAATACAATGTAAAAGTAATAGGTACTTCAATAGAATCTATTAAAGAAGGGGAAGATAGAGAGCTATTCAGAAATATGATGAATAGAATAAATCAACCAGTTATTCAAAGTGAAATAATAACAGATTTAGATTCTGGTATTTCCTTTGCAAGAAAAATTGGATACCCAGTAATAGTTAGACCAGCTTATACTCTTGGAGGAACTGGTGGTGGAATAGCTAATAATGAAGAGGAGTTAATAGAAACATTATCATCAGGATTACAATTAAGTACAATTGGGCAGGTTCTTTTAGAAAAGAGTGTTAAAGGATGGAAAGAAATTGAGTACGAAGTAATGAGAGACTCCTTTGGAAACTGTATAACAGTTTGTAATATGGAAAATATTGATCCAGTTGGAATACACACAGGAGATTCAATAGTTGTTGCACCAAGCCAAACTTTATCAGATAAAGAGTATCAAATGCTTAGAAGCGCATCAATTGATATAATAAATGCCGTAGGAATTGAGGGTGGATGTAATGTTCAGTTTGCCTTAAATCCTCATTCCTTTGAATATGCAGTAATAGAAATTAATCCAAGGGTTTCAAGATCATCAGCATTAGCTTCAAAGGCTACTGGTTATCCAATAGCAAAGGTAGCAGCTAAGATTGCCTTAGGATATGGATTAGATGAAATTAAAAACTCAGTTACAGGAATGACATATGCTTGTTTTGAACCTTCATTAGACTATGTTGTTGTTAAAATTCCAAAATGGCCTTTTGATAAATTTCATGGGGCAGATAGAATTTTAGGAACTAAAATGATGGCAACTGGAGAAATAATGGCTATAGGAAGTAATTTTGAAGCTGCTTTCTTAAAGGGTATAAGGTCATTAGAAATAGGAAAATATTCATTAGAACATGAAAAATTTAAAAATCTTTCAATGTATGAGTTAAGAGAAAGGGTAGTTTCTCCAGATGATGAGAGAATATTTGCTTTGGCTGAAATGCTAAGAAGAGGATATAGAATAGATATGGTTTCAAAAATAACAGGGATAGATATATTCTTCTTAGAAAAATTCAGATGGTTAGTTGAAGAAGAACAAAAACTTAAGCAAAGTAAAATAGATGATTTAAATAGAGAGTGGTTATTAAAATTAAAGAGAAGAGGCTTTTCAGATAAGGCAATAGCTAATATGCTAAAGGTTTCTCCAGATGAAATTTATAGATTAAGAGATATTTGGCATATAAAACCTGCTTATAAAATGGTTGATACTTGTGGAGGGGAGTTTGAAGCTTTATCACCTTATTACTATTCAACATACGAGCAATATGACGAGGTAGTTGTTTCAAATAATAAAAAAGTTGTGGTTATAGGATCAGGTCCAATAAGAATAGGTCAAGGTATAGAGTTTGACTATGCTTCAGTTCACTGTGTAATGGCACTTAGAAAGCAAGGAATTGAGACAATAGTTATAAATAACAACCCAGAAACAGTAAGTACAGACTTCAGTATTTCAGATAAACTTTATTTTGAACCTTTAACAGAGGAAGATGTATTAAATATCATAGATAAAGAGAAACCAGAGGGTGTTATACTTCAATTTGGTGGTCAGACAGCTATAAAGCTTGCTAAATTCTTAAAGGAAAAGAACATCCCTACATTAGGAACTACTTCAGATCAAATAGATTTAGCTGAAGATAGAGAGCAGTTTGATGACTTGCTAGAAAGACTTAATATAGCTAGACCAAAAGGAAAAGGTGTATGGAGTTTAGAAGAAGGATTAGAAGAAGCTAGAAGATTAGGATTCCCAATCCTAGTTAGACCTTCCTTCGTTTTAGGTGGTCAAGGCATGGAAATAACTCATGATGAAGATGAGTTAACATACTACTTAAAAAATGCTTTTGAAAAAGATTCAAAGAATCCAATACTTATAGATAAATATTTAATGGGTAGAGAAATAGAAGTTGATGCTATATCAGATGGTGAAGATGTTCTAGTTCCAGGAATTATGGAACATTTAGAAAGAGCAGGAGTTCACTCAGGAGATAGTATAACTATGTATCCAGCTCAAAATATTTCAGATAAAATAAAAGAAGATGTTCTAGATTACACTAGAAAATTAGCTTTAAGCATAGGGATAAAAGGAATGATAAACATTCAATTTATAGAATTTGAAGGAAAGCTTTATGTAATAGAGGTTAATCCAAGAGCCTCAAGAACAGTTCCTTATATATCAAAGGTAAGCAAAGTTCCAATAGTGGATATAGCTACTAGAATAATGCTTGGAGAAAAATTAAAAGATCTAGGATATGGAACAGGAGTTTATAAGGAGCCTGAGTTAGTATCAGTTAAGGTCCCAGTATTCTCAACTCAAAAACTTCCTAATGTTGAGGTTAGCTTAGGACCAGAAATGAGATCCACAGGAGAGGTTCTTGGAGTAGGAAGAAATGTATGGGAAGCATTATATAAAGGATTTGTAGCAGCAGGAATGTACACTGGGTCTACAGGTAAAACAATTTTAGCTACAATTAAAAAACATGATAAAAAAGAATTTATAGACCTTGCAAAAGATTTAGATAAATTAGGATATAAATTCGTAGCAACTAAGGGAACAGTCAAGGAATTAAGAGAAGCTGGAATAGATGCTAAGGAAGTAAGAAGAATAGGAGAAGAATCTCCAAATATTATGGATTTAATTAAAAATAAAGAGATAGACTTAGTTGTTAATACACCAACTAAAGCTAATGATTCTAAGAGAGATGGATTCCATATAAGAAGAGCTGCTATAGAAAGAAATATAGGTGTTATGACTTCACTAGATACATTAAAAGCGCTTGTAGACTTGCAAAAAGAGGGTGCAGATAATAAAAATTTAGAAGTTTTTAACCTAGTATAATAATAAAAGTTAAATATTAATTAAGACATACTTTAATTTCGAGTTAGATTTTAAGTATGTCTTTTTATTTTAGGTTCTGTTTTAAGAGAGTATTACAGTTAAATCTAAAATCATCACTAATTTAAAATAGAACCTATTTTTAAAATTTATAGATTTAATTAATATTAGAGTGATAACTTTTATTAAATTACTAAATTGGTAATCTAATTGTAGTATTTTTGTGGATAAAATGTATTAAAATCTATTTTGAAATAAAAAATTGTGAGGAAAAATAAAAATTAAGTTCTGTGGATAAATAAAATTTTGTTCACTTGTGGATAATTTTAAAAAAGAAAATCTGTGGATAATTTTTTGGTTTTAGAAATGTGTATAATAATATATAAGAAATGATTTTATTTTTAAAAGTACTTAGTTATTATACTATAAAAAAACTATAATTCAAGGGGATTTTTATTTATTTTATTGGGGGTGATTGTATGGAGACATTTAAAAGATTAGTGAAGAATTTCTTTATAAAAAGCATTTTGTTTGTTATTTCATTTTTTTTAGCAATAGTATTTTATAAATTAATAGTAAAACAGTGTATTAATGTTTTTATTAAAATTGACTTAAGTGGAACAAAAGGTTTAATTATATATAACTTTTTTAAACTAACAAGTATTATGCTTATTTATCAAGTTTTCTTAACTACTACTAGAATGAGAACTTCGAAAGTATTTAAGTTATTTTTATTTGGATTATATGCAGGAACAATGTTTATTCTTCTTTTTGCTAGACCAAAAATGGCAAGAGGATTTCAACTTGATCCATTTGAAGTCTTACATGGGCTTAGAGGAAATAGAACAGCTCAGTTATATTTAATAGGCAATATAATTTTCTTTATGCCTATAGGATATATTATAAGAAAATACAACTTTATACTAGCTGTAGTCTTATCTGCTTCCATAGAATTTAATATAGAACTTGCTCAGTATGTATTTAAAAGAGGGTTCTTTGATTTAGGAGACATATTCATAAATTTAGTTGGTATTTTCATAGCTTATTTTATTTGTAAGATAGCAATGTTTATTAAGGAAAAAATTTCAGAAACTTATAATAAAAAATATAATGAAGTTTCAGAAACAGCTTAGTTTATAAAGAAAAAATTACAATATTTATGATAATAATAGCCCTAAAAATTTATGAAAAAACTTTAGAAAATTAACAAAATTTAAAGAAAATAAAAGAAAAGGTATGTAAAAGGTATGTTTACATACCTTTTTTTTCTTGACAAGGGAACATGTGTTTTGTAGAATTGAAAAGAAAAGAGAACGTAAGTTCTTATTGGTTTTTAGACAACTTAGGAATATATAGGACGTTAACATAATATAATAGCATATAATAAATTTTGGGAGGGTAATTTATATGACTAAGAGCAGCGGTATGTTTGTAAAAATAAATTATAAAATAAATGGAGCTAACAAGCTACAGGGTGAACACAGAGCAAAGAATTATAAAGATACAGCTGTGAAAAAATACGTATTATGTGGTGGATCATACTTTAGAAATAGGGGAACTATAATATTCCATGCTAATAATTTTAAAGAAGCAGAAGAGATTATAAATAATAATCCTTTTGTATCATATGAAGATTATTCTTTTGAAATATTAAGCAAAAACTCAATTAGCTTAGGGCATATATATCATTAATTAGATTTGACTTCAAATTTAGAGATGATTTATTTATGATTAACATATAAAAAAGAAGCCAACTAACTTAAGTTGGTTTCTTTTATTTATAAATTTATATATCTAATAAATTCTTTTTATAAGTTTTATAAAGATCATTAAGTTCTTCTATGCTTGAATCAAGTTTAATTTGTAAATCAGAAGCTTTTTCAAATTCAGATTCATTTATAGCATTTTTTAATTGAGTGAATAAACTTCTTCTATGATATGAATCTTTCATTATTAATTGTCTTAATTCACTTACAGCCATCCAAGTTGATACATCAAGGTCTAATGCCTTATCACAACAATGAAGTTGCTTACAAGATCTTATATCATCAATATATGAAGGAATAATTCTTGAAGTAATCTCTGTTGACCATCTCTTAATGGTAGCCATTTTAAAGCTATTAATAAGTTTGTCTGTAAATACTGAGTTAACTTTTAATACTTCAAGTTTTTCTTTATAATTTTCAAATGCACTTAAGTTTTCATAAACAGTAGAAGGTGCTACTCCAAAGTATTCTTTTCTTTGTTCATCTGTGAAATCTTCAAATACATCTTCTTCACTTCTATATGCTCTAGATTTTTCTAAGTAAGCAGCTTCTTCACCTGGTTTTTTAGATAATTCAGCTAAAAGTTCATCCTCAGTTTTATTATTTTCTAAAGCATATGTTATTCCATCTAGCATAGCCATATAACTTGCAGCTAAGCAAAGGTATGTGTTAGTAAATGGGTTTGGTGATCTAAGTTCAAATCTTGTTGCTAAAGGATTATGAGGATCTCTTATTAATCCAGCAAGTATTGTTCTATTTCTAGATGGAATTTCTGGACTTTGTCCTAATGATGTAACTATACAAACAGGAGCTTCAAATCCAGGTTTTAATCTTTTTAATGAGTCTGTTGTAGCTGAAATAAATGGGTTTATTATTTCGTAGTTCTTTAATAATCCCATAATAGCCCCATAACCTATTTTGCTTAAGAAATGATTTTTAGTAGCATTGAATAAGTTAATTATTTTTCCGCTCTTTAATTTTAAACTTAATCCTAAGTGAGTATGTTCTCCATTACCTGCAACTCCATCTATTGGTTTTGCTAGGAATGTAACTTCTAACCCATTTAATCTGAATATTTCTTTAACTAATGTTCTTATAAATAACTCATTATCTGCAGTTTGCATTGCATTTGAGAATTTCCAGTCTATTTCTAATTGTTCCATAATATGATCAAATTGACCTGATGAAGTAAGTTTAGCCTTAACACCACCAACTTCTTTATGCCCCATTTCTGGTTCAAATCCATACTCATCCATTAATAATAAGCTTTTTTCTAAAGCTGTTCTAACATTACCTTTAGTTCTTGTCCAATATTGTTCTTGTAAAACTTGAGATGTTGAAAGTTCTTCTATTAAAGCCTTATCATTTGGTGTTTTAACCCAAAATTCTAATTCAGTAGCAGATGTTAATAAAATATCTTCAACATCATCAATTTTTATATTTAATTCATTTAAAATTTCTGGGTGAGTTTCTAAAAGTGAGAATAAATGTGATTTGAAAGTATCAATTGAGCTTTTTAAGATATGTCTAGAATCGACTGCTTTATCTTCGTGGATTAAGAAACAAGGAATTCTAAGTGTTCCTACAGGTTTGTTAGTTAAAGGGTCTATAAAGTCGTTATTGTAGTCAACGAACCAGTTACAATCTAAATCGGCAATCATGTCTACTTTTGCGTTGTTTAAAGTAGCTATTCCTGGAAGGACAACTGAAGAACCGTCTGTTTGGACAGCTGTGCCGTGAAGGAAAGATTCTATATCTTTTAAAAATAATTTAGAAGGAATTTTTTCGTCTGTATCATTACCAGCTAAGTCAACACCGACTAAAGATACAAATTTAATTTCTGGATGGTCTTCAAATAAAGAAATTAAGCTTTCTTTATTGTGAAATTTTTTTGGAATTGTAAATAGTAAGTCTTTATTCATAATATTTCGAAGTACTACAATTATAGTAAAGAATTAGGATAATTGTAATAATCCTTTGTTCACATCCTTTCGTTTTCATTATGGAATAGCTTTTTGTTTGTTTTTATACGTATAATAAAACAAAATAAAGCTATTAATATTCGTCGTTAAAATATTCTTAAAAAAATTTTAATACAATAGTATAATACTGTCAATATATTTTATTATTTAGTAGTATTATAAAATAATGAAATTTAAATAGATTTATTTTCTATAAAGTTATAAAATTATCTTATATTATAAACAAGTACTTAAAAAAGTGAGGGATAGCAATGCAAGAAGATATAAATAATAATGCTCCGATAGGTTTTTTTGATTCGGGCTTAGGTGGATTAAGTGTATTAAAAAAAGCCTTAGAAATCATGCCAAATGAGAATTATATATATTATGGGGATTCTAAGCATGCACCTTATGGAGAAAAAACTCCAAAAGAAATAAGGTCACTTTCATTCAAAGTAACAGAATTTTTAATGAAAAAAGGTGTTAAGGCTATAGTAATAGCTTGTAATACAGCAACATCAGCTGCTGCTAAAGAACTTAGAGAATATTATAAGGATTTTCCTATAATAGGTATAGAACCAGCTTTAAAACCAGCTATTAAGCACCATGAAAAAGGATCTGTAATAGTAATGGCAACTAAGGCCACTTTAACTCAACCAAAGTTTAAAAGGCTTATGGATGAGTATGGTGAACATAGAGATATAATTCCACTTCCATGCCCTGGTTTAGTTGAATTTATTGAATCAGGAAATTTTGATGGAGAAGATGTTAAAGAATTTTTAAGAGTGAAATTAAATCCATATCTAAGCAAGGAAATATCAAGTATTGTTCTTGGATGTACTCATTATCCATTTGTTAAGAATGTTATACAAGAGATTGTGGGAGAGGATGTTGACATAATAGATGGAAGCGAAGGGACAGTAAAAGAACTTAGAAGAAGACTTAAAGAGAATTTAAGTGAAACAAAGTCAGAGGTAAATGGAACTTTAGAGATATATAATTCCTTAGAAGATGAGAGTATTATAAAATTAAGTAAAAGTTTATTGGGAATTAAGTAGGTTTAGTGAGATATGTTAATTTAATAGTTTAATATATCTCACTAAATTTTTTTATAAAAAGTTTGTTAAAATATTGACAAAAATAGATCTGCTTGCTATTATAATATTGAAAAGAGAATTTTCTGAAAATTCAAATAAAACTGATTAATTTATATTTAAAATGGAGGATTTAATAATGAGAATAAATGTTAAAGAGTTATTAGGGGAAAAGATAAACGTTGAGGATGCCATAATATTAAGAGATTATATAGAGAACAACTTAGATGAAAATATAGAATTAGATTTCGGTGGAATAAATAGAGTTTCAACAACTTTTCTAACTTGTTTATTTACTGATATGATAAACAAAGTTGGAAGAGACAACTTAATTTCAAAAATTGATGTTAAGAATTTATCAAACTATACTGATTATTCAAGAGTTGTAGCAGGAACTACTTTTGCATAAGTAATAGTTTTTAGATTATGAAATATATAAAAAACATAAGACGGATTAAGTTGAACTCTTAAGAGGCAACATAAAAGAATCTTAAATTTTAGATTCTAGTATGTTACCTCTTTTTTTATTTAAATATTTTCCTAATATTCCATTGTTAATAGAAATAATATATAATTTTATAAAAGAAGGATTAACAATTTAGTTTAAGTAAATACTACTAGATAGTTAAATTTGAAAGGAGAATTATTCATATGAATCCAATAGTTACAATAGAAATGGCAACTGGAGAAAAAATAAAATTAGAATTATATCCAGAGATTGCACCAAACACAGTTAAAAACTTTGTAAGTTTAGTTAAGAAAGGTTTTTATGATGGATTAACATTCCACAGAATAATACCTGGATTTATGATACAAGGAGGATGCCCAGAAGGAACAGGAATGGGTAACCCAGGATATAGAATTAAAGGGGAGTTTACAAGAAACCAATTCCAAAACAATTTAAAACACTCAAGAGGAGTTATATCAATGGCTAGAGCTATGAATTTTGATTCAGCAGGAAGCCAATTTTTCATAATGCATGCTAACTCTCCACACTTAGATGGACAATATGCATCATTTGGTAAAGTTATAGAAGGAATGGATGTTGTTGATAAAATAGCAGAAGTTAAAACTGATTACAATGATATGCCAGATGAACCACAGGTTATGGCTAAGGTAACTGTTGAAAATGCAGAGGATATGGAAGAACCTGAAATTCTTTAATTTAAAATATAGGAGGTGGATTAGCATGACTATGCTTAATAATAGCAAGGCTATTCTAACTTATGGTTTAAATGAAAAAGAGAAAAAAGATTTCCAAGCAACTGGTCATAAAATTATAAATATTACAGATGAAATGACTTCAATGAAAATTAAGGACATATTAGATGGATTTAGATTTGAAGTTGTATCAAATAATAATTTTAATGAGAAAGTTGTTATATTTAATAATTTCCCAGATGAAGAAATCCATGGGATGGTTTCAATATCTAAGGTTATAGCAGAAAATCCTATAATGGCTGTTGTTACTGAAACATCTAAAGAATGGCCATTTAATTATCTTATTGAGCATCTAATTGAAGAAAGAGAATGGCATAGAAAGATGCAAGGAGGAAGAGCTTAAAATGAGTAGAGTAGGGGAAAGAATTAAAGAGGTTAGAAGTAAAAGTGGAATTACACAGAAAGCTTTAGCTAAAAAACTTGGTGTAGCTGAGAAATTTATAAATGAAGTTGAAACAGGAAGAAAAATAATAAATGAATCACTTATATCAAAGATATCAAAGGTTTTAAATACTGATTTAAATGATATAAATATGGTTGTTACTGATGAAGAACTTCAAAAAGAACTTAAGGCTGAAAAGCAAGTTAAAAAGACAAAACCTTCAGAGGTTAATGAAGTTTGGAATCAAGCTTTCGGTTCAGTTTTAAAAAATGTTCCAATATATGATTATTCATTAAATCAAACTAAAGGATATAAGCAACTTGTAACAGCCTCTAATAAAATAGATGGTCATACTGCAAATAAAGTTTTCTATTTAAATATAGAGAATAATGATATGACTGGTTTTAGAATTCAAGAAAATGATTTAGCTTTATGTTATTCAATAAAAGAGATTGAAAACAATGCTATATGTTTAGTTGAGTTTAAAGGAAAAAGAGTTGTTAGACAAATCAAGAAACTTGATAATGTGAAAGCTTTATTAATAAGCAATAATGGAAGTATGAGAACAGAGACAGCTAACATAAAAGAAGTTAAAGCAATAGCTAAACTTTATAGAATAGAATTTTATTTATAATTTTGATGAAAGACAGTCCTAATTTTTAGGTCTGTCTTTTTGTTTTTATAATAAAAATTATTACCTATGTTAATGTGTTCAAATGAGCTTTAGTGATTCAATAAAAAAACATTATTTTGAAACAAAATATAGATACAAGCTTTGAAAATAATCTTATATCAAAATATAGAAGGTATGAATAAGATAACTATAAGAATTGGTAGAAGTTTTCATGGAGGGGTATATTTGAAAAATTTTTATAGTACGCCAGATTATTTAAACTTAGTTGTAGCCTATGATGGTGATATACAAAAAGAAATTGATGCTTTAGATGATGTTAGTGTTTTTTTGATTGATGATAGTTATGCTATTATTTCTGTTAAAGCAGAAAATTATAAAAATATAGTAGAAGAAATAAAAAGTATAGTTTATATAGAACTAAATGGAATATATACATTAAGTGAGAGTCCAATTGAGGATTCTAAGGCTACAAATTTTCATAGAAATCCTTACTTGACATTAAGAGGAAAAGGTGTGATTGTTGCAATACTTGATACTGGTATAGATTATTTGAATCAAGAATTTATGAGAGAAGATGATACAACCAGAATAATTAGGATATGGGATCAAACTATAGATAGTAACAAACATCCGAAAGGATTTATACATGGGACAGAGTATTTGGAAGAGGATATAAACAAAGCTATTCAAGCTAAGAAAGAAGGCTTAGATCCTTATGATATAGTACCTTCAAGAGATTTAAATGGTCATGGAACTAAGATGGCAGGAATAATTGGTGGAAGAGGAGTTAATAGAGAAGTAATTGGGGCGGCACCAGACTGTAATTTTATAATTATAAAACTTGAGGAAGCTTCAAAAAGATATGTGAATTATTATTTTGCAAAAGGTGATAAACCAAAATATAGAAATACAGATATACTTATGGCACTTAAATACTTGTATGAATTATCTTTTCAAATTAATGAACCTATAATTATTTATATACCTTTAGGAAGTAATTTAGGTGCCCACTCAGGTTCAAGTATATTAGAAAGATATATAGATAATCGAATATCAAAGAAAAATTCTTTAGTGGTTGTTACATCAATAGGAAATGAGGGGAATTCAGATACCCATACTTCAGGACTTATAAGGAATAATGGGGATAGTGCTGTTATTGAAATAAATTGTGGGAAAAATCAAAATGGACTTTTTCTACAAATATATGGTAGGAGACCTAGTAAATTTGGATTGAGTATTACATCACCTTCTGGAGAAACATTTGAAAATGCAAATCCACAAACAACTAAGCATATTTTAATAAATAAAAATCAACCTTGGATCTTTATTTATGAAGGAACAAGTGTAGAGGTAACTTATGATTCACCTGACGAGTTTACTGGGGATGAGAAATTTGTAATAAGAATTGAAAATATTAAGGAAGGTATATGGAAGTTTAAATTAACAGGGGAACATGTTGTTGAAGGAAGATATGATGCGTGGATTATTCAAAGAGAGTTACTAGATTCAGAAACTAGATTTTTAAACCCAGCACCATATACAACATTAACAATGCCAGGAACAGCTAATAGTGTTATAACAGCTGCATATTATAATCAAAATAATGGAGCAATAGTATCGGAGTCAGGAAGAGGATACACAAGAAAAGAAGTTGTACAACCTCTTTTAGCTACAGGAGGAATTAATGCTTTAACTATAAAACCAGGTGGAGAAATAGTGAAGGTTTCAGGTTCATGTGTTTCAGCGGCAGTATTAGCAGGATGTTGTGCATTAATTATGCAGTGGGCTATTACTGATGGAAATGATCCTCAAATGTATGCACCAAAGTTAAAAACATATTTAATTAGAGGAGCCAGGAAAAGAGAAGGAGATATTTATCCAAATAGACAATGGGGTTATGGAATTTTAGATGTTCAGGAAATTTTTAATAGTTTAATAAATTTTAAGTAGGAGGGGTAGTATGGAAAATACATCTAATGTTGGTATAGATTTTATAAATAAAATTCCAGAGCAATTATTATATAGCATAGTAGATATATATTCTCCAGAAATATTGAAAACAGGAGAAATAGAGTTAGTTGTTTTATATGGAGATAATAGGATTAAGTTTGCAAATTCAGTAAATAAAATAGGTGCTAGCTTTGAGGATTTAGGATATGGATTTGGAATACTTATAATAAAAACTTCTGATTTAAATAAGATAAGTCAGTTAGAAGGGCTTCAATATATAGAATTACCTAAAATTCTTTACACATCTGCATATGAAAGTAATAGGGCTTCTTGTATAACCTCTGTTTGGAATAATTATGGATTAACAGGTGAAGGTGTATTGGTTGGTTTTTTAGATACAGGAATTGATTTTACTCATAATGCATTTAAAGATGCAAGTGGAAACACAAGAATTGAGTATATTTATGATTTAGAGAATAAAGAAATTTATAATAAAGCTAAGATAAATGAGGCGCTGAAATCAACAGATCCATATTCTGTTATACCAGTTCAAGATTTGTCAGGTCATGGCACTCATGTTGCTGGAATAGCCTGTGCAGGAGGAAGTATAAATTATGATAATTATGGCGTTGCATATAACAGTAGTATAGCAATGGTTAAGATAACAGGAGAAAAAAGTTTAAGCTCAGCTTTAAGTACACAACTTATGAGGGGATTAAAATTTTTGATAGATAAGAGTAATGAATTAGATAAACCATTGGTTGTTAATATAAGTTTAAGTACGAATGATGGTTCTCATAATGGGAGTAGCCTTTTAGAAAAATATATTCAAACATTTACTCAACTTCAGAAAGCTGTAATTGTGGTTGCAGCAGGGAACGAGGGAAACAGTTCTCACCACGTAGGAAGAGAAATAAAAAAAGAAGAAGTTATTGATCTAAATATAGCAAACGAAGAAAGAGGTATTATTTTAGCTTTATACAAGCCTGTCCTTGTTGATTTGACTGTGGAAATAACATCTCCAATAGGAATAAGCACAGGAGAAATTAATTTATCAGAAGATTATCAAGTAAGATTTATAGGAAAAGAAAAAATTGTTGTATATAGCACAGGACCTAAACCTTTTGACATACAAGGACAAACAACAATAAGTATTCTTCCTTTGGGTGATACAATAACACCAGGAGAATGGAGGGTATCTCTTAAAAAATTAAATAATTATGAGGGATATTTTGATGTTTGGCTTCCTATCGCAGAAGGATTAAATGTAAATACAAAGTTTCTACAACCTGATGTTTATAATACATTAGGCATTCCAGCTACAGTGGCAGGAGTTATTTCAGTGGGAAGCTATAATTATTTAAATAATAACCTTTCATCTTTTTCAGGTAGAGGAGTAGTAAGGCCAGAATGGCTTATTAAACCAGATTTAGTTGCACCAGGTGAAAATATTTTATCAACTGTAGAAGAGCAAGGTTTTGATACAAAAAGTGGTACATCAATGGCGGCACCACAGGTTGCAGGAATTTGTGCCTTACTTTTTGAATGGGGTCTTGTAAAGAGAAATGATCCATTTTTATATGGTGAAAGAATAAAATACTATCTTATAAAAGGTGCTAAAAGAACTTTTTTGGGAGAGGCTTATCCAAATCCCGATATAGGTTATGGATTTGTATGTTTGGATAAAACAATGGATCTTCTAACTAATAGGAGGTAACCATGAAAAGAAATTTTAAATCAGAAAATTTTCTAGATGATTATAACAGGAAAGGTAATAGTGATTATAGAACTAATAGCAATGAATCTGAAAAGCAGGTAATTATAAATAAAGATAGCGAACAAGAAACAAATCAATTTAAAAATGAAGACAACAATGCAGATATTAATATAGATCAAAATAAAAAAAATATATTGACAGATTCAGAAGCTATGAATATTTTAGTTGAATATACTGGAGATATAAAAAGTGAGGTTAAAAATTTAGAGGGAGTTGACGTTTTTTTAATTGATGATACCTACGCAGTTTTATCTATGAAAGGCGTTGATTATGATGAAACTATTAATAAAATAAGTGGATTAGTTTTTATTGAGTTAGGAGGAATATATACTTTAAGTACAACGACACTTCTAGAATCATCAAAAGTACAGGCATTTCACAAAAATTCTTATTTAAAATTAACAGGTAAAGATGTAATTGTTGGAATAATAGACACAGGAATAGATTATCTTAATGAAGAATTTATGACTAATGATAGAAAAACCAGAATACTTAGAATATGGGATCAAGGAATTAATAAAGAAGGAAAATATCCTAAAGGGATTTCTTATGGAACTGAATATAATCAAAGTGAAATTCAATCTGCTATTGATTTATTTAAATCTGGAGGTGATCCATATAGTATAGTTGAATCTAGAGATGACTATGGTCATGGAACTGAAATGAGTTGTATTATTGCTGGGAGTGGAAAAGATAATGATTTGAAAGGAGTTGTACCAGAAGCAGATATTGCCATTGTTAAACTTGATGAAGCATTTAAAAAATACACTGATTATTTTTTTACTAAAGGAGATGGATTAAAGTATAGAAATATTGATATCCTATTAGCAATGAAATATCTCTATAATTTAAGCTTCGAGTATGATAAGCCCATAGTAATATATGTTCCAGTAGGAAGTAATTTTGGTGCTCATGATGGTACAAGTATTTTAGAAAGATATATAGATGAAATTTCTAATAAGAGAGGAGTGGCAGTTGTTGCATCCTCTGGAAATCAAGGAAACACAGATACCCATGCAGATGGAATAATAAGTGAAAGAGGAAAAAATAAAATGATAGAGCTTCAAGTTGGAGAAAAACAAGATGGGCTTATGATGATTATTCTTGGGTATAAGCCTGATAAATTTAGACTTTCAATAATATCTCCATCTGGAGAGATTATTGATAATGCAAATCCAATTCCTAATTATGGTGGAAAGAAGAAATTAGCTATTAAAAATGGATATAAGATAAGTTTTATATATGAGGGAACAATTATGGATATATTCTATGATTCACCAGATGAGTTGACTGGTGGGGAGAGAATAGTTATAAGAGCACAAAATTTAAAACCAGGAATATGGAGATTAAAATTAACAGGAGAATATATTGTTTATGGAAAGTTTGATGTATTTATACTTCAAAGAGAATTATTAGCTGAGGGAACAAAATTTTTAATGCCATCCCCATATACAACACTAACAATTCCAGGAGCATCAGAAAAAATGATAACTGTTGCATTTTATGATCAGAATAATAATACAATTGTTTCTGAATCAGGAAGAGGATATTCAAGAAATATGTTAGTTCAACCTATGATTGCAGCTGGTGGAGTGAATGCATTGACTATTAATAATAAAGGAGAAAAGGTTAGAGTAACAGGAGGAAGTGTGGCAGCAGCTGTTGTTACAGGGTGTTCAGCAATGCTTTTTCAATGGGGAATTGTTAATAATAATGATCCTACTTTATATGTTTCTAAGCTTCAAACATATTTGATGAGGGGTGCTGATACAAGAGAAGGGGATGTTTATCCAAATCAAGAATGGGGATATGGAACTATAAATATGGTTAAAGTTTTTAATAGTTTAAGAGCTAATAAATTATTTTAAAAAACATTAATTATATTTTATATTAGTAATATTCTTATATAATTAACAAATAGGAAAAGAGGTTCATAAAATATAAGGAATTAATAAAAATAGGAGAATTTTTATGACATTAGGCGGATTGAAAGTTCAATGTTTTAGTGAAGAGAAAAAATATTTACCTATTGATAAATGTAAGGTTAAAATAACGCCAACTGGGGAAGATGGTGTTGCTTTAGGAAAAACTACAGAATTGTATACTGATGGAACAGGAACTACTGATACTATTGACCTAGATGCACCATCTATTGATAATTCAAATGAACCAGGTAAAGTGCCATATAGCTTTGCTGATGTTATTGTTGAAAGAGCAGGATTTTTACCTGTACTTATAAAAGGGGTTCAAATTTATCCATCAAGAATTGCACTTCAAGATATACAACTTAAATCATCAAGAGGAACATATAGAGATGGAGAAGTTATAGATATACAAGCTAACAGGTTAGTTGGTAATTATCCTCCTAAAATTCCTGAGGCTGAAGAAAAAGAATTACCTCCACCAAAGGGAACTGTTGTTTTATCACAGCCAGTAGTTCCAGAATATATTGTAGTTCACAATGGAAGGCCTAATGATAACTCAGCTACTAATTATAAGGTGCCTTATAAGGATTATATTAAGAATGTTGCATCTTGTGAGATTTTTTCAACTTGGTCTGAGAATACAATAAGAGCCAATGTTTATGCAATAGTTTCTTTCACTTTAAATAGAATATATACTGAGTGGTATAGAGGAAAAGGAAAGAATTTTGATATAACAAATTCAACAGCTTTTGACCATGCATTTAATTACGGAAGAAATTTTTATGACAATATAAGTAGAATAGTAGATGAAATTTTTTCAACATATATGAAGAGATTTGAAGCTAAACAACCTCTTTTATCACAGTATTGTGATGGGGTGAATGTTCAGTGTCCTGGATGGATGACACAGTGGGGAAGTAAATATTTAGGGGATGAAGGAAAGGCACCTTATGAAATTTTAACCTCTTTTTATGGTGATAACTTAGAATTGGAAACAGCTAAAAAGGTGAAAGGAAGTCCAAAATCATTTCCAGGATATATATTGAAAGTTGGTTCAAGTGGTGAGGCAGTAAGGATTATACAAGAACAGTTAAATTCAATATCAAAGGCTTATCCATTAATTCCTAAGGTTGCTGTTGATGGAATTTTTGGAGAGAAGACAAGAGAATCGGTTAAGATTTTCCAAAAAATATTTAACCTTTCTAAAACAGGAGAAGTTGACTATTCAACTTGGTATAAAATATCTAGTATTTTTGTTGCAGTGACTAAGATAGCAGAGCTTAGAGCTAGTGTGGATAAGAAAATTTTCTATCCACCAACAATTGCAGATAGAAAGAGCAATGTACCAAAAATACTTTATTAAATATAGAAATAGGAGAGCAATCTAAGCTCTCCTATTTTTCTTTGAATTTAAAAAAGTAATAGTGTATGCATTGAACTATGAAAACTAAGCTAAGTACTCCAAACATAGGATATAGTGTTGCAATTAAATTTGAGAAGCCTATTAATGATATTGGTAAAGCAACCATTAAAACTAGGAATATTGCTTTCTTATAGTTTATTTTAAAAGTTTCACTCATAGTCTTACTTATGGAGTAAACATCTGAAACTTCAGTTGAGAACATCTCAGCTAAAATAATCATAAGTAGCATTATTTGAAGAGGCTTACCAAATCTATTAGCAATATAAAGAAGTGGAATTTCATATTGGAATATTTGAGGTTGGTTTACCATAAGCATAGCATTTATGAAAATACATATTACTGTAAGTAAAATAGCACCTAAAATAATTCCTCTAGTCATTATTTTTTTATTTTTAATTTCATTACTAAGTGGAACAATTACTCCACAACAACAAAGAATATTGTAACCACCATAGAGAATTCCAGAGGTAAAAAATCCTTTAGAAAGCTTAGGCTTAGCTGACATTAAGGAATTTATAGTAATAGGGTCATTTGAAAAGAGAACATATAGGATCATCAATGTAGTTATTATAATTATTAATGATGGAACTATTATTGAGTTTATTTCCACAAGACCTTCTGTTCCCCTAAGTAATATCAAAGAGGATATTAATGCCATGATTAATGAACCTATTATATTAGGAATTCCAAAGTATTGATTAAGTAAAGCACCACTACCAGCTAATATTATTGATGCACTTGATATTAAATAAAGAGTTGTTATTATTCCAGTTAGTTTACCTAGAATATTAGGACTAACAACATTTATAACTTTACTATAGGAAGTTAAGTTATTTTTCATACTTATTCTAGAAATTATGTTGCAAAGAATAATATAGAAAACTCCTGTCATTAAAATTGATAAAAAACTTTTATAGCCATAGACAGTGAAGAAGTTTGTTATCTCCTTACCAGATGCTAGTCCAGCACCTACAATTGTTCCAATAAAAACAAAAGCTACCTGAAAAATTTTGATTAAATCATTTATTTTAATCACCTCCATAACTAAATATATAAATTGAAAAGTTACTTTATTCTCATTTAATTAGTAAAAATTATGTGGAATAAAAGACTTAATAATTAATACTTTTGTTGTATTTGGAAAACCTAAAATAAGTATCATTTTTAGGTTGGGAGTGATTTTAGTGAGAAAAAAATTGATTTGTGTATTTTTTTCTTTAATAACTTTTTTGTCAGTTGGATGTAGAAGTAATAATTCGGGATATAAAAGTGAGGAAGAATTTAATAAGAGTGTTAAAAGTATCTATTTTAATAATGAATATGCAATGGGGGTAGCTAAAAAATATATGGAAGCATTGAAAAGTTCAGATTTAAATACAATAAGATGGTTATCAATAGAAGAGATTGATGAGAATATAATAATACCTCCAAGTGGAGAGGTTGTTGTAACAGGGATTAAAGAAGAAGGTGTTTCACAAATGGGTGGAAAAGCTGTTTTTAAATATGATGTTACAAGGGCTAAGGATGGGGAACCTAGAGCATATTTAGAAGAATATTATTTAGAGATTGATAAAACACCAGATGAGGAATATAAGGTATCAATGCTAAAAGCAGTACAAAAATATAATATTTTTAAAGAGAATGAAAAGCTTAAAATAAGAAAAGAGGATGATGTAAAGATAAACACATTAATAGAACTAGATAATATTCCAGATAGAGCGTATCCTAAGGTTAATGTTATAGATATAGCTAAAGTTGATGTTCCGAAGGATGATTTTTCAGCAATTGGATTATCTTTTACTGGAGAAAAAGTAGCCATATCAACTTATTCAGGAGATAAATCTTATATAGGAGTCCTTGATGTTGAAGATTCCAAAAGTACATCCACAAAAGAGGGAGAAGATGAAGGAAAAAAAGAAAAAAAGGATGATAATGATAAAATAGTAGGTAAGAAAATTGTTACATTAGATATTTTAGAAGGTGCATCTATTAAAAGTTTGAATTTCTCTGATGATGAGGGGTATATAGTTGTTAATTACGAAAAAGATGGTGCTAGAAGATTTAAGGTTTATAAAAGTGGAGGCGATATTGTTGCCTTAGAACTTGACGATATTTTTTCAGAAAAAGCATATAACTTAGTTTATGAGAAAATACAGGATAATAGCATTATGATGGAAGTTATTCCTTTAGAAAGTGGAGAAAAAACAGATGCTGGTTTAACTGGAAAGTATAAAATATCTTTAAAAGATTTTAAACTACAAAAATTATAGTATAATAATATAATGGTTAATCATAGATAGTGTATTTATGATTAACTTTTTTTATTTGGCTAGAAAAATATGTTTAAAGCTAAGTATTTATTAAATTTGATTTTATGAAAAGGTGATATACATGGAAAAAAGAAAAATGTGGGGAGATAAAAGATATAATACCCTAAATAGATTTTTAAGAGAAAAGTTTGGAGAAAAAGTTTTTAAGATAAGCTTAGATGGTGGATTCACTTGTCCAAATAGAGATGGAAAAGTAGCAAGAGGTGGATGTACATTTTGTAGTTCAAGTGGTTCAGGAGATTATGCTGGATCAAGAGCCTTAAGTATAGGAACTCAGTTTGATAATGTAAAAGAGATGATGAATAAGAAGTGGAAAGAAGGAAAGTATATAGCATATTTCCAAGCTTACACAAATACATATGCACCAGTAGATGAGTTAAGAAGAAAATATGAAGAAGCTATAAATAAAGAGGGTGTTGTTGCATTGGCAATAGGAACAAGACCAGACTGTATTAATGAGGAAGTTTTAGATTTATTAGCTGAGATGAATGAGAAAGTTTATACTTGGGTAGAACTTGGACTTCAAACAATTCACAATGAGAGTGCAAGACATTTTAATAGAGGATATGATTTAGAAGTATTTGATAAGGCTATGGAAGGATTAAAAAGCAGAGGAATAGATACTGTTGTCCACTGTATATTTGGTCTTCCAGGAGAAACTAAGGAAATGATGCTTGAAACTGTTGATTATGTTGCAAGATGTGGAGCACAAGGTATTAAATTTCATTTACTTCACTTAATGGAAGGTACTAGAATGGTTAAGGATTATGAAGATGGTACTTTAAAATTTTTAACTCAAGAAGAATATATAGATTTAATTTGTGAAGGTGTAAGTAGGATTCCTCAAAATATGGTTGTGCATAGATTAACAGGGGATGCACCAAGAAAACTTCTTATAGGACCAATGTGGAGTTTGAAAAAATGGGAAGTTTTAAATGCTATAGATAAGGCTTTAGAAGATAATGATATTTATCAAGGAAAGAATTTTAAGGAGTAATTTGTTTTAAAACTAAAAAAAGGTGGGGGAAATTATGAAAATTGATGTTATAATTTCAGCTAATCATATAGATGAAGAAAGTTTAAAAGGAAAGGTTGCTGTGGTTATAGATATGTTAAGAGCTACATCTGTAATCACAACAGCCATAGCTAATGGGGCGAAGAAAGTAATTCCAGTTGTTAGTGTAGAGAAGGCTTTTGAGAAAGCTGAAGAACTTAAAGCTAGAGGAGAAGAAGTTTTACTTGGAGGAGAAAGAAATGCATTAAAAATAGAAGGATTTGATTTTTCTAACTCACCATTAGAATTTAAAAAGGATATTGTAGATGGTAAGAATGTTATAATGACTACTACTAATGGAACAAGAGCTTTAAATCTTTGTTGTAAGGCAGATAAAGTTATTGTTGCATCTATTCTTAATGGACAAGCTGTTGCAGAATATTTAAAAGATGAAAAAAAGGAAATAGTATTTGTAAATTCAGGTACAAATGGAGAGTTTTCAAGTGATGATTTTATTTGTGCAGGATATATGATAAGTGAATTATCAAAGCTTTGTGAAATAGAACTTACTGATATAGCTAAAACAGCTAAATATGTTTACGATAATAATGAAGATATAACTAGTTTTATAAAAGATGCAAAGCATTATCATATACTTAAAAATTTAGGATTAGAATCTGATTTAGATTATTGTGTAACTAAGGATATAACTGATTTAGTATTAGAATTCAAAAATGGTGAAATAAATAAAATAAATACCAATGTACAATTTTGTTGTTAAATTGAATTATTGATTTTTTTTAATATTTTTAAATATCTTTTTTTATTTTAGTGTATTTATATATTTTTTAACGTTAATATTATTTTAAATATATTAATAAATACTTAAAAATAAAATTCTTGTATAAGAATTAATAGAAATATATTATGAAAATATAAGTACATATTTATAAGAGGGAGAATTTAAAATGAAGAAAAAATTATTGATAGTTTTAGTTACTGCAATATTTGGATTACAGTTAGTTGGATGTAGTAATTCAGTTGAAAATACAAGAGATAACACAGTAAATAAAGAAGTAACATCTGATAGTAAAAATGTTGTTCATAATGATGGCTTGACTGAAGATTTAGCTGATGTGTATTTAGATATTAGAGAAGAATATTTAGAAGTAACAAAAGATAAAGATATGAATGATTGGAATGAAGCTAAAAGAGAAGCTTATGATGACTTAAATAAGATAAAAGCTAGAGCAACTAAAGAAGACAATAATATAAATCAATCAATAAATGATATTGAAGAATTAATAACTAAATACCAAAATAATTTAGATGGTAAAATGAAAGATTTAACAGAAATACAAAATTTGGAGGGAAAAATTAAAAAAATATTATTTAATAAATAATTCTTTTAAGAATTTTAAATAAAAATGCTAATATTAAGCATTTTTATTTTTTTAGTAAAAAAATATATATTTTCAATTCATTGAAAACAATTACATTGGATGTTATAATTAGAAACATAATTTAATATACATATAAATATATTTACTTATACGAGTTCATCTAAAGTTTTAATTAAAAAGAATCTAGTATGTAGCTTTACCTATTTTTATTTTGCTTTTAAATTAAAAATTATATTTCAGGTGGTGGATATTTATGTTAAATCAGTTTTGGGCTGAATTAGTAGGAACTGCTCTTTTGATATTACTAGGAGATGGAGTTGTTGCTAATGTAGTTCTGAAAAAAACGAAAGGACATAATGCAGGACTTATTGTTATTACTGTTGGATGGG
Organism: Clostridium sp.; assembly: GCF_029267215.1. GTDB lineage: Bacteria > Bacillota > Clostridia > Clostridiales > Clostridiaceae > Sarcina. The sequence goes on along the minus strand of NZ_JARIDH010000032.1, from coordinate 60,334 downwards.
CTATTGCTGTTGCGATTCCAGTATATATTTTTGCAAGGGTAAGTGGTGCTGTATTTAACCCAGCTATTACTATTGCATTAGCTATTACTGGAGGATTAACTTTAAAACAAGTTATAGTATTTTGTATTGCTCAGTTTATAGGCGCATTTATAGGAGCTGTACTTGTTTACTTAACTTATCATGATTATTTTGATAGTACAGAGGATAAAGATGCTAAATTAGGAACTTTTTGTACTATACCAGCAATAAGAAATTATAAATCTAATTTGTTTGTTGAATTTATAGGAACTTTTGTATTGATGTTTTGCATTTTAGGTTTAGGAGATTCTAAAATGGTAGATGGTATTAGTCCAATAGCTGTTGGTTTATTAATTTTAGTAATAGGTGTATCTTTAGGTGGACCTACTGGATATGCTATAAACCCAGCAAGAGATTTTTCACCTAGACTTGCACATTTCTTACTTCCTATAAAAGGAAAAAGAGATTCTGACTGGTCTTATTCATGGATACCAATAGTTGGACCAATTCTTGGAGCAATAGCAGGAGCTTTAGTATATACAAGTATATTTTAAATTATAATTAGACAGTTTTGAGGAGGCTATTTAAATGCTAAATTTTAAAAGGGTACTCGAGGATAACCCTATTGTTGCGGCTGTTAAAGATATGGAGCAACTAGATAAAGCTTTAGAGAATGAGGTTGATGTTATCTTTGTTTTGTTTGGTAACTTATTAGATATAACAGAGATTTCTAATAAAATTTATGAAAAAAATAAAATTGGTATATTACATGTTGATTTAGTAGATGGATTAAGTAATAAAGAGATTGTTCTTGAATATTTAAAAGAGAAAACGAAATTTCATGGAATAATAAGCACTAAATCACAAACTGTAAAAAACGCAAAAAAATTAGGTTTAATAGCTATTCAAAGAGTATTCATTTTAGATAGTCTTTCATTTAAAAGTACAAAAAATCATTTAGTAGATGAATGTGATGCTGTAGAGATGTTACCAGGTTTGTTATTTAAAGTAATTAATGAATTATCTAAAACAATAAATAAACCATTAATAGTTGGTGGTCTTATTTCTGATAAAGAAGATGTCGTTGAAGCTTTAAAATCTGGAGCTACTTGTGTATCAACAACTAAAGAAAAACTTTGGAATGTGTAAAATTAAAAAAAAGGATTTTTTTGGAAATTGAAGGTATAATAATTAGTTATAATTTTTATGAGGTGTGAATTTATGAAAAAATATATAGTAGCTTTGGATCAAGGAACTACAAGTTCAAGAGCAATAATATTTGATCAAGATCAAAATATTCTTGGAATTAGTCAAAAGGAATTTAGACAAATTTACCCTAGAGAAGGCTGGGTTGAACATGACCCAATGGAAATATGGGCAACTCAATATGGGGTTCTTCAAGAGGTTATGGCTAAATGCAATATAACACAGGAAAATATAGCTGGTATTGGAATTACCAATCAGAGAGAAACAACAATAATATGGGATAAAAATACTGGGGTTCCTATATACAATGCAATAGTTTGGCAGTGTAGAAGAACGGCTGATATATGTGATGAATTAAAAAAAGTTGAAGGTCTTGATGAATATGTAAAAGATAATACTGGTTTATTAATTGATGCTTATTTTTCAGGAACAAAAATAAAATGGATATTAGATCATGTTGAAGGAGCTAGAGAAAAGGCTGAGAAAGGTGATCTTTTATTTGGAACAGTTGATACTTGGCTTATTTGGAAACTTACAAATGGAAAAGTTCACATAACCGATTACACAAATGCTTCTAGAACAATGATATTTAACATAAAAACTCTTCAATGGGATGAAAGAATGTTAAAGGAATTAAACATTCCTAAAAATATACTGCCTGAGGTTAGAAATTCATCAGAAATTTATGGATACGCAAACCTTGGAACAAAAGGTGGAATAAGGGTTCCGATAGCGGGGATAGCAGGAGACCAGCAGGCTGCCTTATTTGGACAAGCTGCCTTTAATAAAGGAGATGTTAAAAATACCTATGGAACAGGTTGCTTCTTACTTATGAATACTGGGGATGAACCTGTTAAAAGTAAATCAGGTCTTTTAACAACAATTGCAATTGGATTAGATGGAAAGGTTCAATATGCTTTAGAAGGTTCAGTTTTCGTTGGAGGAGCTGTTATTCAATGGCTTAGAGATGAGTTAAGAATAGTAAGTGATTCAAGTGATACTGAATATTTTGCAAAAAAAGTAGAAGATAATGGTGGAGTATATGTAGTTCCAGCCTTTGTAGGTCTTGGAGCACCTTATTGGGATATGTATGCTCGTGGAACTATTGTTGGATTAACACGTGGAACTAATAGAAATCATATAATAAGAGCAGCCTTAGAATCTATTGCATATCAAACTAGAGATGTATTAGAGGCTATGGTTAATGATGTTGGATATGATATAAATTCTATAAAAGTTGATGGAGGAGCTAGTAGAAATAATTTCTTAATGCAATTCCAAGCAGATTTAGTTGGTAAAAAGGTTACCAAACCTATAATTATTGAAACAACAGCACTAGGGGCTGCATATCTTGCTGGGCTAGCTGTGGGATATTGGAAAGATAAAGAGGAAATATCTAAGTTCTGGTATGCTGGTGAAGAATTTACACCAAGTATTTCTGATGAATTAAGAGATAAATATTATGAAAAATGGAAAAAAGCCATTGAAAGATCAAAAAGATGGGCAATTGAAGATTAGGTATGGTAACATTTACAAAAGTGTGATATAATATATTTAACTTAATAAAAAATTTATGAATTTTGTGTAGAAGAGAAAGAGAGTAAACACAAAAGAGGTATTTTTATGCCTTTTTTGAGTGGACTCTCTTATTTTTATAAAAGGAGCGATATTTAATGATTTATGATGTAGCAATTATTGGTTCAGGTGTTGCAGGAAATGCCATATTTAGAGAATTAACAAAATATAATTTAAAAGTTGTTTCATTAGAAAAAGAAAATGATGTTTCAATGGGGGCTTCTAAGGCAAACTCTGCAATTGTACATGCTGGATATGATCCAGAGCCAGGTACATTAATGGCTAAGTATAATGTAGAAGGTAATAAAATGTTTGAAAAACTTTGTAGTGATTTATCTGTTCCTTTTAAGAAAAATGGATCACTTATAATAGGTTTTGATGAAGAGGATAAAAAAGAATTAGAGCTTTTATATAATAGAGGAATTGAAAATGGAGTAGAGGGAGCAAGACTTTTAACAAAAGAAGAGGTTTTAGAAATGGAACCTAATCTTAGTGAGAAAGTTGAATGTGCTTTATATTATCCAACAGGTGGAATAGTTGGTGCTTATGAATTTACTACTGCTTTAGCTGAGAATGCAGTTGAAAATGGTGGAGAAATAAGACTTAATTCTAAAGTTGTAGGAATTGAGAAAAATGATAATTTTAAAATCACTTTAGAAAATGGAGATGAGATAGAAGCTAAATTTGTTGTAAATGCAGCTGGAATTCATGCAGACGAAATTCACAATCTTGTTTGTAAAGAAGCTTTCAAAATAACTCCTAGAAAAGGAGAATACTTTGTTTTAGATAAAAGCCAAGGAAGTTTGTTTACTAAAACAATTTTCCAATGTCCAACTAAACTTGGAAAAGGAGTTTTGGTTACTCCAACTGTCCATGGAAACTTATTAGTAGGTCCTGATGCTATCAATACTCATGATAAGGAATCAGTTTCTACTGAATTAGATGGACTAAACAAGGTTAGAGAAATTTCTTTAAAAACAACTAATGCTGTGAATTTTAGAGATAATATTAGAAACTTTGCAGGACTTCGTGCTATATCTGATGCACCAGATTTCATAATTGGAGAAGCTGAGGATGTTACAGGATTCTTTGATGTTGCTGGTATAAAATCACCAGGATTAAGTTCAGCACCTGCAATCGCAGTTGATGTGGTAAGAATGTTAGGAGAAAGTGGTTTATCTTTAGATAAAAAAGAAAACTTTATAGAAAAAAGAGAGCAAGTTCATTTTATTGATCTTTCACCAAAAGAAAAGGCTGAGATGATTAAGAAAGATAATAGATATGGAAGAATAATTTGTAGATGTGAAAATATCACAGAGGGTGAGATTGTAGATAGTATAAATAGAACATTAGGTGCAAGAACAGTAGACGGTGTCAAAAGAAGATGTAGACCAGGTTGTGGAAGATGTCAAGGTGGATTCTGCGGACCAAGAGTTCAGGAGATAATAGCTCGTGAAACAGGAACAAACATAGAGGATATTCTTTTAGATAAAAAAGGCTCATATATAATAAGCGGAAAAACAAAGTAGGAGGGTTTAGTTATGAAGTATGATTTAGTAGTTGTAGGTGGAGGTCCAGCAGGATTAGCAGCAGCATACGAAGCTTATGAGAATGGAATAGAAAAGATTTTAATAATAGAAAGAGATAAAGAACTAGGTGGGATCTTAAATCAGTGTATTCATAACGGATTTGGCCTTCATACTTTCAAAGAAGAACTTACAGGACCTGAGTATGCAGGTAGATTTATTGAAATGGTTGAAAAAACTAATGTTGAAATAATGTTAGATACAATGGTTTTAGAAATAGAAGATAAAATTGTACATGCTATAAATAGTGAAAGAGGATATTTAACAATTGAAGCCGATGCTATTGTACTTGCTATGGGATGTAGAGAAAGAACAAGAGGTGCCATAAGCATTCCAGGAGATAGATCATCTGGAATATTTACAGCAGGGGCTGCACAAAGATTTATAAATATGGAAGGATATATGGTTGGTAAGAAAGTTGTTATTCTAGGATCAGGAGATATAGGTCTTATAATGGCTAGAAGAATGACTTTAGAAGGGGCAGAAGTTAAAGCTGTTGTTGAACTTATGCCTTATTCAAATGGATTAACTAGAAATATAGTTCAATGTTTAGAAGATTACAATATTCCACTTTTCCTTTCACATACAGTTGTTGATGTTAAAGGTGATGGAAGATTAGAAAAAGTAATCATAGCTAAGGTTGATGAAAATAGACAACCAATTAAAGGAACTGAGATAGAGTTTGATGTTGATACATTATTATTATCAGTTGGATTAATACCAGAAAATGAACTTTCTAAAAATGCAGGGGTTGAATTAGATAGAAGAACTAATGGACTTGTTGTTTCAGAAAGCATGGAAACAAACAAAGAAGGAATATTTGCTTGTGGTAATGTTGTTCACGTTCATGACTTAGTTGACTTTGTTACTGAGGAATCTAAAAATGCAGGAAGAAATGCTGCTAAATATATAAAAGGTAAGAAGAGAGCTAATAACTTTATTGAAATTAAAAATGGAGAGAATATAAGTTACACAGTTCCTCAAAAATTTGAACTTGAATCTTTAGATGGAAATTTAAATGTGTTTATGAGAGTTAGAAACGTATTTAAAGATAAGAGAATTGTTGTTAGAGATGAGGAAGATAATATAATCCAAAGTTTTAAAAAGCCTCATGTTGTGCCTGCTGAAATGGAGAGAATATTAATTCTTAAGGATAAGCTTAAAGATGCTAAAGGAACAATAACAATTTCATTAGAGGATGGTGAATAAAAATGGTAAAAGAGTTAATTTGCATAGTATGTCCAAAAGGATGTCATTTAAAAGTTGATACAGATTTAGAAGAAGTAACAGGTAATACTTGTAAAAGAGGAGAAATCTACGGATTAAATGAGGTTAAAAATCCAACTAGAGTTGTTACTTCAACTGTTAAAATAGAAGGATGCGAAAATAGAGTTATTCCAGTTAAGACAGAAGAACCTATTCCAAAAGGAATGATATTTGATGTTATGAAAGAAATAAATAGTGTTTCTGCTAAAATACCAGTTAAGATTGGTGAGGTTGTAATAACAAATGTTTTAGGAACTGGAGTTAATGTAGTAGCAACTAAAACTATTATATAAATAGTTAATAATTCTAAAAAGTTATCATTGATAATTTTATTAGTTAATTTAAATATTAAAATCAACCTAAAAGAAAGGTATGTACTTTTTAAAATACATACCTTTCTTTTTTACATCTAATATTATATGTACATTAATTAGGATAGAATATTCCTAACTATATTTATAGCATAGAAAAAACAAAATAATAAATTGATTATGACCATATTTATGAGTGTATGCCATTTATGTAAAGCACCTCATGATAATAATTAATTAATATTTTTTATAGATACTATACCTATAAAATTTAGAGTGTATTCCATTTGTGTAAAGAATTTCTTTATTTATAAGTTTTAGTATGCTTTTTATTTTCTTGCTATATTATTATATTAACCAATATTGTTTTTTATATTCATTAAAATTCAAATAAATTTTAAAGTAAGGCTCTGTTTTAAACTAGTGTTAATTTTAGATATAACTTTTTGACAATTTTAATAAGTAGGTCTGAAGGGATAGCTAAAATTAACACTCTATTAAGACAGAGCCTGAATTTCCTAGAATACTTGGAATATGAAGAATTTTAAGTAGTATGATTCATCAGAATTCCAAAGTATTGGATGGTCTGAGCTTTGAGTTCTAACTTCTATTTGTCTTAAAGTTCTTCTGGCATCGTGAGCAGCCTCAGCAACGGTTTTCTTTAATTGTTCTTCATCCATGTAATGAGAACATGAACAAGTTGCAAAGTATCCTCCTTCTTTAACCATTTTTATTCCTCTAAGATTTATTTCTTTATATCCTCTTATTGCTTGTTTAACAGTATTTCTTGATTTTGTGAAAGCTGGTGGGTCTAAGATAACAACATCAAATTGTTTTCCTTCTCTTGACCAATCTCCTAAAACATCAAATGCATTGTGCTTTTCAAATTTAACCCTATCTTGAAGATTGTTAAGTTCAGCATTTCTTGTAGCACAATCAACGGCATGTTGAGAAACATCTATTCCTAAAACAGACTTAGCCCCTGCAATACCTGCATTTAATGCAAATGAACCAGTGTGAGTGAAACAATCTAAAACATCTTTGTCCTTACAAATTCTATGCATAGCAGCTCTATTTTCTTTTTGATCTAAGAAGAAACCAGTTTTTTGACCATTTTCAAGGTCAACTATGTATTTAACTCCATTTTCAACTATTTGTACGTTTGTATCAAATGGTTCTGTTAAGAATCCTTTAGTTTGCTCTAATCCTTCTATTTCTCTAGTTTTTATGTCACTTCTTTCATAAACACCTTTAGCACCGTACTCTTCAACTAGGATTTTAACAACTAAATCTCTGTATTTATCCATTCCTAAAGTTGATATTTGAATTACATAGTAATCTTCAAACTTATCAACTGTTAAACCAGGAAGAAAATCAGCTTCTCCGAAGATGAATCTACATGATGATGTATCTATAACTCTTTGTCTATATTCCCAGGCAGTTTGGAATCTTCTTTTAAAGAATTCTTCATTAATTTCTTCATCTATATTTCTAGTCATTATTCTTATAGTTATTTTACTTTTGTCATTTATGTATCCTTTTCCTATGAAATAACCTTTATGATTGTAAACCTCAACTATATCTCCGTTTTCATAGTCTCCATCATATTCATTTATTTCATCAATGTAAATCCAAGGTCTACCTTGTTCAGCTTTTTTATTTTTGCCTTTGTGTAAATAAAACTTACTTGCCATTAAAATAGCTCCTTCCAAAATAATTCTTATAAGATTATAACACATAATAAGAGGTTCAAGTAAAGTAAAGATAAGGTTTAAAAGATATTCTTCAAATATTATTAGAAATAAAAATAATATAAATTTAAAACAAAATTTGAAATTTAAGAAGAGAAATTTAAGAGTCTGCATATATATTTTAAGAGAGTAATTTTAAGGACTGAATAAATTTGATAAAAGCCATAGTTATTCCAACACCAAAAAGATTAAAAAAATACATAAAAGAGAATGATTTTAAAAATAAGGTAAAATCTTTTGTAACACCAGAAAGAACAGTAATATATGGAGCTATAGGAACTGGCGTGACAATAATTTCCTTAAGTGATGCGCCAGCAAAACCTTTTGTAATAGGAAGTTTGATTTATCATGGTGTTGCTTATGAAATTTTAGAAAAATGGTATGATGAATATGGTGATGATGATGAAATAAGAAAGATGATGATGGATAAAAATTATTGGAATCACTTTCATTTTATGATTTAGAATTAAAAATGGAATTTATTATTAAAAAAAGGTATAATTATTATAAACTTTATAGCTAGGGGTGCCTTTGGCTGAGAAATAACTTTGGTTATTAACCCTTAAACCTGATCTGGATAATACCAGCGTAGGAAAGCCTGTGGAAAGTTTTATAATAGTAATTTACTTATTAGATTATAGACTTTGTATATTAGCTACATCCTACTTTGGATGTAGCTTTTTTTATAATTGGGGGCAATCCTTATTTAAGCTATTAAAAGTTTAATCAAAAAAGAATAGAGGAGAGGCTAAAATGAGATTTACAGAAGAACTACTAAAAGAGGCTATGCCAATATGGGAGAAATATTTAGAACATCCATTCATAAAAGAAATTGGAGAAGGAACTTTAAATAAGGATAAGTTTAGGGAGTATTTAGTTCAAGATTATCTTTATTTAAAAGAATATGCAAAAGTTTTTTGTGCAGGAGTAGTGAAAGCTAAAACAATGGAAGAAATGAGATTCTTCTATAATTCAACAAAGGGAACAATGGAAGATGAAACTGCAGTACATATTGAATATTTAAAGGATTTTGGAATATCAGAACGTGATGCTGAAAATAGGAAGTATAAATCAACAACTATAAATTATACAAGTTATATGCAAGGAATAGCTTTAACAGGAGATTTGGCTGATATTGCTATCTCAACTCTTCCATGTACTTGGAGTTATAGTTTTATAGGTAGACATATTGCTGAAAAATATAAGGATAAATTAGAAGGGAATTTCTTTAGACCTTGGATTGATGAGTATTCTGCACAGGGATTTACTGATTTTACAGAAGATTGGTTAGAATATGTGGATAAGACTTGTTCTAATTTATCAAGAGAGAAAAAAGAAAGATTAATAGATATATTTAAGAGGGCAAGTTTATACGAATTAGACTTCTGGAATATGGCATATGAAGAAGGTGAATAATAATGAGTATATACTTAATTGGAAGTATAAGCATAGTATTAATTATTTTATATTTTATTGATTTAAAGAGACATAAGATAAAAACAAGAGAAATAACAATGATAGGAATGAGTGTAGCCATTTCATATGTTCTTTATATGATACCACTTATTAGATATCCACAAGGTGGAGGAATAACATTATTTTCAATGCTACCAATAATGCTACTTTCTTTAGTATATGGAAGAACAATTGGAGTAACAAGCGGACTAATATTTGGACTTTTAAAATTATTAAATGGAGCTTTTATAATACATCCAGTTCAATTTATATTAGATTACTTACTATCTACCATGGCATTAGGACTTGCTGGAAGTTTTGGAATTAATAAAAAATATAAAATATTCTTAGGGGCTTTTATGGCTAGTGGATTAAGTACACTTATATGTGTAATATCAGGGGCAGTTTTCTTTGGACAGTATGCACCAAAAGGCATGAATGTATGGATTTACTCACTAATATATAATGTAAGTAGTATGGGATTAGAGGGGTTAATGACTTCAGTTATTTTAGCATTAATGCCTATAAATTTACTTGTTAAAAGAATGAATCCAGGAAAAAATAAGATTTAAAATAAAATATGTTATATAAAAGTTATAAATAAAACTTACAAATCTATTTTGAGAATTACTAGATTTCTCATAATATTTGTAAGTTTTATTTTTTATCTTTAATAAATAGTTTATTTTTTGGAAGAAGTTTAATTTATATATTATAATGAAGTTAAGATTTGTTTGAAAAGGATGGATAAGAGATGAATTTAATAACTCTTGAAAATATAAGTAAGAGCTATTCAGAGAAAATTTTAGCCAATAATATATCTTTAGGAATAAATGAAGGAGAGAAGATTGGTCTTATAGGTGTAAATGGTACAGGGAAATCTTCTTTCTTAAAAATAGTTGCAGGTGTTGAAGAACCAGATGAAGGGACTATTACAAAGGGTAATAGAGTAAGAATTGAATATTTAGCTCAAACTCCAGATTATGATAATAATGCAACTGTTTTAGAACAAGTTTTCAAAGGTAACTCAGAGGAAATGAGAATATTAAGAAATTATGAGGAACTTTTAGAAAAAATAAATAATGGAAGTTGTACTGATTCAGATTCAGATAAATTAATAAAATTACAAGGTAAAATAGATGCTTTAAATCTTTGGGATATGGAAAGTGAAGCTAAGAATGTTTTAACTAAGCTTGGAATAACTAATTTTGAAGAGAAAGTTGGAAATTTATCAGGTGGACAGAAAAAGAGAATAATGCTTGCTGCTGCCTTAATAACGCCTTGTGAACTTTTAATACTAGATGAGCCTACAAACCATTTAGATAATGAGACTATAAGTTGGTTAGAAGAATACTTAAATAGTAGAAAAGGTGCCTTATTAATGATTACTCATGATAGATATTTCTTAGATAGAGTAACAAATAGAATACTTGAACTAGATAGAGGTAGATTATTTAGTTATGATGGAAACTACTCAGTTTTCTTAGAAAAGAAAATGGAGAGAATAGCAATAGAAAAAGCTAGCGAAGAAAAAAGACAAAATCTTATGAGAAAGGAACTTGCTTGGGTTAGAAGAGGAGCTAAGGCTAGGACAACTAAACAAAAAGCAAGACTTCAAAGATTTGATGAATTAGTAAATCAAGAGGGATTTGTTGAGAATGAAAACATAGAAATCTCTGTTATGGGAACTAGATTAGGAAAGAAAATAATAGAGATAGAACACCTAAATAAAAGTTTTGGTGATAAAAAGATTGTTGATGATTTTAACTACATAGTTTTAAGAAGTGATAGAATAGGAATTGTAGGACCTAATGGAATAGGTAAATCAACGCTTATGGGCATGATAGAAGGAAAAATAGCTCCAGATAGTGGGGAAATAATAAAAGGAGAGACAGTAAAAATAGCTTGTTTCTCACAAGAAGATACTCATATGCACCCAGAAATGAGAGCTATAGATTATATTAAGGAAGCAGGAGAATATCTTCAAACTGCTACTGGTGAAAGAATAACAGCTTCTCAAATGTGTGAGAAATTTTTATTTGATGGAACTTTACAATGGACAATGATAGGAATGCTATCAGGTGGAGAAAGAAGAAGACTTCATCTTTTAAGAACCTTAATGGAAGCACCAAATGTTTTATTACTAGATGAGCCTACAAATGATTTAGATATTGAAACTTTAAATAGACTAGAGGATTATATAGATGATTTTGGTGGAGTAGTAATAACTGTATCCCATGATAGATACTTCTTAGATAGAATCTGTAATAAAATATTCTCTTATAAAGGAGATGGAAAAATAGATATCTATACTGGAAATTATTTCGATTACTTATTAACAAAGCAAGAAGAGATTGCAGAAGTTAAAGAAAAAGAAGTAGTTGTGGATAAATCTAAAAAAGAAGAGCCTGTGGATAAATCTAAAGATAAGAGTAAGGTGACTAAATTTTCATTTAAAGAACAAAGAGAATTTGAAACTATCGATGAAGATATTATGAAGCTTGAAGAAAAAATAGAAGAGTTAGATGAATTAATGGCTAAACATGCATCAGAGTATGGAAGACTTCAAGAACTTATGGAAGAAAAAGCTAAAGTGGAAGATGAATTAAATAATAAATATGAAAGATGGGAATATCTTAATGAATTAGCTGCTCAAATAGAGGAAAACAAGAAGAATAAATAGATTTTATTAAAAAGTATTCAATTATTTCTTTTAATAAGTTAAATTTATTTGAATTTGTAGAATTTATAAAGATTCGATTATATACTAAACTAAATTAAGAATATACTTAATATTGAATATTAAGTTGATGAACAAGAGTTGGGTAAAAAAGGGGAGCGCTTATGCAGATGTATTATAGGAATTCAATTAATAATATAAATTTTCTAGTTGATCATAAAAGTGGAAGAGGATTTAAAGTAACTTTTCCAATATATGAAGAGGGAGAAAGTAGTATATTAGTTATTACTAGAGCTCCTAAATCACATAATATTGAGGATTTAAAAAAAGAATTAAATAGAGCGGTAAAATATTTATTAAATAATGAAGATGAATTTGGAACAATAAAAGAAATTAACTTCGTATTTTTATTCCCTGTTATAGAATATAATAAAGATGTTTTTGAAGAGATTTATGAAACAAAGGGTGAATTATTCCTATGTGGTAATGATGGATTTATAGAGGATGGAGAATATTTAAAAAATGACTTAGTAATATTTGAAAATCTAATAAATAGTAATCATATAATATTTGCTTGGGGAGAACCTAAAACTAAGTTAATGAAGAGGTTATACGAAAGTAGGCTTCATTATCTTTTAAAAGGATTTAAGGTGGTAAAAAATAATTGCTTTGATATTAAGAAGTTTTACCATGTTGGAACTCTAACAAATCAAGGATATCCTAGACATTATACTAGTTGGACAAAGAACACATCTTTAAATGAATTTGATATATAAAAAAATTAGGTTCTGTCTTAAGAGTGTGTTGATTTTAGCTATTTCTTCTATATAAAATCAATACTAATTTAAAACAAAGAAAAATTGAAATGGTCTGTATCAAAATACAATAATAAAACTTACAGATATATTCATAGAATTACTAGATTATGCTAAGAATTTATAATAATTACTACGAAAATATCACTAAAGCTTAGAAACTTGCTACGCTTTAAGCAATTTAAGTTTTTTAACGTGATATTTTCTACGGAATAATTTAAATTCTAAAGCCCATCTAGATATTCTCTTCATAATTATTTGTAAGTTTTATAAAAAGTTATTTTGATACATGCCTTTTTGTTTATAAGATTTATAAGAATTTTACTCAGTTACTTTAAAATTTATATAACAAGTAAAAAAGAGTGCCAGGGTATGGCACTCTTTTAGGGAGATACAAAATTAAAACAGTAAATAAGTTTTGCTTAAAAGAATTATTGGTTGTCTTCAATTAATTCTTCAATTTTATCTTTGCATCTGCAACCTCTACATGCGCCCTTTGTTGCGCCAGTCTTTTCAGCAACGGCTTCAACTGTGTGGGCACCATTTTTTATAGCCTCTTTAATTTTGGCTCTAGAGATTGCTCTACAGATACAAACTTTAGTCATTTTATCAATTATTTGTTGATTTAAATTATTATTATCAGTCATACTATTTTCCTCCTAAATAAATTTAAAGTAAAACAGCACGATTAACAAAAGGGAATGGAATGTATTTGATGATTTAATTATAAGTTAGTTGATAAGAAAAGTCAACATTAAATAATAAAAATTATTAATTAGTTTTTGTTATTTAATTCATAAGCTATTTATTATATGATTTATTTTGTTTAAAAATATAGGTTTTAATTTGACTTTATAATAAAGTAAGTAACTTTATATAAATTACTTGTAAAATGTAATTTTAAAATATAATAATGTATATTTAACATTTATAAAAATTTTAAAATTATATAGAAATGAAAAATAAAACCTAAATACTTCAAATATATGGATTTACTTCGTTGACTTTTCAAAAGTGCTATTATATAATTTTTTTAAAGACTGTGAACAGGGCAAGTACTTAAGTAGAAACTTATTCAGAGAGTAGTTGGTTGGTGTGAAACTATAAGAATATTTAAGGAAAATCACCTGGGAGTTGGTGACTGAAAGGAATTCTATTCTTATTAAGTTTATCCCGTTTATCCACGTTATAGGATGCGAGCATAATATGTGCTTTTAAATATACCTATCAAAAAATGCAAATTTTTAATATTTATAATTGAATTAATAGATAGGATTTAACTTTAGGTGGTATAGCGAATATAACTTCGTCCTTTTAGGATGGAGTTTTTTTATTTTTCACAAAGTTTTGGCTAAATAATCAATTATAAGTAAATAATTTAAATATTAAAGAAGTAGGAAAGGAGTTTCAATATGTATAAAAAAGTTGAATTGCCTAAAGGTTTTGTTGGTGTAGAAAAAGAAATTGCAAACCTTTGGAAAGAAAAAAATGTAATCCAAAAGAACTTTGATATGAATCAAGATGGTGAATATTTCACATTCTATGATGGTCCTCCAACTGCCAATGGAAAACCTCACGTAGGACATATCTTAACAAGGGTTATGAAAGATATAATCCCAAGATATAAAGTTATGAAGGGTTATAAAGTAATAAGAAAAGCAGGATGGGATACTCACGGACTTCCAGTTGAACTTGAAATAGAGAAGAAATTAGGAATATCAGGTAAACCTCAAATAGAGGATTATGGAGTAGAGAAATTTGTAACTGAATGTAAGGATAGTGTATTCACATATGTTAGCATGTGGGAAAAAATGACTGAGCAAATAGGTTACTGGGTAGATATGGAGCATCCATATGTTACTTACCACAATCCATACATAGAATCAGTATGGTGGGCATTAAAACAAATGTGGGATAAGAACCTTCTATACAAAGGTTATAAAACAATGCCTTATTGCCCAAGATGTGGAACAAGTTTATCATCACACGAAGTTTCACAAGGATATAAGGATGTTAAGGACTTAACTGCCGTTGCTAAGTTCAAAGTTAAAGGAGAAGATAATAAATACTTCTTAGCTTGGACAACAACTCCTTGGACTTTACCTTCAAACGTAGCTTTATGTATAAACAAAGCTTATGACTATGTTGAAGCTAAGCAAGCTGATAATGATGAAATATATATCTTAGCTAAAGAATTAGCACCTAAAATTTTAGGAGAAGGATTCGAAATAGTTAAAGAGTTCAAAGGTGAAGAATTATTAGGAATGGAATATGAGCAATTATTACCATTCGTAACACCAACTGAAGGAAAATCTTTTGTTGTTGTTCATGGTGATTATGTAACATTATCAGATGGTACTGGGATTGTCCACATAGCACCAGCTTATGGTGAAGATGATAACTTAATTGGAAAGCAAAATGGATTAGCGTTCTTAAACTTAGTTGATTTAAATGGTAACTTTGTTGAAGAAGTAACTCCATGGGCTGGAAAATTCGTTAAGAAATGTGATCAACAAATAGTTGATTATTTAAAAGAAGAAAATAAATTATTCAAAGCTGAAAGACATACTCACTCATATCCACATTGTTGGAGATGTGATACACCACTTCTTTATTATCCAAAAGACAGCTGGTTTGTTGCAATGTCAACATTAAGAGACAAACTTTTAGCTAACAATGATAAGATAAACTGGTACCCAGATAACATTAAGAACGGAAGATTTGGTAAGTTCTTAGAGAATGTTATAGATTGGGGTATCTCAAGAGATAGATATTGGGGAACACCACTTCCAATATGGGAATGTGAATGTGGCCACAGAGAATGTATAGGAAGTATTGAAGAATTAAAATCTAAAGGAATAAATGTTCCAGAAGATATAGAACTTCATAAACCATACATTGATAAAGTTCATTTAAATTGTCCTCATTGTAATAAAGAAATGAAGAGAACAGCAGAAGTTATTGACTGTTGGTTTGATTCAGGATCAATGCCATTTGCACAACTTCATTATCCATTTGAGAACAAAGAATTATTTGATCAAAACTACCCAGCTCAATTCATATCAGAGGCTGTTGACCAAACAAGAGGATGGTTTTACACAATGCTAGCAATATCAACTGCTATATTTGATAGAAATCCATTTGAAAACTGTATAGTTTTAGGTCACGTTCTTGATAGCAAAGGCTTAAAGATGTCAAAATCTAAGGGCAATGCAGTAGATCCATTTGAAGTACTTAATTCACAGGGTGCTGATGCTACTAGATGGCATTTCTACACAGCAAGTGCTCCGTGGTTACCAACTAGATTCTCAATCAATGATGTTGCTGAGACTCAAAGAAAATTCTTAAGTACATTATGGAATGTTTACTCATTCTACGTTTTATATGCAGACTTAGATAAGTTTAATCCATTAGATTACAAAGATTTCGTATCAGACAACGTAATGGATAAGTGGATAATGTCAAAACTTAATACTTTAATTAATGATGTAGATAATCATTTAGAAAACTACAGAATCACTCAGGCTGCTTTAGAAATTGAAGAGTTTACAGATGAGTTATCAAACTGGTATGTAAGAAGAAATAGATCAAGATATTGGTCAGAAGAGTTAACTGATGATAAGATTGGTGCTTACACTACTTTATACAGAGTATTAGTTACTTTATGTAAAGTTGCCGCTCCATTCGTACCATTCATAACTGAGGAAATATACCAAAACTTAGTTGTGAACCTAGATAAAGATGCTTTAGAAAGCATACATTTAGGAATGTGGCCAGTGGCTGATGAATCAGCTATAAATAAAGAATTAGAAGAGAAAATGGACTTAGCTTATAAAATAGTTAAGCTTGGAAGAAGTGCTAGAAATGGTGCTAATATTAAGAATAGACAGCCACTTTCAAAAATGCTTCTTTCAACATCAGATCTTCCAGAATATTATGGAGACATAATCAAGGATGAGTTAAATATTAAGGAAGTAGAATTAGGAGCTGACCTTTCTAAGTATGTTAACTTTGAAATTAAGCCTAACCTACCTGTTTTAGGAAGAGCTTATGGTAAGTTAATACCAGCTATAAGAAAAGAAATAGCTTCAAGAAATCAAATGGAATTAGCTCAAAAAATCCAAAATGGTGGAACAGAAGTTATAACTATAGATGGAAATGAAATAGAGTTAAATGCTGAAAGCTTACTTGTAACAATGCAAGGATTAGAAGGATTTGCGTTTGCTGGTGAAGGTTCAGTTGGGGTTGTTTTAGATACAACTATCACTCCAGAGTTAAGAGAAGAAGGTCATGTAAGAGAAATAATATCAAAAATCCAAAACATGAGAAAAGAAAGTGGATTTGAGGTTGCTGATAAAATAACTCTTTACGTTGCTGATAATGATATGCTTATAGATGTAATCAAGAAATTTGAAGATGTTATAAAGAAAGAAACTTTAACAGAAGAAGTTGTTTATAACGGAGAAGCTGATTACTCAGAAGCTAAAATAAACGGTGAAGTATTAAAAATGGCTGTTCAAAAGAGAGCTTAATCTAAATAAAAAAAAGAAGGTAAGAAATTACCTTCTTTTTTTATTTAAATGATAAATTTATATAACAACACAATATAAAAATAATAAATACTTTATATATTATTGAAATATAAGTTTTAATGAATTTACTTAGTCCAAAGTTCCTTTGGTCCTTCATTAACTAATTTTGAAAATCCACCCATCATATTATAAAGATTTTCAAATCCATTGTCTTCTAGAATTTCACAAGCCTGCATGCTTCTAGAACCTCTTCTACAATAAACTAATATGGGAGATTCTTCATAACCGTAAAGTTCATCTAGAGAAAAAAGTAATTTTCCAAGAGGAATTAGTTTAGCATTCTTTATATAGCCATCAAACTCATATTCCTCGTCTGTTCTAACATCTAAGATTAGTAAATCTTTATTTTCTTCTATTAATTTTATTGATTCTTTTATATCTATATCTTTATACATTTATATTTTCCTCCTATAAATTTTCAAATGTTATAATATAAACAACCTGTGGTTAACATATTACTGTTGATATATTTGATTATACAACATAATTTACTGAGTGTAGAAAATTTAAATCATATAATTAGTTTTTTGCATTGAATTAATTTTTGAATTTTATTACAATTATTAATGAGAAAACGTTTTTAAATTAAAAATGTTATAAGGAATTTAAGCAATTTACACAAATTCCTTGTATAAATTAAAAGTTATCATTATAATATTGAAGTACTGAGTAATAGATAGGTAATAAGTTAAGTATAGAGGAGTTGAGTTAAATGGCTGCTTCAATTAAAGATGTTGCTAGAGAAGCCGGAGTATCAATAGCAACAGTTTCAAGAGTATTAAATGACATAGACGTTGTAAACGAAGAAACTAAGAAAAAAGTTTTAGAAGCTATAAAAAAATTAGGTTATAGACCTAACATAGTTGCAAGAAGTTTAAAAACACATAGAACAAGAACTATAGGAATATTAGTTCCTGATATATCAAACCAAATATACCCTGAAATAGTTAGAGGTGCTGAAGACGTAGCAAATATATATAAATATAATGTTATGCTATGTAATTCAGATTTAGATTTAGAAAAAGAAAAAGAATATTTAAGAGTTCTTAAAGAGAAAATGGTTGATGGTGTTCTTTATATGAGTTCATCATTAGGCGAGGAAACTTTAAACCTAATAAATGAGTTAGATTTAAAAACTGTTTTAGTTGAGAACGATGAACAAAATGGTAAGTTTCCAAGTGTAACAATTGATAATGAAAAAGCTACATATGAAGCCACTAAGCATTTAATAGAAAAAGGTATAAAAAATATAGCTTTCATAGGTGTTGAAGGTGATTTAAATAATGCTTGGGGTAAAAGATTTCAAGGATATCAAGCTGCTTTAAAAGAAGCTGGAATAGAAATGAAAGAAGAATTAACTTATTTCAAGAACTTAAAAGTAAAAACTGGATATGATGCAATTAAATCAATGCTAGAGAGAGGACAGAAGATAGAGGGTGTAATCTGTGCTTCTGACGAGATAGCAATGGGTGCTATAAATGCATTAAGAGATAATGGAATAAAAGTTCCAGAGAATGTTAGTGTTATAGGATTTAATGATATAGACTTAGCTCACGTATTCTATCCGAAATTAACAACTGTATCTCAACCAATGTATGATATGGGATCAATAGCTATGAGAATGTTAATAAAAATAATAAATAACAAACCATTAGAACAAGACCATTTTGTCTTAAATCATAAGTTGGTTGAAAGAGATAGTTGTAAATAATATAATGCATAAAAAATGCATAATTATTGGGTAACATAATATAAAAATTATGTTACCCTTTTATTTTTTAGAGGGGAATTTAAATTAAAGGGAGGAATATATGGGAAATAAAAAAAAGATAGTAATTTTATCTCTACTGATCTTATCTTTGATAGGAATATATTTGGGGAAAAATTATGGTGACAAAAGGAAAGAAATAACATCTTCAGAAATTAATATTATTAAAAATTTAGAAGATGCTAAAAAAGGAATTCCAACTATTATAATGTTTAAAACAGATACATGTCCTTATTGTGTTGAAATGCAAAAGGAAATAAGGGGAATATCAGAAAAGTATCCAGAGAAATTTAATGTTTATTATGCTAGGTTAGAAGAAGATAGAAATATGGATTTAGCATATAAATACAGGGTAAATGTTGTTCCAACAACTGTGTTTTTAGATAAGAATGGAAAAGAATTTTATACTCAACAAGGATTAATGAGAGCAGATTATATAGAAAATGTATTAAAATCATTGGGGGTTAATTAATATGGAGTTTTTATCATATTTTAATGAAGTTATTTTTCATAATACATTTTTAGCAATATTTTTATCATTCTTTGCAGGATGTGTTGCTTCTTTTAGTCCTTGTACAATTTCATCAATACCATTGCTTATAGGATATGTTCAAGGCAATGGTATAAAGGATGATAAAAAAGCATTAAAATATTCATTGATATTTTCTTTAGGAATAGCAATTACATTCACTTCAATTGGGGTAATTACTGCAATTATAGGAAAAGTATTTTTAGGTGCAGGAAAGATGTGGTACATAGTACTATCATTAATTATGCTTGCATCTGGACTTCAAGTTATAGGAGTTATAAATATATTTGGAGATAAAAAGGAGGCTTGTAAAATTCCTAAAAAGAGAGAAGGATTTTTTGAAGTATTCTTTTTAGGAATTTTAAGTGGAGTTTTGGCTTCGCCTTGTGCAACCCCTATTATGGCTGCCATAATAGCATTCATAGCAGCAAGTGGGAATTTAATATTAGGAATTATTATGTTGCTTATGTATTCATTAGGTCATAGTGTACTTATAATATTAGCAGGAACATCCTTTGGATTAGTTGAAAAAATAGCTTACTCAGATAAAGGGCAAAGAGTAGGCAATATTTTGAAAAATATTCTAGGAATAATAATACTTTTAGTTGGCTTATATCTTTTCTATTTAGGGGTATAAAGTTATTTGTAAATAAATTTATACAATATGTTAAATTAAGGTTAATATAAACAAAAATATAAATAATTTTGATAATATTAGTGTTACACTATATCGAAGGTTAAATTTTTGTTTGGAGGAAACTTATGCAACAGAGTGTTAGAAAAAACATGCCTGCTGGTCAATTTATAAAAACAGTTTTCAATACATTTAGTAAAAACTTACTAGACATTATAACAATAACAATACTATTTACTATACCTAGCTTTTTAGGAGCAGGTAACCCAATAATATCTGTAATAAGTATGCTTGCTTTAGGATTTTTTTCTATAGCGATAGTTAAAGTTACTAGTAGTTTTACAAGTGGATCAAAGATGAAATGGATAGATGCAATAAAATCATCATTTAAAGATCCTATATTTCCACTATCAGTATTTATGATTCAAAATTTTACAATATCCTTTGGCACAAGATTCTTTGCACCAATAGGAATTGTATTATCAATATTTTTTGTAATAGCTATGCAGTGCTGCATATTTGAAAATAAGAATACAATGGACAGTATAAAGAAGAGTTTTTCAGTTATTAAAGAAAACTTCTTAGATGTATTATTAAAGCAGATGTTACTTATGATAATATTAAACTTTTTAACTATGGGACTAGCCATGTTTTTAGGTAAAAATATTATTTCTATTATAGTATTATCAATAGTATTAAATCTAACAACTAGCTTAAATTTAATTGCTGGCAATATAATATATGGAGATATTGTCAAATAGAAATATAAAGACTAAGAGTAGAGGTACTTTTAGTCTTTTTGTTGTATTTAATGAATACTACAGCCAATAACATGCCTTTATAGGACTAGATTAAAACACATATTTTACAGGTGGTTATGATTTTTTTATATCTTATGAAAAAATAATATTAATGTATAATAGACTAATGCATATATTTAAGAAGTATAGATTCAAAGGAGGAAGGATTATGAAAAATCAAAAAATATTAGGGGAAGAATCAGAAATTAAACTTTTAATTAAGTATTCTGTACCTGCAATTATAGGAATGCTTGTTAATGCGCTTTACAACATAGTTGATAGAGCCTTTATAGGACATATACCAAAAGTTGGACCTATGGCAATAACAGGAGTAGGTATAACAATGCCTATTATGTCTATATTACTTGGTTTTGGAATGCTTATAGGTATAGGTGCAACTGCAAACATATCTATAAAATTTGGACAAAATAATAGAAAAGATGCAGAGAAGATTTTAGGTAATTCTGTAATTTTAATAACTTTAATATCAATAATATTAACAGTAGTAGGAATTATATTTGCTAATAATATATTAAGTTTATTTGGCGCTAGTGAATCAACAATATTTTATGCTAAGGAATATATAAATGTAATATTACTTGGAACAATATTTAACTTAATGTCATTTTCTTTAAATAGTACAATTAGGGCAGATGGAAATCCTAAAATGTCAGCAGCAATAATGATATTAGGATGTATAGTAAATGTTATTTTAGATGCTGTATTTATTTTTGGATTGGGCTTAGGAATTAAAGGGGCTGCATGGGCAACAGTAATTTCTCAGATTGTAACAACAGTAATAATGTTATATTACTATACATTAGGTTCTTCAAATTTAAAATTTAAGTTTAAAACATTTAAATTAGAATGGAGGATAGTAAAATTAATAGTAGCAATAGGAATTGCACCTTTCTCAATGCAAATGGCAGCAAGTGCAGTCCAAATAGTAGCTAATAATTCATTAAAAAACTATGGTGGGGATTTAGCAATAGGTGCAATGGCAGTAATATCATCAATTTCAATGATATTTTTAATGCCTATATTTGGAATAAATCAAGGGTCACAACCTATTATAGGATATAATTATGGGGCTAAGAAATATGAGAGAGCTCAGAAAACATTAAAACTTGCAATGGCAGTAGCATCTGTAATATTAGTAATTGGTGGAATACTAATTCAAACATTCCCAGAAGTTGCAATAAGTATGTTTAACTCAGATCCACAGTTATTAGAAATTGGTATTCCAGGATTAAGAATTTACTTATTAATGATGCCTATTATAGGAATACCAATAATAGGATCAAATTACTTCCAAGCCATTGGTAAAGCTAAACTTGCAACCTTTTTAAGTTTGTTAAGACAGGTAATTTTGTTAATTCCACTTACAATTATATTGCCTAAAGTAGCTGGTTTAGGATTAATAGGTGTTTGGTTAGCTGGTACAACTTCAGATTTCTTATCAACAGTAATAACAGGAATATTTGTTGTGAAAGAATTCAAAAAAGAAGATAAAGAAGAAGTGGTAGGATATGTTTAATAAATAATAATTAAAATATCAATAGCTTATGGAAAATAAATTATAGAAAACAAAAAAAAGCTTGGTTTAGAAATTGATAAACCAAGCTTTTTATTTATATAATACCTTCATCTTTTAATAGATTTTCAAGTTTTCTTACCTTTTCAGTTAACGTAACGAATTTTTGTTTTATATCATCTTTTGATAAATCTTCTATTTGTCCCTCTAATTCTTCAACTGTTTTTAAAACCTCATCAATATCTTGTTGAGCTAATTTTAAATTATTCTCGTTCATAAAAATTCTCCTTTGAAGTAAATTCGTTCTTTGTAGTTTTATGGTAACACTACTATTCTTTCTACGCAAGGCATATATTATACAGAAATTACTTGTGAGTAGGGAGGAGACATGATTAATTATATATGGTTTGCTATTATAGCTTCAGGGTTGGTTTTTAGCATAATGACAGGCCAGGGAGAGTTGATTACAAAGGGAATAATAGAGTCATCAGAAGGTGCTGTGAATTTCATAATTTCATTAGTTGGAATAATGTGTTTTTGGTGTGGAGTAATGAAAATAGCAGAAAAAAGTGGACTTACTTCAAAAATTGCTAAGTTATTAAAACCTATATTAAGGAAAATATTTAAAGAGAGTTCTGAGAATGATGAGGCTATGGGAGCAATAGTAATGAATTTAACCGCCAATATGTTTGGATTATCAAATGCAGCCACTCCTTTTGGGATTAAAGCTATGGTTGAATTAAATAAGATAAATAAAGAAAAGGATGGAAAAGCATCCAATGATATGGCTTTATTTTTAGTTATAAATGCATCATGTATTCAACTTATTCCATCAACTGTTGTTTCAATTAGAGCAGCCGCAGGATCAAGTGAACCAGCTAGTATAATACTACCAGCAATAATAGCTACATTTACTTCATGTTGTATAGGAATAATATGTTGTAAGATACTTCAGAGATATTTTTAAAAGGAGGAGTAAATATTTGTTTTCAAGTAACATAATTCCAATAATATTTCTTTTAATAGTTTGTTATGGAATGTTTAAAGGAAGAAAAGTTTATGAATGGTTTTTAGAAGGTGCAAAGGAGGGGTTAATAGTATGTTTTAAAATATTTCCTGCTTTATTAGCTATGATGATTGCAATTAAAATTTTTAAAGATGCAAATTTACTTAATTTATTAAATGACTTTATGGAACCTTTTGTTTCATTAATAAGACTTCCTAAAGAGGTGGTTCCTTTAGTATTAATTAAACCATTATCAGGAAGTGGGGCATTAGGAATTTATACAGAACTTATAAACACAGTAGGCCCTGATACTAGAGAAGGATTGATAGCTTCAGTGATAATGGGTGGAACAGAAACTATATTCTATACATTGACTGTGTATTTTGGTGCTGTAGGCATTAAAAAGATAAGACATACTTTTTGGGCAGCTTTTATGGCTGATTTAACAGCTATAATTATGGCTGTAATAGTAGTAAGTATTTTCTTTGGAATTTAAATGAATAAAATATTTAAAATTTAGCAATATAATATTATGAAAATAAGACACAAAAGATGAATTTAATTTAAATTTGAATAGTGATTAGAAATAATCCAAAATATTACAGAAATCGTTTAACTAAAATATAAATATTTAGAGTTGATAAAAAAATCACAAAATAGTTAAATAAATAACAATTTTTTGCCGATAAAATGTAATAAATGTAAAAAAAAGTCTGGATTTTAGAAGTGAAAGATGATATTATAATTTCGTAAGGTTGGTAAATTACTTTTTTAGAAAGTATGAAAAAGCTTACAAATAAAAAGGTACAAAATTTAATGATAAAAATATCATTAAATGGAATATTATTAAAGTTAAAAAAATAACTAAAATGCTTTTAATTAAATTTTACATATATTATAAAAATAGAAACTAATCTATAATGAGGTGGGTATCATGAAAGTAACAAATGTAGATGAATTAATGCTTAGATTAGAGAAAGTTAGAGCAGCTCAAAAAGAGTTTTCAAAATTTTCTCAAGAACAAGTAGATGAAATTTTCAGACAAGCAGCAGTAGCAGCTAATAATGAGAGAATAAAATTAGCTAAAATGGCTGTTGAAGAGTCAGGAATGGGAATAGTAGAAGATAAAGTTATCAAAAACCATTTCGCTGCTGAATATATATACAACAAATATAAAGATGATAAAACTTGTGGAGTTATAGAAAAAGATGAATCATTTGGTATCACTAAAATAGCTGAGCCAATAGGAGTTGTAGCAGCAATAGTTCCTACTACAAATCCAACATCAACAGCAATCTTCAAAGCTTTAATATCATTAAAGACTAGAAATGCTGTATTCTTCTCACCACATCCAAGAGCTAAAAACTCAACAATAGAGGCAGCTAAAGTTGTTTTAGATGCAGCTGTTAAAGCAGGAGCTCCAAAAGATATAATTGGATGGATAGATGAGCCATCAGTTGAAATGTCACAAGTATTAATGTCAGAAGCTGATATAATATTAGCTACTGGTGGTCCAGGAATGGTTAAAGCAGCTTACTCATCAGGAAAACCAGCTATCGGAGTTGGAGCAGGTAATACACCAGCTATAATAGATGAGACAGCTCACTTAAAAATGGCTGTAAACTCAATATTATTATCAAAAACTTTTGATAACGGAGTTATCTGTGCATCAGAGCAAACAGTATTAGTTGTTGATGAAGTTTATGATAAAGTAAGAAAAGAGTTTGCTGATAGAGGTGCTTACTTCTTAAAAGATAAAGAAATAGACAAAGTAAGAAAAACAATTTTAATAAATGGTAACTTAAATGCTAATATAGTTGGTCAATCAGCATGGAAAATAGCTGACATGGCTGGTGTTAAAGTTCCAAAGGACACTAAAGTTTTAATTGGTGAAGTTGAATCAGTTGAATTAGAAGAGCCATTCTCACATGAAAAATTATCACCAGTATTAGGAATGTATAGAGTTGCTAATTTTGAAGAAGCTTTAACTAAAGCTGAAAGATTAGTTGAACTTGGTGGATTCGGACATACTTCAGTTTTATATACTGATAGAATGAAATCACAAGATAGAATTGCTAAATTCGGTGCAACTATGAAAACTGGTAGAACAATAATCAATATGCCATCAACTCAAGGAGCAATCGGAGATATATATAACTTTAAGCTAGCACCATCATTAACTTTAGGTTGTGGATCATGGGGTGGAAACTCAGTTTCAGAAAACGTTGGTCCTAAACACTTATTAAATGTTAAGAGTGTAGCTGAAAGGAGAGAAAATATGCTTTGGTTCAGAGTTCCAGAAAAAGTTTACTTCAAATATGGTGCTTTAGGAGTTGCTCTTAGAGAATTAAAAGATTTAAACAAAAAGAAAGTATTTATAGTAACAGATAACGTATTAGCTAGTCTAGGATATGTTGATAAAATAACAAATGTTTTAGAAGAAATAGGTGTAGATTTCAGAGTATTCTCAGAAGTTACTCCAGATCCAACTTTAGCATGTGCTAAAAAAGGAGCTGAAGCAATGAGAAGCTATCAACCAGATACAATAATATCTCTTGGTGGAGGTTCACCAATGGATGCTGCTAAGATTATGTGGGTAATGTATGAACATCCAGAAGTTGCTTTTGAAGATTTAGCAATGAGATTTATGGATATTAGAAAGAGAGTTTATCCATTCCCAACTATGGGTGAAAAAGCTATGATGATAGCAGTTCCAACATCAGCTGGTACTGGATCAGAGGTAACACCATTCGCGGTTATAACTGATGAAGAGACAGGAGTAAAATACCCACTAGCAGACTATGAGTTAACTCCAGATATGGCTATTATTGATGCTGAGCTTATGATGAATATGCCAAAAGGATTAACAGCTGCATCAGGAATAGACGCATTAACTCATGCTTTGGAAGCTTATGTTTCAGTTTTAGCATCAGAATATACTAATGGATTAGCTTTAGAAGCTATAAGATTAATATTTAAATACTTACCACAAGCTTATGCTGAGGGAACTACAAATGTTAAAGCAAGAGAGAAAATGGCTCATGCTTCAACAATGGCAGGTATGGCATTTGCTAACGCATTCTTAGGAGTATGTCACTCAATGGCACACAAATTAGGATCAGAACACCATATAGCTCACGGAGTTGCTAATGGAATTTTAATAGACCAAGTAATAAAGTTCAATGCTGTTGACAATCCAAGAAAACAAGCTGCATTCCCACAATACAAGTATCCTAATGCTAAATGGAGATATGCCGTAGTAGCTGATTACTTAGGATTAGGTGGAAAGAATGAAGACGAAAAAGTTAACAACTTAATCAAAGCTATAGATGGTCTTAAGAAGACTGTTGGAATTCCTACAACAATAGCTGAATGTGGAGTTTCAAAAGAAGCCTTCTACGCTACATTAGAAAAAATGAGTGAAGATGCATTCGATGACCAATGTACAGGAGCTAACCCAAGATACCCATTAATTAGTGAAATAAAGCAAATGTATATTAATGCTTTCGAAGGCAAAAAAGACAGAGTTTAATAGCTTTGTACTAAGATAAATAATAAATACTCACTAGATAACTAGTGAGTATTTTTTTAGTAAAAAATAAAAAGATATTATGTGAAAGATTAAGATTTTAGATTTTATATATGGTAAAATTTAATAAATAGGAATTGGAGGGATTTATATGAATAAATTAGTTTTTACTAAACATAGAGAGAATTTATCAAAGCAATTAGATAATAACTCAGTATTAGTATTGTTTGCAGGAGAGGCAAAGAGAAAGACTGCTGATGAGTATTTCCCATTTACTCCTAACAGAAATTTTTACTATTTAACTGGTATTGATGAAGAAAAACATATATTAGTTATTAAGAAAACTAATAGCGTTGTTGAGGAAGAGTTATATATTTTAAGACCAAATTTAGAACAAGAAAAATGGACTGGAAAAACAATAAGAGATTATGAAGCTAGGGAAGTTTCAGGGATAGAAAATATTAAGTATTTAGAACAATTTGAAAGTGATTTAAATGGATTATTTGTTAACGGAATAGTTGATAAACTTTATTTAGATTTAGAGAGATTTAATTATGGTGAAGAAATAAGTAAGAGTCAGGCTTTTGCAAAAGAAATTAGAGATAAATATCCACAAATAATTATAAAAGATGCTTATAGTAAAATTGCAGCTTTAAGACAAGTTAAGTGTGGAGAAGAAGTTAAGGAAATTAAGAAAGCTGCCCACATAACAGCTAAGGGTGTAGAGCTTTTAATGAAAGAGTGTAAGCCAGGGATGAAAGAATATGAATTAGAGGCTTATTTTGATTTCTACTTAAAACAACATGGTGTTAAGGATTTTGCATTTAAAACAATAGCAGCAGCAGGTGTTAATGCGGCCACTTTACACTATGTTGATAATAATAGTGAAATGAAAGATGGAGATTTAATTTTATTTGATTTAGGGGCTCAAGTAAACTACTACAATGGTGATATATCAAGAACTTTCCCTATAAACGGTAAGTTCTCACCAAGACAAAAAGAAGTTTATGAAGAAGTTTTAAAGGTTAATGAAGAGATAATAAATTCTATTAGACCGGGAATAGGATTTGTTGAATTAAATGAAAAGGCTAATGATTTATTAGCAGAAGCTTGTGTAAGACTTGGTCTTGTTGAGGATAAGAAGGATTATAGAAAATATTACTTCCATTCAATAGGTCATAGTTTAGGTCTTGATACTCATGATGTTGGTAAAAGAAATATAATATTAGAAGAAGGTATGGTTTATACTGTAGAACCTGGCTTATATATAGAGGAAGAAAGCATAGGAATAAGGATAGAAGATGATGTTTTGGTAACTAAAGATGGGTGTGAAGTATTAACTAAAGAGTGTATAAAATCTGTAGAGGATATAGAAAACTTCATGGCTAATAGATAACTTAAATTAAGTAAGCATTCTATCTTAAAAACTGCGTAGACTGCTTACTTAGGTATTTGTTTTTAGGAGATTAAAAAAATACCTAAGTATAATACTTGTATTTTTGAATAAATTAAGATTATAATTAGATAATTTAAAATTAAGAATAAAATAAAAATATATGGTTTTAGGAGATGATAATTATGATTAATGAACTCAAAAAAGCTTTGTTAGCAGGAGTTGGAACAGCTGCAACAGCTTATGAAAAAGCAGATTCTTTTATTGTGGATATGGTTTCAAAAGGAAAAATGACTGTGGAGGATGGAAAAGTTCTTTCAGAGGAATTAAAAAGAAATGTTCAGGAAAAAACACAGGAAGCAACTATTGAAATAAATGATAAATTAGAAAAATTAAAACCATTAACTAAGGAAGATTTTAAGGCTATGTATGATGAGGCTAATAAGGAAACACTGGAGGAAATTAATAGGCTTAGAGAAAGAGTTAAAGTATTAGAAGATAAATTAAATAATAGAGAAGAATAATATAGATATAGGACTGTATCAAATTAGTTTGGTATAGTCCATAGTTTTATTTATTGTATTTAGTGGAAAATGAAATAATTGGTCAGGAGGTGAATTTATGAGTAAAAAAAAGAAAGTACAAAGGTTAAAAGAGATAGTTAGAGTTTTTACTTACTATGGATTTGATTTTTTAGTTTCTAGTAAGATGCCTAATAATAAGGTGGAGCCAAGACCACAAGCTTTTAGAGAGGCATTAGAAGAATTAGGAGCTACTTTTGTTAAAATAGGTCAGATTTTAAGTACAAGGCCAGATTTACTTCCTAAAGCTTATATTGAGGAACTTGAAAAACTTCAGGATAAAAATGAAATAACAAGTTTTGATAAGGTTGAAGAAATTTTTGAGGAATCATTTGGAGTAGGGATTAAAAATTATTTTAAATATTTTAGTAAGGAGCCATTAGCATCAGCTTCTATTGCACAGGTTCATAGAGCTGTTTTGCTTGATGGAAGGGAAGTTGTTGTTAAAGTCCAGCATTATAAAATAGAAGAGAAGATGATACTTGATTTAAGTATTTTAAGAAGGCTAAGTAGAATAGCTGCATCTCATATATCTAATACTTTAGTGAATCCTTTTGAGGCTTTTAAAGAAATTGAAGAGGCTACATTAAATGAATTAGATTTCTTTAAAGAAGCTGATAATTTAGATAAATTTAGGAGGTTAAACGAGAATGTAGCTTGTGTGGATGTTCCAGAAATCATTGATAATTTAACTTCAAAAAGAGTATTGACAATGGAGTATATAGAAGGAATTAAAATAACTGATCATGAGGGATTGGAACGAAAAGGATATGATAAAAAAGATATTGCTAATAAACTAGCGAATTCTTTCTTTAAACAAGTTTTTGAAGATGGATTTTTTCATGGGGATCCTCATCCAGGTAATATTTTTATAAAGGATGGAAAGATATATTTCTTGGATTTTGGACTAGTTGGTGAGTTAGATTCAAATTTAAAAAAATGGCTTACAAAGGCAATGATAGCAATGGCTTTAGAGGATATTGATACTTTAGTTGATTTTGTTAATGCTGTTGGAGTAAAAAAAGGACCAGTTAAAATTTCAGTTTTGTATGACGATTTAAATACTATGGTTAAAAAATACATAAATGCTTCATTGAAAAATATTAAAATATCTAATTTATTTAAAGAAGTTTTTGATATTACAGATAGAAATAATCTTGAGTTTCCAAAGGAATTTGTAGCACTTGTTAGATCAATTGTTATATTAGAAGGGGTTGTTGCAAAAATAGACCCTGAATTAGAAATAATGGAATGTATTTTCCCTTATATAAAAGAGAGAAATAAAGAAGAAATGTTAAATAGTTTAGATAAGGATAAACTTATTATTGGGGCATATAAATTTGCTTCAAAAAGCTTTGAAATACCTGCTAAATTTTCTGAGTTAGTTGATAGTTTATCAAATGGTAGAACTAAGGTTCAAATAGAGGTAACTGGATTAGATAAGCCTTTAACTGATTTAAATAGAATGGTAAATAGAATTGCCTTTGCAGTTATTGTGGGTTGTATTATAATAGGTTCTTCTTTGATTGTTGATTCAAAGATTGGTCCTACTTTAAGAGGAGTACCTATTTTGGGGGTTATTGGATTTGTAGCTGCTGGTATCTTTGGTTTTTGGCTTTTAATTTCAATAATAAAATCTGGATTTTTTTAATAAATAGTTAATAAATTGAAATTTGTATTGAATTATGCATACTTATAGGATATAAATGTATATAATAATATGAAGTGAATAATTTAAAAGAGGTAGAGGTGCGATTAATCAAAAGTACTAAAACTGAGTTAAGCAACGATGAAGTTTTTAGGAAAGGGATGGTTGCCGAAGTTTTTAGCGGATGCTTTAATGCTAATTGCTGGGGTTACATAGAATATATGTAACACTGTCACAAGAAGATTTGTGGAGTGCTATCATCTTAGGGAATAATTATTAGTAATGTATAATTTGTTTTTAATAAATTTCATGACTATTAAGACCTTAGGTTGATAAACCTAAGGTCTTTTTTATAAATATAAAAAGTTTAGGGATAATAGTAATGAAAAGATATACCTCTATAAATTAATTCACTAAAATTTTAAGGGGGCTTTAATATGAAAAAAAGAACAAGATTACAGGTTTTTTTAGCAATTTTTATTATGACAATGCTTTGTTCAACATTAGTATTTGCAACAGAAGATATTGCAGCGGTTAATTCAGTAAAATTTGGGGCTTGGACTGTATTACCACCATTAGTTTCTATTGTTTTAGCTTTTATAACAAAGAATGTTATAGTGTCATTATTCATAGGCACAATTACTGGATGTATAATGCTTCAAATTAATGGATTTAATATTCTTCAATCATTATCACAAGGATTTATTGATTTTACTTACAGAGCTTTAAATTCCTTAGCAGATCCATGGAATGCAGGAATAATTCTTCAGGTTTTAGTTATTGGAGGAGTGATTCATTTGGTTGCTAAAATGGGAGGTGCTAAGGCTATTGCAGAGGCATTAGCAAAGAAGGCAAAGACTGTGAAAAGTGCTCAGATTACAACTTGGCTTTTAGGATTAGCAGTTTTCTTTGATGATTATGCTAATTCATTAATAGTTGGACCTATAATGAGGCCAGTTACTGACAAATTAGGAGTTTCAAGAGAGAAATTAGCTTTCGTTATAGATGCTACAGCTGCTCCAATTGCAGGCTTAGCAATAATTTCAACATGGATAGGGTTAGAAGTTGGTTTAATAGGTGATGCACTTAAAAGTGTGGGAATAGAAGCTGACGGATTTGGAGTTTTTTTAGAGACTATACCTTATAGATTTTATAATATATTAATTTTAGCTTTTGTTGTTATATCAGCTTTAACCTTAAGGGAATTTGGGCCAATGCTTAAAGCAGAGAGAAGGGCAAGAAAAGGAGAAGTTTTACCTATAACTGAGGTTTCTGTAGACAGTGAAGATTTAGAACCAATAGAAGGGGTTAAATTAAGTATTTGGAATGCAATAATTCCAATAGGTGTTTTAATAGGTTCTTCATTAATAGGATTCTATTATAGTGGATGGGTAACTATAATGGGAGGAGAAGATTTAAAAATCATAGAAATGATGAATAATTCTCCATTAAGTTTTTCTAGCATACAAGCAGCATTTTCAAATGCAGATGCTTCAATTGTTTTATTCCAATCAGCATTATTGGCTACAATGGTTGCTTTAATTTTAGGAGTAGTAAGAAAAATATTTACAATATCAGAAGGGATTGGAATATGGATTGAAGGAATGAAAGGACTTCTTATAACAGGAGTAATTCTTATATTAGCTTGGTCATTAAGTTCAGTAATAAAAGAACTTGGAACAGCACCTTATTTAGTTGGAATATTATCTGATAGAATACCAGCATTTTTACTACCTTCAATAATATTTGTTTTAGGTTCAGTCATAGCATTTGCAACAGGTACAGCTTATGGAACCATGGGAATTTTGATGCCTTTAGCAATTCCTTTAGCTTATGCTATAAATCCAGAGTGGCAGTTTGTTATAGTTAGTACATCAGCAGTCTTAACAGGAGCAATATTTGGAGATCATTGTTCTCCAATATCAGATACAACAATACTTTCATCAACAGGATCAGGATGTGACCATATAGAACATGTTAGAACTCAGATTTGGTATGCTTTATTTGTTGGGGCTATAACAGTATTATTTGGATATATACCAGCAGGACTTGGATTAAATTTCTGGATTGTATTACCTATGGCTTTAGTCGCTTTATTTATATTTACAATGATATTTGGTAAGAAAGTTGATGAGTTTGCCATAAATAATAATTAATTAAATTAAAAAATAGAAGAATTAATTTCTTCTATTTTTTATTTTTTTTAATATCTTCTTTAACTTCTTTTTCAAGTCTTAGTATTTTTTCTTCTATATTTTCTAAATCTTTTTTTACTATTTTTCTATATTTATATATATAATTATTTATTAAAAGAGCTATTATTATGCCTATGAATGTATCAATAACTCTGTTTATTGCATATGAATATGGTGTTCTGCCATGAAGGTTTGTCATTATAGCTATACACACAATACAAGCTATTACAACTGAACCATTCTTTTTAAATATATTTAGTAAATAAATTGTTAGTACAATCCCTATGCCAGTTATTATTCCTTGAAAATTTGTAAGATTAAAGCTTCTTGCTATAAATGTAAGAAGAATTCCAACACAAGCTCCTGTTATAGTTCCAATCATTCTATTTTTACCTATTGACATAGAATTTTCCACAGTATCTTTCATACAAATTACTGCTGCTATGCATGCGTAAAATGGATATGGTCTATCAATTAGTTCAAAAATTATTATACATAAGCTAACAGCCAAGGCTGTTTTTAAGTTTCTCGCACCTATTTTAGGTAAGGTAAAACCTTTCATGAATTAAAACCCCCTAATAATTTAAGATATTGAGTTAATATAGATAGTATATAATATTTTTTATTTATTATAAACTATAAGAAATATAGAATATATGAGTATTTGTGTAGAAAAACGATTGACAGTACCAATGAACTAATCATATAATTTAAATTAAGTAAATAAATGCTATGAAGAGAAGAGTAATGAAGTAGATGGTGCAAAAGAGAGCTGGGGTAGGTGAAAGCCAGAGACAGGAAGCTTTGTGAATATGGACTTGGAGCAGACTTTTTGAGGAAATAATCTTAGAAAGGTACGGTGGCAACCGTTATATTGCAAAGTAATAAAATAAACTTATATTTAGGAGTTACTTAGTGAGATGTTTTTGGTGACGAAAGCATGAAATAGAGTGGTATCGCGTAATTAACGCCTCTATGGGAATTCCCATAGAGGCTTTTTAATTTTTGAAATAATGTAAATAATAGTAGTAAATGAAAGAGGAGGAAGAAATAAATGTGTAAAAAACCTTATTACATTACAACACCTATTTATTACCCATCAACTAACCTACATATAGGTAATACTTATACTACAGTGGCAGCTGATGCTATAGCAAGATTTAAAAGACTTACAGGTCATGAGGTTATGTTTTTAACAGGAACTGATGAACATGGTCAAAAAATAGAGAGAATAGCGAATGAAAAAGGTATTACTCCAAAAGAGCATGTTGATGAAATAGTTGCAGGAATAAAAGATCTTTGGAAAATGATGAATATAAGCTATGATAAATTTATTAGAACAACTGATGATTATCATGTGAAAGCTGTTCAAGAGATTTTCAAAAAGTTATATGATCAAGGAGATATTTATAAGGATTCATATGAAGGTTTATATTGTACTCCATGTGAGTCATTCTGGACTGAAACTCAATTAGTAAATGGAAATTGTCCTGATTGTGGAAGACCAGTTGAAAAAGCTAAGGAAGAAGCTTATTTCTTCAAAATGAGCAAATATGCTGATAGATTAATTAAGTATATAGAAGAACATCCTGATTTTATTCAACCAGAATCAAGAAAGAATGAAATGTTAAATAACTTCTTAAGACCAGGATTACAAGACCTTTGTGTTTCAAGAACAAGTTTTACTTGGGGAATTCCAGTAAGTTTTGATGAAAAACATGTTATCTATGTTTGGATAGATGCATTATCAAACTATATAACTACCTTAGGATATGGTCAAGAGAATCAAGAATTATATAAAAAATTCTGGCCAGCTGATGTTCATTTAATAGGAAAGGATATTTTAAGATTCCATACAATTTATTGGCCAATAATGTTAATGGCTTTAGGTTTAGAATTACCTAAGCAAGTATTTGGTCATGGATGGTTACTTGTTGATGGAGGAAAAATGTCAAAATCAAAGGGTAACGTTGTTGACCCAGTAGTATTAGTTAATATGTTTGGAGCAGACGCTGTAAGATATTACTTATTAAGAGAAATACCATTTGGTTCAGATGGATTATTCAATAATGAAATATTCATTAAAAAAGTAAATACAGACTTAGCTAATGACTTAGGTAATCTTTTATCAAGAACAATAGCTATGGTTTATAAATATTTTGATGGAGTTATTCAAGCACCAACTTGTAAAGAGGCTATAGACGATGAATTAATAAACTTAGCTTTAGCTACTCCTAAAAAAGTGGAAGCTAGCATAGATGCTTTAAAAATACCAGAAGCTTTAGAAAATATCTGGACTTTAATAAGCAGAGCTAATAAATATATAGATGAAACAACTCCTTGGATACTTGCTAAGGATGAAGATAAGAAAGAAAGATTAGGCACAGTTTTATATAACTTACTTGAAACCTTAAGATTTGTTTCAGTAATGGTTTCACCATTTTTAACAGAGGCTAGTGAAAAAATAAATGATCAGTTAAACAATAAGTTAATAACTTGGGAAAGTTTAAAAGAGTTTAATGGAACAATTGCTGGAGAAAAGGTTGTTAAAGGTGATGTTATATTCCCAAGAATAGATGTTGAGGAAAAATTAGCAGAATTAGAAGCTTTAAAACCAGCTAAAGTTAAACCAGCTAATGAAGAATTAGTTAAAAATCCAATAAAAGAAGAAATAACTATAGAGGACTTTGATAAAATTGATTTAAGAGTTGTTAAGGTTTTAGAGTGTGAGCCAGTTAAAAAAGCTAAAAAGTTATTAAAACTTAAAGTTGATTTAGGTGGAGAAGAAAGACAGGTTATTTCAGGAATAGCTATGCACTATAAACCAGAAGAATTAGTTGGAAAGTATGTAGTATTAGTTGCTAACTTAAAACCAGTTAAATTAAGAGGGGAGTTATCACAAGGTATGATACTTGCTGCAGCCCCTTCAGATGATTCTGAGTTATTATTAGTTAATCCAGGTGAATTATTAACTGGAAGCCAAGTAAGATAGGAAATTTTATAGATTATAAAAGGACTCTTGTATTCAATAAAAATAGCTTTATTGAATATGGGAGTTTTTTTAAGACCTAATAAAAAAATTAAGTTAAGCTTTGATTCTAATTAATGTAAGAAACAAGGCTTAACTTAATTTAAAGGTTTAAGGTTAGGAATTATTATATAGAAATTTTAAATTGATTAAACTTAATAGTCCTTGACATTTGCGTAAGGGGGACAAACCGTTCAAGGACTATTTAAGGGGTAAAATTAAATTAGTGTTTTAGCTACGTTACAGTTATTATATTAATCTTGTTATGTGGCAGTTATGTGTCAAAAGGGTATAAAAATATTAACATTTTATTTAAAATAAGTTTTCTTTTAAGGCTTTCATATCTTTTATTATTATTATATCTTTTGAAAAGTCTATTAAACCAGCATCTCTCATTTTCATAAGTTCTCTAGAAAGAGAGGGTCTTTGCACTCCTAGTTTATCAGCCCATGCTTTTCTTGAAAATTCAAGTTTTATGGTTTCGTTCTTTTCACTTTCATATCTTTCTAACAAATATGAAGAAATCATTTCTCTTATGGATTTCATTGTTACTTGTTTTAGTTTTGAGCTTAGGTTTAGGGCTTTATTTGAAAGTATTCTTAATATTTCCCTTAAAAAACACTCGTTAGTTGAACAAAGTTTATATATGTAATCTTTATTTATATGTAAAACTTCAGTATTGTTTTTTGAAACAACAGACATAGGATAAGTGTTTCTATCTCCAAAAAGAAGGTTTTCACCAAAAACATTTCCTTTGTTTAGGGTAGCAACAACTAGAAGATTACCATTGGAATCTAATTTTTGAATTTCTATAGTACCATCTATTACTACGCTTAAAAATTTACATTGTTCTCCTTCTGAGAATAATAAATCTTCTTTAGTATATGATTTTAAGGATGCAAATCCTGAGTTAAGAAGTGATTTAATATCTTCATCTGTAAATTGAGAAAATAATTTGCATTTCTTTAAAGCTATTACTTTATTGATGTTCATTTTATCACCCACCTTTTTAAAATAAGTAGTATTATATTAATATGAATATTAATAGTGTACACTATTAAGGGGAAAATTTAATAGGTAGGAGTGAAAAATAAATGAAAATTTATCTTATAGGAGCTTTGATTGGAGGGGTTATAGGGTATATAACAAACTGGTTAGCTATAAAGATGTTATTTAGACCAAGAGAAGCAAAATACATATTTGGAATGAAAGTTCCTTTTACACCAGGTTTAATACCAAAAGAAAAAAGTAGAATTGCTAATAAGGTTGGAGAAACTGTTGGAACCCATTTGTTAAATTCTGATAGTTTAACAAAAGCCTTAAAAAATGATAAGGTTAAATTGAAATTTGATGAGATGGCTAAAAATAAAATAGAAAAGTTAATTGAAAGTGATGAGGCTATTGAAGAGATTTTAAAAAATTATATAGGAGAAGAATATTATTCTTTAAAATCAGATACTATAAAACAAATTAGTAAGTCTATTTTAAATTCAATTAAAGAAGAAGAGTTTAAGAATAAGCTTAAATTTTACATTGTTGATGCATTAAAGGAACAATTAAGTAAGAAGCCAGAGAAAATATCACAGTTTTTAAATAGTGAAAAATTTAAAAAGTTAGTTGATAAAGTTTTATCTGAAGAAAAAACTAGTAAAGCATTAGAAAGTGGTATTTTAAAAGAATTAAAAGCTTTAGAAAATGATGAGAGATTAATAAATGAGTTAGTTCCAGAAGCCCTAAAGCCAACAATTGAGGAATATGTTAAATCTCAAAAGGATACACTTGCTGAAATTATTAAAAAGTTATTAAGGGATGAAGAGGTATCATTTAAAATAAAAGGTGCTATAAATGAAAATATTCCTTCTATAGTATCTATGTTTTTAAATGGTGATGTGATATATGGAAAAATTGTTTCTTTAATAGACTCAGCTTTAGATAAAGAAGAAAATAAAGAATATTTATGTGATGCAGTCTTAATATTTATTCAAGAGAGTATGAATAAAAAAATAAGTGATGTTGCACAAAATATTGGAGAGGATAAGTTTAGCATTATTTCTGAAACATTAGGAAATAAAGTAGCTAAAAAGGTTTTTGAAGAAGATAATAAAAATTTATTGATTGAAAAAATTAATGAGAAATTATCTGAATTTACAAGTTATGATGAACTTTTAAAAGCTTTATTTGGGGATTATGAAAGCACCTTAATATTGAGTGGTGATTTAATTATTTCAAAAATTATTAATGATTCTAAGTTAAGTTTACAAATTAGTGAAGTAATAGAAAAATTATTTTCTAAATTTTTACAGAAAACTCTGGGTGATATATGTTATAATAGACAAAAACTAGAAGATAAGATAATGAGTATTTTAGACAATCTTTATAATGATTTTGTGGATAATAAATCATCTAAAGTTCTTGAAATAGTGGATATTTCTTCTATAGTTGAAGAGCAGATTAATGCTTTTGAAGTTGATTATGCAGAGGAAATAATTTTAGGAATAGCAAATAAGGAACTTAAGGCTATAACTTGGCTTGGAGCTTTATTAGGTGGGATTTTAGGAATACTTTCACCACTTTTATCTACAATGTATATGTAAGGAGAGAAGGAGAAAATTATGAAGTACAAAATATTTGATACACATGCACATTATG
Source organism: Clostridium sp. (assembly GCF_029267215.1). Lineage (GTDB taxonomy): Bacteria > Bacillota > Clostridia > Clostridiales > Clostridiaceae > Sarcina. The sequence continues at coordinate 21,785 of NZ_JARIDH010000032.1, read as the reverse complement.
ATTCAAAAGATTTTAATGAGGACAGAGAAAATCTTGTAAAAGAATTAGAAAATAATGGGGTTGTTGGAATTTTAAACTGCGGTTCTGATTTATATGGATTAAGAAAATCAGTTGAACTTTCAAGAGATTTTGATATTTTCTATGCAGCTGTTGGAATTCATCCAGAAAATGCAGATGAATTTAATGAGGAAGTTGTAAAAGAAATAAAAGAATATGTTAAAGAAGAAAAAGTTAAAGCTATAGGTGAAATTGGACTAGATTATTACTGGGAAGAAAATCCACCAAAGGAAGTTCAAAAAGAAGTTTTTAGAGCGCAAATGAAACTGGCAGATGAGTTAAATTTACCTGTAATAATTCATGATAGAGATGCACATGGGGACACTTTAGAAATCATGAAAGAATTTCCTAATGTAAAAGGGGTTATACATTGTTTTTCAGGTTCTGTTGAATTTGCAAAAGAATGTATTAAGCTTGGATATTATATAGGATTTACAGGTGTTTTAACATTTAAAAATGCAAAGAAATTAGTGGAAGTTTGTAAGGAAATACCTTCAGATAGAATGCTGGTTGAAACAGATTGTCCATTCATGGCACCAGTTCCTTTTAGAGGAAAAAGAAACCAGTCAGATTATATAGAATTTATAATAGACAAGATGAGTGAAATTAGAGGAGTTTCTGGAGAAGAAATGAATGAAATTTTACTTAAAAATAAGAGTGATTTATTTAAAATTTAATATGTAAAAAATATTAAACTAATGAAAAATATAAGTAATAATAAATGGAGTACACTAATATACTATAGTGTACTTCTTTTGAATATTAATTAACCATTATTATCCAAATCCCTGTATAAGCAGAGGTCAATTATTTATTATAATTTACAACTAAAAGTATAAAAAATAGAGTCAGTAAATTTGACATACTTGAAAAGGTAATATATAATGTCGAAATGACTCTTGCCTAAAAGGGGGAAGTTACATGAAAAAAATATTTAAGGCATTGAAAGAGAAGGTTGCCTCGAAAAACAGTAAAATTATATTAAGTGTATGTGGAGTATTATTAACATGCTCTGTAATAATTGGTGCAACAGCACATAAAAATATAATTATAGATTTAGACGGAAATAAAATTGAGGTTACTACATTTAAAGGAAATGTACAAGCAGTTTTAAATCAAGAAGGAATTTATTTATCAGATAAGGATAAAGTTGAGCCAAGCTTAACAACGAAATTATCTAATGATGATGTTATAAAGATTAAAAAAGCAGTTCCAGTGGAAGTAATGGTTGATGGAAAAGATATTAAGATAGATTCTGCTGAGAATTCAGTAAAGGATATGCTGGTTAAAGAAGGAATAACTATCAACAATTTAGATAAGGTTGAACCTTCAATGGACACAGAACTATCTAAAGATTTAAAAGTAAAAATTACAAGAGTTCATGAAAAAACAATAGTTGAGAAAGAACTGATTGAATTTGAAACTGAAATAAAAGAAGATAAAAACTTAGATAAAGGTGTTAAAAAAACTACTCAAGAAGGAGTTAATGGAGAAAAAGAAGTAACTATAAAAGTAGTTATGGAAAATGGCCAAGAAGTTTCAAGAGAAGTAGTTGAATCTAAAGTTGTCAAGGAGCCAGTTAATCAAATCATTACAAAAGGAACTAAGGAAGAGTTAGTTCTTTCAAGAGGAAATGACAATATAAATTATAAAAAGAAAATAGCAGTCCAAGCTACAGCTTATTCTGGAGATGGAATAACTGCCACAGGTACAGTGCCTAAGAGAAATCCAGGTGGTTTAAGTACAATAGCAGTAGATCCAAGAGTTATACCTTTAGGAACAAAGGTTTATGTTGAAGGATATGGCTATGCAATAGCTGAGGACACTGGTGGAGCTATAAAAAATAATATAATAGATATATTCTTAAATTCTTCATCTGAATGTAAAGCTTGGGGAAGAAGAAATATTAATCTTTATGTTATAGCTTATCCAGGAGAATGGTAAAAGAAATTAAAGAGGGAGTCTAAAAGATTTAGGTCTTTTAGAACCCTCTAATTTTTTTGGAAAAATAGTAAAATGTAAAAGCTTAGTATTTTTACTTATAATTAAATATAAGTTTTGTTATAATATAATCTGTTATAATGTTGTAGTAAGGCTCACGTAGCTTTTTATAAAAAAATTTATATATAATATATCTATTTAGAAATTAAATAGAGTTTTATAAATTAAACATTGATGAATGAAAATATATTTACATAAATGGAGAATGCTTAATTTAAGTATTTATAATTAGAAAGGGAGTTTTGACCTTGATTAAAGAAGTTATCGTAGTTGAAGGAAGAGATGATATAACAGCAGTAAAAAAAGCTGTGGATGCCGAAATGATTGCTGTTGGTGGGTTTGGAATAAATGCAAAGGTAATAGAGAGAATAAAGGAAGCACAGAAGAGAAAGGGTGTTATAGTTCTTACTGATCCTGATTTTGCTGGGGAAAAAATAAGAAATATAATTTCTAAGAGAGTTAAAGGTGTTAAACATGCTTATATTGGAAGAGAAGAAGGAACAAGAGCTAAGGATGGAAATATAGGTGTGGAAAATGCTTGCCCAGAAGCTATTATAAAAGCTTTAGAAAGTGCAAAAATAACACTTGAAGATAAGAGAGAAGAGTTTACAATACAAGATTTAATATACTTTGGATTATCAGCAGATCCAAAAGCAAAGCTTAGAAGAGAATTGCTTGGAAAAGAATTAAGAATTGGTTATGGTAATGCAAACCAAGTTCTTTCAAGATTAAATAACTATGGCATAACAAAAGAAGAATTTGTTAAAGCTATAGAAAAGATAGAAAAAATGATATAGGAGAAAAATGAATGGATATAAACGATATAAAAGATATCAAGACCAAGGAGCTTGTTCAAAAGTATAACTTTAGATTTTCAAAAAGTTTAGGACAAAACTTCCTAATAGATGAGTCTGTGCCTAGAGATATAGTTAATGGGGCAGATGTTAATGAAGAGGATTTAGTAATAGAGATTGGACCTGGGGTTGGTACACTTACTGCCCAGTTGCTTAAGAGAGCTAAGAGGGTTGTTGCTATTGAGCTAGATAGTTCATTAATACCAATATTAACAGCCGAGCTTGGAGATAATCAAAAATTTCAATTAATACATAATGATGCCTTAAAAGTAGATTTTAATGAAATTATAGGAGAAGAGAAGAGTGTTAAGCTTGTTGCTAACTTACCATACTATGTAACAACTCCTATAATAGTAAATCTATTAAAAGGTGGATATAATTTTAAATCATTAACAATAATGATTCAAAAAGAAGTTGCAGAGAGAATGAATGCAGAACCAAATTGTAAGGATTATGGCGCATTATCAATTTTAGTACAATATTACTGCAATACTAAGATTGTTAGAAAAGTACCACCTTCATGCTTTATACCAAGACCAAAGGTTGATTCTATAGTAATAAGATTAGAAAGATTAGAAGAACCAAGTGTTAAGGTTAATAATGAAAAATTATTCTTTGAGATTGTTAGACATGCATTCAATATGAGAAGAAAAACTTTATGGAATGCAACTAAGAATATAAAACTTGATAAAGAACTTATGCAAAAAGCATATGAAGAATCAGGAATAGATCCAAAGAGAAGAGGAGAAACTTTAAGTTTAGCTGAGTTTGGTGCTCTTTCAGATGCAATAGATAAATATATGAATAATTAGATGTTCTAGAGAATAAGAATTTAAAAAATTTTTATTCTCTTTTTTTTTATTCTTTCATATACTGTAAAGAATAAAATTATATTGGAGGGACCAGAGAATTGGCACATAATAAATCATATAGAAGTTTTATAATTTTACAAGAAGATGAAAAAGGACATTCAATGGCTTCAGATAAGCCTTTAACTGGATATGCCAAAATAGAAACTAGAAATGATAAATGTAAGGTTTCTTTCTATGCTCAGAATTTAAAGAAAGATTATAAAGAGTGTTGCATGATACTTGTATGCGATAAAAAAGATTTTAAAAAGAATATAAATCTTGGTCCAATGAACATAAGTCCGCAAGGAAAGGCTGAAATGAACATAGAATACGATTCTATCAACATAGGTGATTTAAACATATCTTATGACAAAATAGTTGGAGCTGCAGTTGGAAAAGAGATTAATGGTAGAATTGTTTTCTTTATGTGTGGATTTTTAAATAATCAAATGCCTAAAGATAACTGGAAAAACTATGATCTTAAGAAGGTTGTTGGTGGAGAAGTTAAGGAAAAGGTAAATAAGGAATATAAATATAAGAATGATAAAGAATATAAGAAGGAAGAGAAAAAAGAGCATAAAAAATATGACTATAAAAAGAGTGAAGATAACAAAAAAGAGGATTATAGCAAGAATAAAGAGTATAATGATGATGAAAAACATAGTTGTGAAGATATAATTGAAGAAAAGCCAAAAAATGAAAAAGTAATGAAAGAAAAAAAGGAAAATATCAAAACATATAGTAAGGAAAAAGAGTGTTATGAAAAAGATGATGATGAATACTATATGAAAGAAAAGAAAGATTATAGTAAGAAAGAAGAAATAAAGAGAGACTTTGATTATATAGGTAAATTAGAAAGAGGTTCTGATAGCTATCAGGGAGAGGAGTATGAGTTAGAGAATAGATTTGATAAGTATGAAGAAGATATAGAGTCAGTTAAGTATAGAGAGAAAGTTAATGTGCAAGGAGAAAGTTATGAGGTAGATTTTGATAGCCCTATAGGCGAAATCATAGTTGGTGCATTAGAAGGATGTGAAAAAGTAACTGGTTTTGCTAAAGATATAAAAAGGTGTGCTTGGTACAAGGTAGATGTAGATAGTTTTGATGCTATGTGTAACATGTCAAATTATAATAAGTACACAATGATGTATTATCCAATGATAAATTATTATCCATATATAAATAAGAAAGGGCATTTCTTCTTTGGAATTAAGTGTGATAAGGATGGAGAAATAAAATATATTTTATATGCAATTCCAGGAACAAAGAGCAAAAAAGATCAACCTTATGGTGGAAGAACAGGATTTGTTACTTGGGATGAGCATGGTGAAGAGGGAAATGGATATTGGATAATGTTCTATGACTTTGAAAATTCATGTGTTGTTATTCCTATGAAATAAATTTAACTAAAAACTGTTTATATAGAAAAACTATATAGACAGTTTTTCTTTGTTTAAAGCAAAGTTTTTTATTTTGGTAATGTGTTTTAATTTTATGGTAATTTTTAAAGTTAACTTGAATATATTTAAGTATAGACTTTTTACTAAATGAGGGAAAAGAGGTGAAACAATATGAATAAAAAGCAGTTAGGAATAACATTAGTACTGATTCTTCTTATGCTTATATTAGTTAGTGGTGAGAATATATTTAATAATAATATAAACAGAGTTGCATTGATAAATAAGAATATTGAAGGACTTAGTACATATACTGCCCTAGATGGAGTTGTATCTTATAAGTTACCTGATAGTTGGGATGTAGAAGAAAAGAAATATCCAGGAAACTATATTATTTATGATAATAATTTTACTAGTGAAGATATGGGTATTTTTGGATATGTTCAAATATTAAATTTTGAAGAGAAAATAGATAATGTAATTGAAAAGGATAAGAAAAATTTAGACACAAGTAATGTAAGCAATTATTTGATTGTGGATGAAAAGATTGAAGATGATATTGTTAAGAAAGTTGTATTTAAAGAGAAAAATGAAAAGGGAGATATATATATAAATACTATCTACTACAAGGAAATTGGTGAAAATAAGATAGTGAAAGTATTATTTAGTGCTAGTGAGAAGAATGAAAAAGAGGATTATTCTGTTGTGTATAAAGCAATAATTCATAGTTTGTTTGACAATGATTAGAAAATTTGATTTGAATTTGTATAAGTATTATAATTATTTAAAAGAGAAGCATAAATTATGCTTCTTTTTTAAATTTACAAATTAAATATGGAGGAGTTTATGAGAATTGTTTTAGGGGAAATTTTTGGCTTGAAGATTTATAGCTATGGATTTATGATAGGACTAGGCATAATTTGTGCTACCTTATTATTCATAAACAGGGCTACCAAAAGGGGGTACAATGAAGATAAATTATTCAATGCAACTATCATAACTGTTATCTCTGGAATACTTGGAGGAAAGTTACTTTATATAATTACGGAATGGAAACTTGTAACAGAAGATCCAAGCATAATATTTAGAGATTTTGGAAATGGATTTGTAATTTACGGAGCTATAATTGGAGGAGCCTTAGCAATTGCAATGTATTCTCGTAAAAATAAGTGGAGTGTGTTAGAACTTAGTGATTTGGTTATACCTGGGGTTGCTATAGCACAAGGTTTTGGAAGAATAGGATGTTTCCTTGCAGGATGTTGTTATGGAGCTGAAACACATAGCTTTATAGGGGTTGTTTTTCCAAAGGGTTCATTAGCACCGGCAGGAATTCCATTATATCCAACACAAATTTTTTCATCAGTTTTTGATTTTGCATTAGGTTTATTTTTACTATGGTATGGCAATAAAAATAAAGAACATGGAAAAACTCTTAGTATGTATATGATAATATACAGCATAGGAAGATTCTTTGTTGAATTTTTACGAAATGACCCTAGAGGTAACGTTGGATTTTTATCTACATCTCAATTTATATCAATATTTATATTAATAGGAGGAATTATACTATATAATATAAATAAAATAAAAGGGAGAAAACAAACAAGTGAAAAATAAAAAAGTAAGTTTTATTATAGTATTATGTATAGCTTTAGGATTAATTATTGTTGGATGTACATCTAAGGATATAACTAATAAATTTGGTGGAAATAAGAATACAGACTTTGAATATATAAAAGAAAATAAAACAGATAAAATTGTTATTCAAAGTACAAGAGATCCTGGATTTAGATTTTTAGTTAAAGAAAAATTAGTTATAGACAATATATACAACATGTTATCAGATGCAGAGGTGGTTAAAAAGAAAACAGACTTACCTCCAGACTATATTTTTGAAATTCATGTAGGGGATGAAGTTAAAACTTTTTACTATGTAACAGGAGTAAAAAATAGTGGAGAAGGTAACTTCTATGATGATAATCATTTTTACAGAATATCAAAAAGATTAGATAACTATTTGATGCAGAACATGCAAGTAATAAGAAAGCCTAGAGAATTTGATGAAGTTTATTATGATTCAATATTGAAAGTTTTAGAAAAAGAAAAAGAAGAATTAAATAAAGATAATAGAAAAGTTGGAGTAGATATATTTGGTGATAGAGAATGCACAAGATATATGTTATCAGTTGACATTGAAGATTTTGAAGATCAAATGAAAAAAATTGTGCCAAATGCTTCAATAATGAACCATAATAGAAATGATTTTGATATAATAGTTAGTGTTAGAAACTATGGTTATACATCAACAATGTTTAGAACAATAATAACCATAGAAAACAAAGTAACTCATTCAGAAAAGAAATTCTATGTAGATGGGGAGTATAAAAACTCTTGGGATATTAAAGTTTATGACAGTTGGAATGATGTCGAAAAGGAATGGAATAAATAAATTAATGGAGGAGTTTTATTATGGGAAGTTGTGCAAGTTGTGCCAATAAAGATAAATGTGGTTCAGCTAGTAAAAATGGAGGATGCAGTTCATCTGTATCTTTAAAACTAGGAAATAATTATGGAAATATAAAAAATGTTATCGGAGTTATAAGTGGTAAAGGTGGAGTTGGTAAATCAACTGTTACTGGAATATTAGCAACTCAGTTAGCTAAAAAAGGATATAAAGTTGGAGTTTTAGATGCCGATATAACTGGTCCATCAATGCCAAGATTCTTTGGAATAAATGAAAAAAGAGCTGACATGATAGCTATGGATAGCGAAGGAAAGCAAGTTAAATTTGTTCCAGTAAAAACTGAATTAGGTGTAAAAGTTATTTCAATGAACTTACTTATGGAAGTTGAAGATGATCCTGTAATATGGAGAGGACCAATGGTTACAGGAGTATTAAATCAAATGTTTAGGGATACAGAGTGGGAAGAATTAGATTATTTATTAATAGATATGCCACCAGGAACAAGTGATATTACTTTAACAGTAATGCAAACATTCCCTATTAAGGAACTTGTAATAGTTTCAACACCTCAAGATATGGTTTCTATGATAGTTAAGAAACTTGTTACTATGGCTAATAAGATGAATGTTAAGGTAAGAGGTGTTGTTGAAAACATGGCTTACATTGAATGTGAATGTGGTAAGAAGATGAAAGTATTTAGCAAAAAATCTTCAGAAGAACATGCTGAATATTTAGGACTTCCTTTAATAGGAGAATTACCAATAAACTTAGATTTAACAGAAGCATTAGAAGAGGGAAAAGCAGAAGCTTATGTAGCTGAAAATCCATTATATTCATTAATATTTGAAGGATTATACTAATTAATATAGAGGCATGATTTTTAAGTCATGCCTTTTTATTTTTATAAATAATTAAAATTACATAGAATCCTTAAAAATGATAATACTATAACTATTAATCTAATTTAAGGAGGAAGCAACAATGAAAGCAGCAGTAGATAAAGATACTTGCATTGGATGTGGACTATGTCCGTCAATAGCAGCAGATGTTTTTGATATGGATGATGATGGAAAAGCTCATGTAATAGTAGATGAAGTTCCAGCAAATAGTGAAGAAGTAGCCAAAGAGGCTGAAACAAGCTGTCCAGTAGGAGCTATATCAGTAGGATAATAAAAAGATTCTAAGAGAAATTAATTCTCTTAGAATCTTTTTTTAGTTATAGAGATTAGAATATATTATTTTAAAAACCTCTAAGGCCTCTTTTATTTTAGGTTTTAATAGATGTTTCTTTTGTTCAAATTCTAATAAACCTTCTGGAGTAAGAGAATAAACCTTTTGTATTTTACGTTTAGGATCATCCCATTCTCCGACTACAAAGCCTTGCTTTTCTAATTTTTTTAATAAAGGATAAATACCACCTGTACTTGGAATCCAAAGTCCATGGGTATGTTCTCCTATTTTTTGTGCTAAATCATTTCCATTTGTAGGTTGTATGCTTAGAATATGCAATGCATAAATTGGTAGTAAACCTTTAGTAAAAACCTGTCCAACAGCATTTTTTTCTTTTTGAACTTTTTTTAACTTAGAAACTTGCTTTTTATATTCTTCATAAAGGCGTTTTTCTTCAGCTTTTATAAATTCATCATTATACATAGTTTAAATTCCTTTTTGAATTGATACTCCTACCATTCCAGGACCAGCATGTACACCCATGGCAGCACCAATTGATCTAATTTCAGATTTTAGTAAGTTAGGGTGGTTTTCTATTGAAGAAAGTATTTGATTAGCTTCCTCTTCAGCCATTCCATTTAATATAGATATATTGCATTTATCTTCGTCAAGATGCTCTAAAATTATATTTATAAGCTTTTTTAAAGATTGTTTTCTTCCTCTTGCTTTAGTATAAGTACAATAAGCACCATTTTCATCAACACTTATTATAGGTTTTAAGTGAAGTAAATCACCAACTGTTCCAGCTACTTTTCCGATTCTTCCACCTTTTCTTAAATATTCTAAAGTGTTAATGGTATAGTAACCAGTTGTTGATTCTCTTATAATTGGTAAATCTTTAATTATTTCTTCAAAACTTTTTCCTTCATAAACTAATTCAGAAGCTTTTAAAACTATAGAACCTAGAGGGAAACCAATTATTTTACTATCAAATAGAAATGATTTAATAGTTGTTCTTTCTTCTATTATTAATCTAGCTGCATTAAATGTTCCAGATAATGAACTAGATATAAAAATTCCTATTAGGTGAGTGTAGCCTTCCTCTTCTAGTTTGTCTAAAACTGAATTTATATAATCAGGGCTACAAAGCGAAGTTGTAGGAACTTCATTATGTAAGTTTTGGTAAACTTCATTTGATGTTATATCAAAAATATCATTATATTCTTTATCTTTATAGATTATCTTTAGTGGTAATACATTTATATTAAATTTATTTATTTCATTTATAGTTAAGTCACAAGAACTATCTGTTATTATAGCGATTTTTTGCAAGTTATTTGTCCCCCAATCCTTTTATTGTTTATTGCATTATATATCAATATTGAGAGTGTTATCAATACTGATAATGGTACAAAAGGAAAACAATCTGTTAATAAAATATTAAAACAGATTATTTTTGAGGAAAACGGTTTACAAATAAACTTAATGGTTTATTTGTAAACTTAATTAAAGTTTAATTTTGAATTTGGATCAACTATATGCCAAATAGTATTTCCTGATGAAAGAGTAACTAGAGAATTATCTTCAAATTTTAGAGTAGTTTTACTATTCAAATTATCTTTTCTCCAATTTATTTTTTCTATTTTTCCATTAGTAAGTAAATAACCTTCTCCTTCACCAACTAAATCCACATCTATATGTACATTATCAGATTGTAAAGACATATTAGTAATTTGAATAATTATGTTTTTAAATTTTAAAGTTTCACCTGTATTTTTATCAATTGATAATTTACCATCCATGTATTTTTCGTAAAAACCATCTACATATTTATAGGAAGTATTATAATAGTTACTTAATTTTAAATTAATATTAGAAGAATAGTTGTTTGAATTTAACAATGCATTATCTTCAAATTTAAGATTGTTTTCTTTTGAGTATTGAAGGGAATTATCTTTTATAAAATTTCTTATATTATCAGCAGAGGTATATAAGTTATGAGGGGCTTTTCTAGTTTTATCTCTCCAAAAAGCAGTACCATTTTTAATTTCATTTATACTATTTAGAGAATCATCTGTTGATATTGCTAACAAAGCTTCCTGGCTACCTCCGCAATGAGCAAATGGAAGAGAATGCTCTTTTGATATGTTTAGGAAGTATGGACGTACACTTCTAACTGGTCCTATTACTTCAGGAAAACTTTTATGAAATAATGCTAAGAATCTAGGAATACCTCCTTCAGTCATAGTTTCATAAACTAAATCAGCTTGAGATAATCCACTTTGTGGGCGAGCATCTCTTGAATTTTCAACTATACATAAGAAAGGAATATTATCAATTGATTCTGAGTCTAATAAACTTCCTGTATATGGGCTGAATATTTCTTGAGACTTTTCTGAGTTTAAATAGTTTTTAGAATTATTTTTACTAAAAGTTTCTTTTAATGAATCTATCCCTTTTAAAGTATTTATTTCTTTTTCTTGGTTTAATGGAACTATAAAGTTTCCTAAAAATAATCCAATTAATAAGCTAACTATCAATTGGATTGATATTAACAGTATTTTTTTCATTTAATATCCTCCTTCGTATGGCAATATACATAAAATATTATGTTACATTAAATGGAATATTATTCATCATATGGAGAAGTGATTAACAATATTTTTCTAATGTCAACTAAAGAAAAAATGAATATGTGCTAAGAAAAAGAAGAAAAGATGGAGATAATAAGGTCTTTTTTAACTATAAGGATTTTTGAAAATTAGCATAACTAGCTATAGTGGGGTATAATGGTTCGAGTACAATATATAGTGGAGTGGAGGAAGTATTAATGCTACATGTTGTGAAAAGGGACGGTAGAGAAGCAAGATTTAATGCAGATAAAATAGCAAACGCAATAAAAGGAGCAGCCAATGAAATTGGCGTTACAATAAGAGAAAGTCAAGTTTTAGATACTATACAAAAGGTAATCAACTACATAGAAATGTCAGGTAAGACAAAAGTAACAGTTGAGGAAATTCAAGTATTAGTAGAAAAAGCTTTAGTAGACAACGGATTTAATAAAATAGCTAGTGCTTATAAGGCATATAGAACAGAAAGAACAAAAGTTAGGGAAATTAAATCAGACTTAATGAAAGCTATTAGTAAGATCGGAATAGAAACTGATAGAGATAATGCTAACGTAGGAAATAACTTCTCATCAAAATTATTAAGAATAGCTTCAGAATCTAACAAGTGGTTTAATTTAGCAAATATGCCTAAAGAATTATCAAGAGCTCATGAAAATGGAGATGTGTATTACCATGATTTAGATAGTTATAATTTAACTACTAACTGTTTACACATACCAACTGGTGAGTTACTACAAAGTGGATTTAACACAGGATACGGAACAATAAATGCCCCAAGAAGAATAGAAACTGCCGCTGAGTTATCATGTATTTTATTACAATCAACTCAAAATGATATGTTTGGTGGTCAATCACACCCAGACTTTGATAATGATATGAGTGTTTTTGTAGAGCCTACAAGAGAAGAAATTAGAGAAGAGTATATAAGTTTAGGCTTAGAAGGCGAGAAATTAGATGAACTAGTTGAAAAAAAATTAAGAGAAAGAGTTCATCAAGCTATGCAAGGTATTGTATATAATTTAAACACTATGCATTCAAGAGCAGGATCACAGGTTCCATTTAGTTCATTAAACTTAGGAATACCAAATAATGAGGATGCAGCATTAGTGTGTGAAGTATTCTTAAAAGAGTATGATAAAGGTTTAGGAAAAGGTGAGCAACCAATATTCCCTAACATAATATTTAGAGTAAAAGAAGGGGTTAACAGAGATACTGAAGATCCATACTTCTATTTATATGAATTAGCATGTAGAGTAGCAGCTAAAAGAATGAACCCAACCTTCATGAATATCGATGCGGACTTTAATAAGGAATACTATGATAAAGGATATATGCCAGCAACTATGGGATGTAGAACTTATCTTATGAAAAATGTTAATGGAGAGCCAGGTTGCAAAGGTAGAGGAAATATAGCACCTACAACTTTAAACTTACCTAGACTTGGTATATTAGCAAAGAAAGATTTGGATAAATTCTTTGAATTATTAGATGATAGATTAAGAATAGCAAAAGAATCATTAATGCATAGATATGGAGTTCTTAAAAATTTAAAAGTTAAGGATTTACCATTTGTTGCAGGTCAAGGATTAATGAAAGGTGCTGAAAATTTAGGACCAGACGATTCAATAGAACCAATATTAAAACAAGGTACTTGGGGAATTGGATTTATAGGACTTGCAGAAACATTAATTGCTTTAACTGGAAAGCACCATGGAGAAGATGAGACTTCTAAAGAATTAGGATTAAAAATAATAGGTCATATAAGAGAATACTGTGATAGATTATGTGAAGAAACTAGTTTAAATTGGAGTTGTTATGCTACACCAGCAGAAGGTTTATCAGGAAAATTCATAAAACAAGATCAGAAAGCTTTTGGATGTATAGAAGGTGTAACTGATAAAGACTACTATACTAATAGTTTCCATGTTCCAGTTTACTATGCAATTTCAATTAAGCATAAAATTGATATAGAAGCACCATATCATAAATTATGTAATGGTGGACATATAAGTTATTTAGAAGTAGATGACTGTCCAAATGGTGAAGCTATAATGAAAATATTAAACTATGCATATAAGCAAACTAATATAAGTTACTTAGGAATCAACTTCCATATAAGATACTGTAAGGATTGTGGAACATACCTTCATAATAATGAGTGCAAGTGTACTAAATGTGGAAGTCAAGATATTCAAGGTATATCAAGAGTTACTGGGTACTTAAGTCTTGATGAAAGGTTTGGTCCAGGAAAATATCATGAGAGAGCAGACAGACGTTCACATTTAGATGGAAATAAAAAATCATATAAATGTGTTTAACATAATAAGAGTTTTAATAAAAGAGTCATATTAAAATTAATATGATTCTTTTATTTTATTGTTTTTAGGAGAAAGAAAATAAAGAAATGCTATTATTTTATTATTTTTTGTTGACTTAATATTTTTATGTGGTAGAATAAAAAACAATAAAAATCTTCGTATAACCCCAATAATATGGTTTGGGGGTTTCTACCAAGAACCAATAATTCTTGATTACGAAGAAAGCACTATAGGTGCTTTCTTCGTAATCAAGAATTTTTTTTAAAAATTTTTTTGGGAATTTATATAAATAATAATGTTTAGGGAGGATATAAAATGGATTTATTAAATTTACCTAAGATAGAGTTACATTGTCACTTGGATGGATCACTAAGAGTTGAAACTGCTATAGAATTAGCTAAAAAAGAAGGAATTGAATTAGAAAGTTATGACTATGATAAGGTTAAAGAATTATTAGTTATACCAGAAGATTGTTCATCACTAGATGAATATTTAAGAAGATTTGATCTTCCTGTTAGTATATTGCAAAAACCAGAAAATTTAGAAAGAGTAGCTTTTGAATTAATGGAAGATGCAAATAGAGAGAATGTAAAATATATAGAGATAAGATTTGCACCATTATTCCACTTAGAACAAGGAATGAATCAAGAAGAGGTAATTGAAAGTGTTATAAGGGGAATTAGAAAAGCTGAATCAATGTATGATATAAGAGGAAATGTAATATTATCATGTTTAAGACATCATTCTGTTGATAGTGTTTATGAAGTTATTGAAGCTGGTAAGAAATTTATAGGAAATGGAGTAGTTGCTATAGATCTAGCTGGTTGTGAGGTTAAAGATTTCGTAAAACCTTACGAAGAAGTTATGAATGTTGCTAGAGATGCTGGGTTTAGAGTTACAATTCATGCTGGTGAAACCGGATATGGAAAAAATGTTAAGGATGCAATTGAACTTTTAGGTGCTGAAAGAATAGGACATGGACTATTTATATTCAACGATAAGGAAGCATATGAATTAGTTAAAGAAAAAGGAGTAACTTTAGAAATGTGTCCTAAGAGTAATATAGATACTAAGGGGGTAAATGAATATGAAGAGCATCCTATTTATAAATATCATAAAGATGATATAAAAGTTAATTTAAGTACAGATAATAGAACTGTTTCTAATATAACTCTTACTGAAGAATTTTCAAATGTACATAAAGTATTTAATATAGATTTTGAGGATTATAAAAAAATTTACATTAATAGTATAGAAGCAGCTTTCTGTAATGAGGAATTAAAAAAGCAATTAAAATTAGCTATATAAAATAATATTAAACTTAGTATTATTTTTAATATATAAACTTAATATGAAGAGAATTTCTTTATAATTTAGAGAAATTGTTTTAAAAAGCACAAAATAATCCACAGGGATGAAGTATTCATTTACCTGTGGATTATTTTTTATTTTAACAGCTGTGGATAATTTTCAAAAAAATATTTTGTGGATAATTTTTTTGAATGTATTATTGTTAGTAATTTTGGTCTATTTTCACTAAAAAATTTAGTGAGAAATATATTATACCTAAAAATTTATGAAAATACTAGTATAAATTAGGTAACAAATTTATTTTATTATAATATTTTAAATTAGTGTAAAGAGTATAGATAATATATTGACTTTATGTTCTATTTATTAGAAAATAAATGAGATTTAAAAGCAGATGGGCGGCTGAGTACTACCCATTTGCTTTTATTTTTTTGTGCATATATTAAATTTAAGGGGGAATGATTTTGTTTAAAGATTTAAAGAATAAAGAGTTTTTATCTACTATGATTATGATGGCTGTTCCAATAACTATACAAAGTTTTATAACTTCATCATTAAACTTAGTTGATAACTTAATGGTTGGAAAACTTGGAGAAGAAGCCATTGCATCAGTAGGTTTAGCAAATCAATATATCTTTATCTTTACACTATGTATTTTAGGAGTAAATGCAGGTGCTAGTGTTTTTATGTCTCAATTTTGGGGAAAGAAAGATTTGAAAAATATTAAGAAGATTTTAGGCTTAGACTTAACAGTAGGTCTTGTTGTATCTATGATTTTTGCAATAGGTTGTGGAGTTTTTTCAAATGAAATAATGGAGATTTTATCTAATGACCCTAGAGTAATAGAATTAGGTGCTAACTATTTAAAAATTGTTGCTATAAGTTGTATATTTACTAATTTTACTCAAGCATATTCTTCTGCATTAAGAAGTACTGAGCAACCTAAAGTTCCTATGTATGCCAGCTTAATAGGTGTTTTAGTAAATGCGTGTTTAAATTGGGTATTTATATTTGGAAATTTAGGATTTAAAGAAATGGGAGTTTCAGGTGCTGCTTTAGCCACTACTATTGCAAGGGGTATTGAGATGATCGTTATTTTAACATTTGTTTATATTAAGAACAATAAGATAGCTTCAAGATTTGCTGAGCTTACTAGTTTTGATTTAAATTTTGTAAAAATATATTTTAGAACATCTTGGTCTGTTATTATAAATGAGATTGTTTGGTCATTAGGAATGACAGCATATTCTATTGCTTACGCAGCCATAGGAACAAATGCTGTAGCTAGTATGCAAATAGCCACAACATTAAATAATATGTTTATGGTTTTCCTAATAGGTCTTGCTACAGCCTCATCAATAATGATAGGAAATAAGATAGGTTCTGATGAAGAAGAAACAGCAAGGAAATATGCTAAGAGTATAGCAGTTATGTCTGTGAGTGTTGGATTTATATTAGGAGTTTTAATATGGATTACCGCTCCATTAGCATTGTTACCATTCAATATTAGTAAATCAACTTATCTAGACACATTAAAAGTGCTTAGAGTAATAGGATTATTCTTCACAATAAGAGCTTTTAATATGGTTATGATAGTTGGAGTATTTAGAGGTGGTGGAGATACTACTTATTCAATGCTTGTTCAATCAGGAACTATATGGTTATACGCTGTTCCAATGGCCTTCTTAGGTGCCACAGTATTCTCACTTCCTGTTTATAGTGTATATTTCCTAATATGTACTGAAGAATTCTTAAAGATTATATTTGAGGTAGGAAGATTAAAATCAGGTAAGTGGATAAAGAATGTTATAAATAATGTTAAGAATGAAGAAGTAAGTGAAGATGATTTAATACCTGTTTAAATAATTAAAGGTTGTATTAAGAGTTAATTTATAAAACTTAATACAACCTTATTTTTATAATATTAGTTTTTCAAAATACATGCATGTTTTAGAAGACATAACTTCTAAAAATTTATTGCTATCTAAAAGAACTTTTTCTAAACTACAATCTTTAAGAGAAAGAGTGTCTAGTTCATTACAAAGAGAAAGTAAAGCAATATCATGAATATCTGCTGTGTTTATTAAATCAATTATGCTATATGAAATTCTATTTAAAATAAAGGATGGAGCTGAGTGATGTTTAACTAGTGAAATTATGTTTTTATTTAGTATTTCATCATTACTAACCTCCCTAAGAATCCTTCTAGTTATTTCACCACCTATTTTATCGTGAATTGGATTAAGGGTTCTTATTTTACCTATATCGTGAAATAAAGCAGCCCACATAAAAGCTTTTTGATTATTTGATAGGTATTTGTATTTTGATGCTAAATCAACTACATTTAGCGTGTGAGTCCATATATTATCCTTATTTAGAATATTATCAATTTGATTTTCATTAGTAAATTGATTGAAAATATTAAAAGGAGAGTTTTTAAAATCATCTTTATTTTTTATTTGATTTAAAAATAAAGATGGTTTATTATCATTTAATAAGTGACTTTCGATTTCTAAAAATAAATTTTTACTGTTCATTTGATTTACCCCCTAATATAAATACTTATTTAGAGGATTAACATATGAATAGATTTTTAAACATTAAAAATGAAAAAATAAGCAACATATAGATAAAAAGTAGGAGGAATTTAAATGAGTAAAACTATCAGATTATCAGGTATAGCCTATGAGAGTTTAGTAAATGGTCCAGGAATAAGAAGAGTATTCTTTGCACAAGGATGTAAACATAATTGTGTAGGATGTTTCAATCCCGATACCCATGATTTTAATGGGGGAGAAATAATGGATATGGATAAATTAATAGCTGATTTAGCTGAAAATCCATTTATTGATGGAGTAACATTTAGTGGAGGAGATCCTTTAGAACAAGCTGATAAATTTATATATTTAGCTAAAGAAAGTAAAAAACTAGGATTAAATGTTTGGAGTTTTACTGGTTATAGATTTGAATTTATTTTAGAAAATGCAAATGATGAAAATAAGTGGAGAGAATTTTTAGAGAATATAGATGTTTTAGTTGATGGAAAGTTTGAGATTAATAAAAAAGAAGATGGATTAAGATTTAGAGGATCAGCTAATCAAAGGATAATTGATGTTAAAAAAAGTTTAAAACATGGTAAGATTTTTGAATTTCAATTTTAGTTGATTAAGTTTTTGTAAAATATTTCAAATGTAAATTATCTGTATAGTTTAATAAGGAAAGCTATGATAAAATTATTTATATAAATATTGTAGCTTTAATATTAGAGTATTAGTGGGCAATAGGGGGAAGTATATGTTGGAGTTTATTTTAGATAAAAATGAATTCATAGATTGTCGTAGAGATTTTATAAGTAGAGAATTTTTATTTTGGGTTTTATTTGAATTAATAGGTGCAGTTTTTGTTTTTATAATGACCATGGTTTTTATTAAAGCTAACAAAAATTTAAGTGAAACTTTCTACTTAGTTACTTTGTCAGTATGGATTATTTTCTCGATTATATGCAACAGAAATAATAAAAAATTAATACAAAAAGATATTCAAAATAAATTAAATTTACTAGAAGAAAGAAATATGTTTGGACCATGTATAATTGAAGTTTCAAGTGATGGGATTAATGTGATTTATAATAATGGCATAACAGGTAGAAGATATCCTTGGAAAATAGTAAGAGAAGTATTTTCTTTTAAAAAGAACATATATATTTATATATCATCATTTGATTATTTATCAATACCTAAAAATGCTTTTAAAAATGAAGAAGAACGTAATGGATTTTTAAACAAAATAAATAGTGATAGAAATGATATTAAAGAACGTCTGTTATCAATAATTGGACTTGTATAGAAGCTTAACTAAAAAGTTAAGCTTTTTTTATTAAATTTTAAATTGGTGATTTAAGTTACGTACTTTTTAATGAAATTAGGTTATATTGATTTTATAAATTTATTTAAAAAAATAATAATAGAAAAATAAGTAAAGTTTATAATATAGTATTAGAAAAACATAATGAGGTGAGAGTATGTATGACTTTTTAGTAAAAAAAGCAAAATGTACAGATACAGAGGCATTAATAATTCCATTTTTTGAAGATGAAACAAAAATATCTAGTGAAGAAGTTCAAAATACAATAGATATATTAAAGAAAAAAGGACAGTTTAAAGGAAGTTATGGAGAAATTTTCAATACAAATAGAATTGTTGAAGGAAATATACAAGATATAATATTATTGGGTCTTGGAAAATCAGAAGATTTAACAAAAGAAAATTTAAGAAGAGCTTTTGGTAAAGTTGTATCAGAAGTTAAAAGATTAAAGTGTAAAAGTGTTTTTGTTAGATTTGATGGAGGAAAATTTTCTTTAGAAGAATCTTTAAAAGCTTTAGTTGAAGGTATGGCATTGGCATCATATACTTTTAATAAATATAAGAGTGATAAAAAAGAAGAAAGTGAAGTAGTAATTCATATTGGTGGACATAATATAAAAGAGGATGAAGTCGAGAGCTGCGAAAAATTTGTAGAAGAAGCTTTATTACTTGCAGAAACAACTTGTCTAGCTAGAGATTTAGTTAACGAACCTGCAAATAAAATATATCCAGAAACACTAGCTAATAAGGTGTTAGAAACTGGTAAAAAATATGGTTTTGAAGTTGAAGTTTTTGATGAAAAACAAATAGAAGAATTGAAAATGGAAGCTTTTTTATCAGTAGGGATGGGTTCAGATAACTTACCAAGACTTATAGTAATGAGATACTTTGGAGATAGAGATAATATGGATCAAAGACTTGCATTAGTAGGTAAGGGATTAACTTATGATTCAGGTGGATATTCATTAAAACCTACAGCAGGAATGGCAACAATGAAATCAGATATGGGTGGAGCTGCCTCTGTGATTGGGGTTATCAGTGCAATAGCAAAGAAAAATCTAAAAATAAACGTAGTTGGTATAGTAGCTGCCTGTGAAAATATGATTTCAGGTCATGCTTATAAACCAGGAGATATAATTGGCTCAATGGCAGGAAAAACAATAGAAATTTTAAATACAGATGCAGAAGGAAGACTTACTTTAATTGATGCTGTAACTTATGCAATAGAAAAAGAAAAAGCAAGTGAGGTTATTGACTTAGCTACATTAACAGGGGCTGCTTTAGTTGCCTTAGGAGAGGATGTAACAGCTGTTATAACTAATAAAGATGAATTTTATAAAGAATTAAAAGAAGCTACAGAAATAACAGGAGAGAAGATGTGGCAGCTACCAAGCTTTGAAGATTATAAAAATCTTATTAAATCAAGTATAGCGGACTTAAAAAATATAGGTGGTAAATATGCAGGAACAATAACTGCTGGTTTATTCATTGGAGAGTTTGTTGAAAATAAACCATGGTTACATCTTGATATAGCAGGTCCAGCCTTTGCAGAGAAAAATTTAGATTACTGTCCAGCAGGTGGAACAGGGGCAGCAGTTAGAACTTTATATGAATTAGCTAAGAAGAGAAATAAATAATATAATTTTTAGATTATTCTAGAATATTTAAACCTAAATAAGATTTAACTTATAATATTCATTTTAAGGTATAACTTAAAAATACAAAGTTTGGTTTTTAATTAAAATTAAGTATTTCTTATAGGATAGCTAAAATCAAAATTCTTTTAAAAAAGAATAAAACAAAAAAAGAAGTGGATTTTCCACTTCTTTTTTATTTTATTAGAATTCTGATGAACCAGTAGTTCTTGGGAATGGAATTACGTCTCTTATGTTAGCCATTCCTGTGATATACATGATTAATCTTTCAAAACCTAGACCAAATCCTGAGTGAACAGTTCCACCGTATTTTCTAAGCTCTAGGTACCACCAGTAATCTTCTTCACTTAAGTTTAATTCAGCCATTCTAGCTTTTAAAACATCAAGTCTTTCTTCTCTTTGGCTACCACCTATTATTTCACCAATTCCAGGAACTAAACAATCCATAGCAGCCA
The DNA here is from genome assembly GCF_029267215.1 of Clostridium sp. Taxonomy (GTDB): domain Bacteria; phylum Bacillota; class Clostridia; order Clostridiales; family Clostridiaceae; genus Sarcina. Next base: position 759 of record NZ_JARIDH010000032.1, on the reverse strand, counting down.
CTGTTTTTCCATCTTCATTTAATCTCATATAGAATGCTTTAATATCCTTTGGATAGTCAGTAACGAATACTGGCTTCTTGAATATTTCTTCAGTTAAGAATCTTTCATGCTCAGTTTGAAGATCTATTCCCCACTCAACTGGGTATTCGAATTCTTTACCTGATTCTTGAAGTAATTTAACAGCTTCTGTGTAAGAAACTTTACCAAAGTCTGAGCTTACAACATGGTTTAATCTTTCAACTAATCCTTTATCAACAAATTGATTGAAGAAAGCTATTTCTTCTGGACATTCATCCATTACGTATTTTATTACGTATTTTAGCATGTTTTCAGCAACTTCCATATCATCTATTAAGTCAGCAAATGCCATTTCAGGCTCTATCATCCAGAACTCAGCAGCGTGTTTAACTGTGTTTGAGTTTTCTGCTCTGAATGTTGGACCAAAAGTATAAATATTTCTGAATGCTAATGCGAAACACTCTGCATTTAATTGTCCTGAAACTGTTAAGTTAGTTTCTTTTCCAAAGAAATCTTGTGAAAAGTCGATTGATCCTTCTTCATTCATTGGAGGGTTCATCATATCTAAAGTAGTTACTCTGAACATTTCTCCTGCACCTTCACAGTCTGATCCTGTTAATATTGGAGTATGAGTGTAAACAAATCCTTGATCTTGGAAGAATTTATGGATAGCGTAAGCTGCAACACTTCTTACTCTGAATGTAGCTGAGAAAGCATTACTTCTTGGTCTTAAGTGAGCTA
>NZ_JARIDH010000040.1 GCF_029267215.1 Clostridium sp. | reverse complement strand
GAGTTTCATTGAATATGGAAGAATAATAGCGTTAAGAAGCGAAGTTGTTTGACCAACGGGAGTTTCTTCGCTTTAGCTATTATTCTGGAATATTCAATAGAAACTCTCTGCGCAATTAAGTAGGTCTGAAGGGCTATCTAAAATCAACACTTTATTAAACAGAACCTATTTTTTTAATTATAAAAGTCCTATAAACAGATTATGAGTCTATTTATAGGACTTAATATATACTTTATAAAACTTATTTTTTAAGGTTATTATCTAGGTATTGATAGTAGTAGCATAAAAGTCTACCATTATAAAGCTTTCTATTTTTAGTAGCTTTTCTACCAAACTCTTTTTGGAAATCTGGACAAGCAGTTAAGATATTAAAATCCCAAGTATCTAACTTTTCTTTTACTTCTCCAAAATGTTTATTAAGTTTAGAAACTACATCTTTTTCCCCTATTCTTTCACCATATGGAGGGTTTGAAATCATATATCCATATTTCTTTTTAGTTGAGAAATCAAAGAAATTTCTTTTTTCTAAAGTTATACAGTCAGTTAATCCTGCTTTTCTTACGTTATTTTTAGCTGTACTTAATACCCATCCATCTATGTCATAACCAGTTATATCTAAAGGAATTTTCTTTATTGATTTTTCTGCTCCCTCTCTAACTTGGTCCCATATTTCCTTATCTATTGAAGGCCATGTTTCAGAAACAAATTTTCTATGTAAGCCTGGTGCTATATTTCTAGCTATCATAGCCCCCTCTATTAATATAGTTGCTGAACCACAACATGGGTCTATTAAAGGAGTTTCTCCTCTCCACTTAGATAATAAAACCATGGCTGCTGCTAATGTTTCCTTAAGAGGAGCTTTACCAGAATTCTCTCTATACCCTCTTTTATGAAGCCCTTCTCCTGATGTATCTATTGTTAAAGTAACAACATCTTTTAATATTCCAACTTCTATTTTATAAACTGGACCATCCTCTGTAAACCACTCTTTTCCATAGCTTCTACTCATACTCTTAACTACAGCCTTTTTAACTATTGACTGACAGTCTGGTACACTATGAAGTGTTGATTTAACAGACTTTCCTATAACATGCATTTTACCATCCACAGGTATATATTGACTCCAATCAATCTCAACAGTATTATTAAATAATTCTTCAAAACTTTCAGCCTTAAATTCAGCTACCTTTATTAAAACTCTATCAGCAGTTCTAAGCCAAAGATTTGAAATAGCAATATCCATTTCATCTCCTTCAAAGTGAACTCTTCCATTTTCAGTTTTTAAGTCTTCATATCCTAATGCTTTTAATTCCTTTGCAACAATAGATTCTAAACCAAATGTTGCAGTGGCTATTAAATTATAATCCATAAAACTTTACTCCTTAGTTTTCATTTTCGTATATTTCAACAGAATCATTTCCATCTATTTCTTTAATCTGAACCTTTATTATCTCATCCTTTGATGTAGGAATATTCTTTCCAACATAATCAGCTCTTATTGGTAGTTCTTTATGCCCTCTATCAACTAAAACTGCCAATTGTATGAATTCTGGTCTTCCTTGATCCATAATAGCATCAATTGCCGCTCTCACTGTTCTACAAGTATATAAAACATCATCAACTATTATAACTTTTTTTCCTTTTACATCAACATCAATTTTAGGATCATTTAAGTTTGGCGTATCACTAACATTAGTTAAATCATCTCTATATAATGTTATGTCAACACTAGCAACTGGAACCTTAACTCCCTCAAATTTCTCTATTAACTTTGAAATTCTCTCTGCTAATGGGTATCCTCTTCTTTTTATTCCAACAAGAACAATATTTTCTACCCCTTTATTTTTCTCTATTATTTCATGAGAAACTCTTGTAAGTGCTCTTCTTATTGAATTTTCATCTAATAAACTTGCCTTAAGATGCATATTTTATAAACCTCCTAATTTATTTAAAATCTCTTCAAAATCCTCTGGTAACTCTGAGTCAAATTCAACATATTTCCCTGTTGTAGGATGAATAAATCCTAATGTTTTGGCATGAAGAACTTGCCCATTTTGACTTAATTTCTTTTGTTTTTTTAATCCATAAACAGTATCTCCAAGTAAAGGATGTCCTATAAAAGCCATATGTACTCTTATCTGATGAGTTCTTCCTGTTTCTAAAGTACATTTAACAAGTGAACATGAATTAAACACCTTAAGAACCTCATAATGAGTTACTGCTCTCTTTCCTTCTTTAACAACAGCATACTTAAGTCTATCTCTATGGTGTCTTCCTAAAGGCGCATCTATTGTACCACCTTCTTTACTGAATCTTCCCTCAACAACGGCATAATATTCTCTTTTTATGCTGTGATCTTTAAATTGCTCCGCTAATTTTTGATGTGCATTATCATTTTTAGCAACAACTAAGATTCCTGAAGTATCCTTATCTATTCTATGTACTATTCCTGGTCTTATAACCCCGTTAATACCTGATAAATCATCACAATGATGAAGAAGAGCATTAACTAATGTTCCAGTATAATTACCAGGAGCTGGGTGAACAACCATTCCTTTTGGTTTATTAACCACAATAACATCTTCATCTTCATAAATTATATTTAACGGGATATCCTCAGCCTCAACTTTTAATTCCTCAGGCTCTGGAATTTCAACCTGAACCTCATCATAAGCTGAAAGCTTATATTTCCCCTTCTGTGCTTTTCCATTTATTAAAATCTTACCTTCATCAAAAAGGCCTTGAATAAAGTTTCTTGAAACTCCATCTATTTTAAGAGCTAAAAATTTATCTGCTCTTATTCCTTTTTCTTCTTCAGTTACTTTTATCACTTCTTTATTTAAACTCATAGTTTCATTTGCTCCATTCTAAAGTAAATATTTAAAGCTATATCTTAAATATTATATAATAACATATTAAATTTCAACAATTAATTATAAGAAAAAGAAAAATCTCACCTTTATAAAGTGAGATTTTTTAAATGAATTACTCCTCAGCAAAGAAGCTCTTTATTTCATTTACATCATCAAAATGTGTTTCTTCTTCGTATATTTCCTTAAGCTCAGTTTTATCTTCTTCATCATTGAATTCAACCTTTATTCCTTGTTGTTCAACCTCTTCTTCTGGCTTACTTATATTAAAATTCTTTACGAAATCCTTCTCTAAATCATCAAAAGTATCTATTTGGAAGTTCATAAAACTTCTAAACTTAGCTCTAAATTTTATAAACTCTTGTTTTACACTATCATACTCATCATTTATTTGTATAACATCATTATGAGCTTTATCTAAAATTCTTTGAGCTGTATCATTGGCACTCTTAATTATTACATCTGCTTCTTTTTGCGCATTAGCTTTTGCTTGCTCAGCTGTGTTTTGAGCTAGAAGTAATGTATTTTGAATTGTATTTTCAATTTTTGTATAATGTTCTATTTTATCGTTAGAATTTTCTAATTTCTCTTTTAATGAAGTGTTTTCTTTAAAAAGAGTTTCATATTCTTCGACTATTTGGTCTAAGAACTCATCTACTTCCTCTGGACAATAACCTCTTAAAACCCTTTTGAACTCCTTATTGTTAATATCCATTGGGGTCAATTTCATATAATCACACTCCTATGTATACTTAAATACTGTCAATTTTAATCTACCACTTTTAGTTGTCCCAAAAATATTACTTATTTTAAATTTTCCTAAGCCTCTTATTGTAAGTCTTGATTTTTCACAAATTTCTTTGCTTTTATCTTTTGTTACTCTATAATCTAGAAGAACACTTCCAGAGGTTATAATGTCTAAAGACTTGCTTCTTGACATGTTTCCTAAAGCTGCAACTATGCAGTCTAATCTTTTTGAAGTTACTATAATATTTTTTTCTTCGTAACTTGGCTTTGGTATATCCTCTAAATTATATATCAATTCACACTTACAATTTAAATTTTTAATTTTATTTAGGTTAATAAATAAAAAGTCTATTATGCTATGATGAACTGCAACATAACATCCATCCTCTTTTAATATTAAATCACCTATCTTATTTCTATTTATGCCAAGTGCCATAATAGATCCTAAATAATCCTTGTGCTCTAATTTAGAAAACTTAGTATTGCACTGAATTTTAAGAAGGCTTATTGGATACTCATCATATTCTTCCTTATTAAAAGCTATGACTCTTCTCTCTCCTTCTTTAAAAACTCCAAAACTTTCTACAGTAACACCCAAAAAATTTATTTCTTCTAAAGTGCTCCATACATCAGGAGTATAAAATTCATCAGTAAATATTGTTATATTCCTTGTTCTTGCTAAATTAAATCTTTCATAAAGTTTTAATGCTTCATATTCTTCTAAATTTAATAAATTTAAAAACTCTTTTTTATCCATATTATTTTGAAGCCCAGTTAAACATTCCTTTATTGCTTAATTCATTTTTTAATTCATTTGTTACTTCAACATTTGATGGTGATACTATAAATACACCCTTTTCAACCTCTTGAAGTTCTCCACATAAAGCGTAACAAGCTCCACCAACGAAGTCTATTAATCTTTGAGCTGTTCTAAGCTCTAATGAAGTTGTGTTTATAACAACAATCTTTCTATTTTTTAATGCAGTACATATTTCAGTAGCATCATCATATACTAAAGGTTTAGTTATCATTAATTTTGCAGTGTTTGCAGTATGGATATTTACAACCTTACCACTTTTTTTAGAAGATAATACTGGAGCAAAATCTTCTTCTTCCATTACCTCTTCTTCTTCCATCATTACTTCTTCTTCATCTTCAAACTCATCAAATCCTAAAAAACTCTTTACTTTACTAACCATTTTAGACATAGTTAAACCCTCCTAATATTTATTTATATATTCTTTCACCAAATATGCCTTGGCCTACTCTAACCATATTGCTACCTTCTTCAATAGCTATTTCAAAATCATTAGACATACCCATTGAAAGTATATCCATCTTTATATTTTTAAAGCTTCTTTTTTTAAGCTCACAAAATAGATTGTGGGCCTTTTTAAAATAAGCTCTATTTTCATCCTCTGTTCCTTTTGGAATTATAGTCATAATACCTAAAACATTTATATTATTACAATCTTCTATAGCCTCTATAAGTTCCTCTAACTCTTCTTCCAAGATACCATATTTTTGTTCTTCTCTTCCTATGTTAACTTGAATTAAGGTTTCAGCAATTTTATTATGTTTACCATAAACCTTCTCTATTTCTTTTAATAATTTAATACTATCTAAGGATTGTATAAGATGGACTTTATCAACTATATATTTTACCTTATTAGTCTGAAGATGCCCAATTAAATGCCATTTTACATCCTTATGAAACTCATCAAACTTCCTTAGTATTTCTTGAACCTTGTTTTCGCCAAATTTTCTTATGCCAAAATCATAGGCTTCTTCCATCTCTTCAATAGTCTTTGTTTTAGATACAGCAATAAGTTGAACATTATCTGGAATCTTTTCTGTTACTCTTAGTAAGTTTTCTTTAATTTCCACTTTTACTGTCTCCTTTACCATATAATTATATATTACATTATATTATTCTCTATAGGAATAGAAAATCCTCTTTTTTGTACAAAAATTTTACAAAACTTTTTATTATTTCTCATTAGGAGTCATATATTTAGGTTTCATATCACTTATATATGCCGGCATTATAATATCGTCACTTTTTGTTATCTCTACCTTAATTCCTCTATTCATAAGAGTTTTTATATAACTACCATCTCTCATTATTTGATTTTCTATTTTATCAGGATCTCCAATTACATTAACATAAAAAGGAGCTGGTATTTTAACTCCATTCATTCTTAAGAACTGTCCACCACAATATATCTCTGTATTATATATAATTCTTTGATTGTTTATTGATATGGCCTCTGCTCCTGCTACTTTTAATTCATTTATAACCTTAATCATATCATCATCATGGATAGTTCTTAAAAGTCTCATTAAATTATCAATCACTTCTCCATCAAAGGATTCTCCACCATCTTCTAAGACAATTTTAAGCCCTGGACCTTGAACTTCTGTCATACCTGTAATCATTAAATTTTTCTTAAGTTCATCTGTCATATCCTTAGAGACCTTATCTGTAGTTTCATCACTTCTAGTATAATTATTTATTTTTTTTTGTAACTCTCTATTATTTTCTTTCAATTTAGATATTTCATTATAAAGATTATTTCTCTTATTGTAAGCATCCTGATATTCCTTAGCATTTAATATCTTAGGAGTTTCATTTCCATCCAAACTTATATTCATAGATATTAATATACCAACTATAACAGAAGCTATAAATATAAAAATAGTAAATTCCCTATTTTTCAAAGCCCCACCTCTTTATTTCTCTTTGCTCTTTTCTAGTAAAATCCTTCTTATTGCAGCAAAGTTATTAAATATCCTACTACCAAAAACAATAACAGCAGCAAAATATAGTGGTATTCCTAATTTATCACCAAGATAAGCTAATAAGGCTGCTAAAGCCGCATTCCCAAAAAATCCTGATATAAAAACATCAGCTTGAAATTCATTCTTTAAACTAGCTTTTATAGCACCAAAAACAGAATCTAAACAAGCAACTATCGCTATAGATAAATATGGTGAAAATTTATCTGGTATTGTTCCTGGGAATATAACTCCAACAATTATACCAACCAATAATCCAATAAATACTATCATTTAATCACCTTCCCTAATCAACCTTTTTCAGATATTCTGATGATAAGTTTTGAGTAGTCTTAGGTATTATAACATTATCTTTCTTTTCATATTTATAATCATAATTTCCACCTAATACTCCATAATCCATTTCTCCTGGGAAATCAATCCCTTTTATTAAATTATCTTGATTTCCAATAACCTTTATTGTTAAATTTTCTCTTGGAGAAATTCTTTCATTATTTCCTATCCATATAAAATTACTAGCATTTTTTATTCCTGTTTGAGGAGTTATTCTTATATCATTAACTGATATAGCCTCAGCCCCTGAAAATCTCAATAAATTTAACATATGAATTATTTCATTTTCAGTTATATATTGTGGATCCTTTGAAGTAAGCAAAGGTGATTTTGGCGTTATTGACAAAATTATGCCAGGTCCTTTTACTTCCTCTGTTCCAAGTATCATTCTACTCTTATCTAATTGGGTTTTAATCTGAGTGTTTACATCCCCCTTAGATGCTGCAGCATCCTCCATCTCTTTAAGTCTTTTATTTAAAGAATCATTATTTTTTTGAAGTTCTTCTTTTTCTTTTTTAAGTCCATCTATCTCAGCCATTATGTCATTTTGATTATAACTTTCTATTATGTTTTTCTCTTTATTATTTATAATCTTAAATTGATAAGTTAATAAAAAGCCTAACATAGCACAAACTATCCCTATAATAATTTGTGAAGACAACTTTTTCAAAAAGCACTCCTCCTTATTTCTTATCCTGACTTTCATTATATATTACAGGATTACCATTAAAACTTATGTTTATATATCCTTTTTCAAAATTTCCTACAGGATTTTTTAATATATTAACCATCTCAACTAATTTTTTATCTAAATTTTCATCATCACCAAGAAGTATTTTAACATCTCCTTTGTTTATAACAATATTATTAATATCAGTAATATCAACTGAATTAACCTTTATCTTATTTTTATTTAAAGCTTCACCTATTTGCTTTAAAACTTTACCTCTTTCGCTATCCTTACTCATAGCTTCTCCTAAAAATCTATTTTCAATCTTAAGACCATTTAAAAGTGGTAAATTTAAACCCTCAACTGTTTTTTTCTTTTCCATAATAACTAAATTTTCATTTAAAACATAAAAATCAGTTCCATCCTTAACAACAAAAGTTGCATCTCTTTCTAAAACATTAATATCTAATTCATTTGGAAGTTTCCTTGATATTTTTACATTTTTAATATATGGATTACTTAATATTTTTCTCTTTAAAGCAGATGTATTAAATAAAAATATATTCTGATCTAGTATTGAATTTTCTTCTATTATCTTATCTTTAGTTATAATATTATTGTTATTTACAACAACCTTTTTTATGTTAAAATAAGGTGTTTTTATTAGAATCAAACCTAATACTACAACAAGTATTATACTAAGTAAAATAACCTTTTTTCTTGTCTTCTTTTTTTTCTTTTTTGATATGTATTCACTTATATTTTTTTCCATATTACTCCCCAACACTTTATTTTACATTTCAATATCCATAATATCATTTTACTAAAGTTTTTTCATTATTTTTTTAAGAAAATCTTACTAAACCTACTTAAATTTATTAACACTTCAAAGTATTTAATATTATTTTAATAGAGAAAAAAATAAAGGCGTATTAAACGCCTTTAATCATCTTTTTTATTTCCTTGCCTTGATATATTTAGAAGTATTCCCATAGCCATAAGGTTAAATACCAAAGCTGTTCCCCCATAACTTATAAATGGAAGAGGAACCCCAGTAACTGGCATTGATCCAGTTACAACTGCAATATTTATTATAGCTTGTATTCCTATTATTGAAGTTATACCAACTGCTAATAATGTTCCATATTCATCCTTAGCCTTCATTGCTATCTTAATTCCTCTATAAACAAATATAATAAATAATATTATTATAACAGTACAACCTATTAAACCTAGCTCTTCACCTATTATTGAGAATATAAAGTCATTATGTGGTTCTGGCATATACAAAGTCTTTTGTCTTGATTGACCTATACCAAGTCCAGTGATTCCACCAGCACCTAAGGCATAAAAAGATTGTATAAGCTGATATCCATTTCCAGCTGGATCTTGCCAAGGATTTATAAAATTCATAAGTCTTGCCCTTCTATATGGTTCAAAAAATGCAAATCCTGAACCTGCTAATAGCATAAGCGGAGTTATTACTCCAAACATATATTTTTTTCTGGCTCCTGCAACAAAAACCATTATAAAAGTAACAAATATAGTTACAGAGGCTATACTAAGGTTTTTCTGAGCTAGTATAAGCCCTGCAAATATTCCTCCAATCATAAAACAAGGAACTATTCCTTTCCAAAAGTCCTTAATCTTTTCACCTTTATTTGTAATCATATGAGCTAATATTATAACCACTGCATATTTTGCAAGCTCTGATGGTTGGAAAGACAATGGTCCAAGTCTTATCCATCTCTGAGCTCCTTTTACTGCTGGGAATAGCTTAACTGCAACTAATAATATAGGTGTGAATACTATTAATATTCCTGTTAATTTCTTTAATTTATGATAATCACACCTTGATATTAACATCATAGATATGAATCCCAAAACAGCAAATAAAGCTTGTTTTTTTAAAAATTCCATACTATCACCATAGTTAACCATGGCAAAATATGAACTTGCACTATAAACCATAACTACTCCAATAGCCAGTAATATAACTATTGTATATAAAAGACCATAGTCTAATTGTTTAATTTTTCTCTTTTTAGTAGTAGTCTTTTTACTCTGCATTTTAAAACCTCCTGCTTAGGATTTTCTAAAGTGAAGCAAAGGCAATGAAACAAAATACTACTGTTATTATAGAAAATATTGAAACTATTTTAGTTTCACTCCATCCTAATTGTTCAAAATGATGGTGTATAGGTGCCATTTTAAAAATTCTTTTTCCTGTAAGCTTAAATGAAGCAACCTGTAATATAACAGAAACTGTCTCTGTTAAATAAATTATTCCTATAAACACTAGTATTAATGGCATTTTTAATATTAAAGCCACCATTGCTACAGCTCCTCCCAATGCAAGAGAACCTGTATCTCCCATGAACACTCTGGCTGGGAATGCATTAAATCTTAAGAATGCAAGTAATCCCCCTGCTAAAGCAACACAGAATATTGCTAAACTCATATGTCCTAAATTATAACTAAGTATTGCTAAGAATGTCATTACTAATACTGTAATTGATGTTGCTAAACCATCTAATCCATCTGTTAAGTTAACTGCATTTGTTACCCCTGCAAAATAGAATAATACAAATGGTATATAAAATATTCCTAAATCAAATTGAAAATCTGCAAATGGTATATTTATACTTGTTCCTATATATTTATAAGCATACCAAGTTAAAAATCCTGCTACTATTAAAAGTAGAATCATCTTTTGACCTGATGTTAAACCCTCATTTTTCTTTTTTATTATCTTTAGTAAATCATCTAAAAATCCTACAAATCCAAACCCTACAAAGGCATATAAAGCTATCATAGCCTCATCTGTTGGATTTTTAACCATAATAAACATTGTTATAATAGTTGCAAAAATAAATATTAATCCACCTATTGTTGGTGTTCCTGATTTTTTTAAGTGACTTTTTGGTCCATCTTCTCTAATATTTTGTCCAAATTTAAGCTTATGTAACATAGGAATTATAATAGGACCTAATATTGATGCTATTATAAAACTTATTACTATTGCCATTATTATTTTAGGGTCTATTGCCGTCTTTAAAAATTCCATAAAATTTTGCTACCTATAAAACTAAGTAGCTTCACCTCCTTAGTTTCAATTACTTCTCTAATAATGCCTTAGTTATTTCTTCGAACTTTAAACTTCTTGAAGCTTTTACTAATATGATGTCCCCTTCTTCAATCATATTTAATAAGTCATTAATTAAGGATTCCTTATTTTTATATACAGTACATCCTTCTCCATATCCCTTTTTAATATACTCTGAAAAATCTCCAAAGCAAAGAACTTTATCTATTCCATTTTCCTTTGCACATTTACCAACTTCCTCATGAGCTTCTTCAGACTTATGTCCTAGTTCTCTCATTGTCCCTAAAACAGCTATTCTTCTTTTTCCATCTAAGTTTTTCATAACATCAATAGCAGACATAACAGCTACTGGACTTGAATTATAGCAATCATTTAAGATTGAAAATCCTTCTTTTTTTATAAGCTCTAATCTCATTGATGTTGCATCTATATTGTTTAATCCTTTTTTCATCTCTTCATAAGAAACTCCTAATTCTTTTGCAACGGCAACTCCTAACATAAGATTACTTATATTATGTTTTCCTGGCATATCTAAAGAAAACTCAATTTCATTTTCTCCATCATATATTTTAAAAGTAGATGAAAGTTCTTGTAGCTCTATATCTTTAGCACCTATTTCAAAGTCTTCACAAACCCCAGTTTTTACTATTTTATATTCAGCCTTTGGTAATGCACCCAGAAAATCATCATTTCCACAAACTACAAGAGTATTGTTTTTATCAAAGAAAGTAGCAATTTCCATTTTTGCTTTTAATATATTTTCTCTAGTCTTTAATATTTCTATATGAGAAATTCCTATATTAGTTATAATACCTAAATCAGGTGATGCAATTTCTGCAAGTTCCTTAATTTGTCCAAGACCTCTCATACCCATTTCTAAGATTGCAACATCATATGTGCTATCTAACTCCAAAATCATAAGAGGTAACCCTATTTCATTATTGAAATTTCCTTTAGTTTTAAAAACTTTATATTTATCACTTAAAACAGCAGCAACTAAATCCTTAGTTGAAGTTTTTCCTGCAGATCCAGTTATTCCAACAACCTTTAATCCAAGCTTTTTTCTATAAAACTTAGCTAAATCCATTAAGGCTCTTCCTGTGTCAGAAACTTTTATTAAAGAAACATCTTCTCTTAATTTTTCTAAATCACATTTAACTTCACTAACTATTGCAATTTTAGCTCCTTTATTGAAAGCATCTAAAACATAATCATTTCCATTGAAATTTTCTCCTTTTAATGCAATAAACAAAGTTCCCTCATCTATTTTTCTTGTATCAGTTGATACTCCTTTTATCTCTTTTACATCAGACTCTTTTAGTAAAGTTCCTGTAGTAGCTTTTACAATTTCTTGTAAATTTAATTCTAGCATCTCTTAACACCTCTACTTATTTTCTAAAATATCATATACTACTTCTCTTTCATCAAAGTGTATTGTTTCATCTTTTAGTATTTGATATGTTTCATGACCTTTTCCTGCTATAACAATGACATCTCCTTCTTCAGCCATTTCAATAGCCTTTCTTATAGCATCTTTTCTATTAACCTCAACCTGAAAGTTATCATAGTTAAGTGATTTTATTATGTCATTTATTATATCCATAGGTTCCTCACTTCTTGGATTATCAGAAGTTATAATTGCAACATCTGATAACTTACATCCTATTTCACCCATTTGAGGACGCTTAACCTTATCTCTATCCCCTCCACATCCAAAAACAGAAATCATTCTATTTTTAGTAAAGGCTTTAACTGTACTTAAAATATTTTCTAAGCCGTCAGGTGTATGTGCATAATCTATTATTATGCTGTAAGGTAAATTCTTTTCTTTAGCCACAAGCTCACATCTACCAGGTATTAATATATCACTTAGTCCTTCTTTAATTTTTTTAACTGGAATTCCTAAGTTATATGCACATATTATGCATCCTAATGAATTATATATATTGTATTCTCCTGGAATATTTATAGAAAATTCTTCAATATTCTTTAAACTCACCTTAAATTCTGAACCATTTGAGTGACTTTTAATCTCAAAAGCTTTAAAATCTGATTCTTTTTCAACTGAGAAAGTAAAAGTTTTAGTGTCTACCTTTCTTTTCTCAATATCTTTAACTATATTAACACCATATTCATCATCTAAGTTTATTATGCTGTGATTACTTCTTTCAAAAAGCTTAAACTTAGCATTATAATAATTTTCAAAAGTTTTATGAAAATCTAGATGATCTCTAGTTAAATTAGTAAATATACCTTCCTCGAATCTAACTCCATAAACTCTATCTAAATCTAATGAGTGAGATGAAACTTCCATAACACAAAATTCAACTCCCTCATCAACCATATTCTTAAATAATTCATGAAGTTCATATGATTCTGGTGTAGTTCTTACTGCATCAACCTTTTTATTTCCTATATAGTTTGCTATAGTACCTATTAATCCTGTTTTATGACCTGCTTTTTCTAAAATTGACTTAATCATAAATGCAGAAGTAGTTTTTCCATTAGTACCTGTTATACCTATTATCTTAAGCTTATCTTTAGGATTTCCAAAATAATTTGAAGACATTAAAGCTAACGCTTTTCTTGTATCTTGAACTTTTATTATTGTTACATCTTCTAAACAATTAACATGATCTTGTACTATTATTACACTAGCACCTCTTTTTATGGCATCTCCTATAAAAGAATGTCCATCAACCTTAAATCCTTTTACACAAACAAAGATATCACCTTTATCTACTTTTCTATTGTCATATCTTATATTTTTTATTTCTAACTCTTTATTACCCTTTATAAGTTCATAATCTAATCCTTCTAATAAACTTTTAAGAATCATTTTTTTCACTCCTTAAATACTATGCACTAAACAAGCGTTAAATTCACAAAATACTAGCATGTGAATTTACTCACATGCTAGTGATTTAAATCTTTTTATTTCTTAGCTAAATTAAAATATATTGTAGCACCACTTTTAACAACATCCCCTTGAGAAATACTTTGCTTTACAACATTTCCTTCTCCTGAGAAACTTCCTTTCAATCCAATCTTTTTAAGAAGTTCCTTAGATTCTTCCATTGATAATCCATTAAAATCTGGTACTATAACATCTTTATTATAGTTTGAAGTAGATTTAGTGTAAAGTTTAATTTCACTACCACTTTTTATTGAATATCCTGGATTTGGATTCATGCCTACTACTGAACTTCCATCACCATCTATAGAATATTTTATGTTATTTTGCTCTAAAACCTCTTTTGCTTTATCAAGGCTCATTCCTCTAACTTCCGGAATAACAACTTCTGATTGTTTATCTTTATCTATATTTGAATTATCTAATTCAATATAATTAAATATATCACTAAATAAATCATGAGCTAATGGTGCAGCCACCAATCCTCCAAAATATGAACCTTGAGGATTATCAACAACTATAAGCATAGAAATTTGTGGATTATCATATGGTGCAAATCCTGCAAATGATGCCACATATCCACCACCATATCCTCCTGTTGCTTTAACCTTTTCTGCAGTTCCTGTTTTACCGGCTATTCCGTATCCTTTTATATAAGCTCTCTTTGGAGAACCATAATGTACAGTTCTTTCTAAGGCTTCTGATACTCTTTTCGCTGTTTTTTGACTTATTACATCATAAACTTTTTTAGGCTCAAAAGTTTCATCTATAACTCTTGTTCCATCACTAGTTTCATGACTTATATTTTTCATAACATGTGGTTGTATCCATGTTCCACCATTAGCTATAGTATTCATAGCAGCCATCATTTGCATAGAACTTGCACTATCCGTTTGTCCAAAAGATATAGTAGCAAGTTCAACCGGTCCTATTTTATCATTTGGAAGTATTATACCTTTAGTTTCTCCAGGTAAATCAACTCCTGTTTTTTCTCCAAAACCAAATTTGTTTATATACTCATTTAATTTCTCTTTTCCAAGCTTTCCACCAATATCCATGAATCCAACATTGCAAGAATTTTCTAATATTTGGTCGAAGTTCTCTATTCCATGACCTCCAGGTTTCCAACATTTTATATATCTATCTGCCACATGTTTTCCACCAGGACAAAAATATGTTTCATCTTTACCAGCAATCCCCTCTTGAACAGCTGCTGAGGCTGTAACCATTTTAAATATAGATCCAGGTTCAAAAGTATCTGCAACCGAATGATTTTTCCACATATTTTCTAACTTTTCAACCTTTGTCTTTCCGGGAAATTTTTCATATCCCTCATAAGGGTTATTAGGATTATAATCTGGTTTATCTGCCATGGCAAGAATCTCTCCATTTTGAGGATTCATAACAACTATACTAATTCCTTTTGCTTTATATTCCTTTATACCTTTTTCTGCAACTTTTTCTGCAAAATATTGAATAGTTTCATCAATTGTCAAAGTTACATCTTTTCCTTCAACAGGATTTGCAAATTCAGAACTTGAATATGGAATTGCCCCACTATTTTTACCTGCAATTTCTGCTATCCTCATACCTGGTAATCCTGAAAGTTGAGAATTATATTCAAGTTCTACTCCCGCTTGTCCCTTTCCATCTGAATCAACTCTTCCTAAAACCTGAGCTAAAAAATTATTATCTGGATAATATCTCTTAGTATCTTGAGAAACTATTACTCCTCTTATTTTTAAAGCTTTAACCTTATCAGCCTGAGCTTTCTCTATCTTTCTAGTTAGTGTAGCTGAATTAGCTGGCGTTCCTGATGGAAGTTTTAGATTTAATTTATCATAAACATCTTCTTTTTGCATATTTAAAGCATATGCTAATTTTTCTGCTAATTCATTTAATTTTTCTTTTTTATCATCCTCTGTAAAATCTTTCTTAATATAAGTTTCTCTTATTGTCTTAAGATCTAAGTCTACTCTATAAACATTAGCACTTACAGCTAACTGTGCTCCATTCCTATCTAAGATATCTCCTCTTTTTGCACTTATTTTAACTTCATTTTTCCATTGTTCTTCAGCCATTGAACCATATTCTTTATGCTTAAAAATCATTATATATGATAATCTTAAAACAAGAATTATTAATAATGACCAAACAACAATCATAGTTAGAAATATTCTTTTATCTTTTAAATTTTTAGTTAGTTTATAATCACCTGAATCAAATTTAAGGTTAAAGTTAAATCTTTTGTTCTTCTTATTTTTCTTCACCATCAGCCCTCCATATTAAGTTGAATAAAAATTATGGATGCACCTTTAAAATAAACATAAAAGTGCATCCTAATTTATATCTTGTTACTAGTAGCTAGCTAGTTTCCCCCTAACTTAATCATATCGTCCTTAGTTGGCAATATCATTTTCAATTTATTCTTAGCAGTTTCTTCTATTTTATCTAAAGAACCAGCTTTTAAAATTTCAACCTTTAAAGCTTCATTTTCTGTTATAACAGTATTTATTTGCTTATTTATAGAATCTAATTGTTGCTGAGTTTTATATACCTTAATATCTCTAGTTATAGTTATTCCCCCCACTACTAATATTAAAAGCACCACTTGTATTACGTTTTTCTTTAGATTCTTTTCTCTTTGTTTTCTTTTTCTTTGTTGTTCGATTTTTTTTATTTTTCTATCATAGTTTTTTCTACTTGGCGTAGTTTGCTTTTTTCTTTGTGGTTTAAGTGCAGAACTTCCATTGTAATCAAACTCTTTTACTATCATTTCCAATCCCTCTCCAAAATTTTATTTATATTCCCCTTACTCTAAAAACTCTACTTACTGTTATACAAATTATAGCCTTTATTAAAACCTTATTATAATTTCTCTATTATTCTTAATTTAGCACTTCTACTTCTTGGATTAAATTCTAATTCTTCTTTACTAGCTTCTATTGGTTTTCTAGTTATAAGCTTAACTTCTGCTTTCTTGTTACATACACACACTGGAAATTCGCTAGGACATGTGCATGGATTTGCTAATTCTTTAAATGTATTTTTTACAATTCTATCTTCTAAAGAGTGGAAAGTTATTATTGCCATTCTTCCACCTTTATTAAGTTTCTTAACACCATCTAATATTGTTCTTTTTATAATTTCAAGTTCTTTGTTAACTTCTATTCTTATAGCCTGAAATGTTCTCTTAGCAGGATGTGGTCCTTCTCTTCTTGCTTTTGCTGGAATAGCCGCCTTTATTATTTCAACCAACTCCAATGTAGTTTCAATATTTTTTTCTTCTCTGTTTCTAACTATAAAACTTGCAATTCTTTTAGCAAATTTTTCTTCACCGTACTCTTTTATTATTCTAAATAACTCATCTTCTGAATATGTGTTTACAACTTCATATGCTGAGAAACTATTTTCTCTATTCATTCTCATATCTAAAGGAGCATCTTGCATATAACTAAATCCTCTTTCTCCATTATCTAACTGATAAGAAGAAACTCCTAAATCCATAAGAATACCATCTACACCATCTATTCCTAAATCTGTAAAAACGTCATATATGGCATAGAAATTACTATGTACATATGTTACGTTATTGTACTCTTTTAATCTTTCTCCTGCTGCCTTTAAAGCATCTTTATCTTGATCAAATCCTATTAATCTTCCATCTTCTGAAAGCTTCTTAACTATCTCACTTGAATGACCTGCACCACCTAAGGTACAATCCACATATATACCATCTTCTTTAATTGCTAAGGCATCTATGCATTCATCAAGCAAAACCGAAACATGTTTAAATTCCATATAAATACTCCTTATTTTTTCAATTAATTATCATCATTTGTTTAATCTCATCATATTATATATCAGTAATATAACTAAACTTATCTTTTTAAATTTCAACAATAAATATTCTTTCGAAAAATTATTAATTATTGGACAAAAATATGTAAACTTACATACTTTCAATAAGTTACACTAAAAATTTGGTCTAGTACAACCATTTTCTCATTCTATAATATATTATTATACATTATTCTATAGAAAATTTAAATTTCCTTTTTAAAAAAATTTAATATATTTAGTAATTAACAATGTACTTTTCCAAAAAATTTGACATTTTCTCATTTTTAGTGTAAAATTTAAAAATAATACGGGAGTAGATAGGGGCTGGTGTCTCTACAGGTCTTCAACACCTAGTTATGGTGCTAATACCATCATGGGTGGGTTCGATTCCCACATACTCCCGCCATACATACAAAAAGCTATTTGAAGTAACGCTTCAAATAGTTTTTTTTGTCTAAATATACTGTTATAATTTGATGATAAAAACTTTTATCTAACATTTTCTAAAAACAAAAAACTGTATTAAATTACTTAATATTATAAAACTTATAAATAATATTAAGTATTCAATACAGTTATAACTTAATTACACGTTAAATCTGAAGTTAACTATGTCTCCATCTTTCATTACGTACTCTTTACCTTCTAATCTGTAAACACCTTTTTCTTTAGCAACAGCTTCTGATCCACACTCTACTAAATCATCGTATGAAACAACCTCAGCTCTTATAAATCCTCTTTCTATATCTGAGTGGATTTTACCAGCAGCTTGTGGTGCTTTTGTTCCTTGTTTTATAGTCCAAGCTCTAACTTCCTGTACACCGGCAGTTAAATAACTCATTAAACCTAATAATTTGTAACTTGCTTCTATAAGTTTATCTAGACCAGCCTCATCTAATCCATACTCAGCTAACATTTCAGCTTTTTCTTCATCATCTAATCCTGATAATTCTTCTTCAAGTTTTGCACAAACAACCATTATTCCTGAATTTTCAGCCTCAGCATATGCTCTAACCTTTTGAACATATTCGTTGTCTAGGTTTCCTTCCATCATATCATCTTCTGATATGTTACAAGCATATAAAACTGGTTTTGAAGTTATTAAGAATAAAGTCTTAATGAAAGCTTCTTCATCTTCAGTAGTTTCTAATGTTCTAGCTGGTTTATTATCTTCTAAGTGTGCTTTTAATTTTTCCATTACTTCATATTCAAACTTAGCAGTTTTATCACCAGATCTTACTAACTTCATAGTTTTTTCCATTCTTCTTTCAAGAACATCTAAATCTGCGAAGATAAGCTCTAGGTTTATAGTTTCTATATCTCTTATTGGATCTACTGAACCTTCTACGTGAACAACATTTTCATTATCGAAGCATCTTACAACGTGAACTATGGCAGCAACTTCTCTTATATGTGATAAGAATTTATTTCCTAATCCTTCTCCCTTACTAGCTCCTTTAACTAATCCTGCTATATCATAAAATTCTATTGCAGTATATACTTTCCTTTTTGTATTATATATTTTTTCTAAAACATCTAATCTCTTATCTGGTACACTTACAACACCAACATTTGGTTCTATTGTACAGAAAGGATAGTTTGCTGATTCAGCACCTGCCTTTGTTATGGCATTGAATAATGTACTTTTACCTACGTTTGGTAATCCAACCATTCCTAATTTCATTATGTACACCTTCCCTTTCTCTATTATTTAAATTCATACTTAATGATTATACTCTAGCTTAATATATATTTCAACAACTGTATTATCTTTCCTAATTATCCATATAAAAATACAAATTAATCATATTTCTTAACACATACTAATTTTGAGGTGATATTTTATGATAAAAAAATTACTATCATTAACTTTTTCTTTAATGATATTTTTATCTTTTCCACTTACAACAAAAGTATTAGGAAAAGAAACTAATAATCCATGCAATAAAGAATATGGATGGTATTATTCATACAATAAGGACGAAGGAATTCCACATGCTCCAAAAGAAACTTCTTATATACATAAACATAAAGTTCTTTACTGTGGAGATACTTCAAAAAAAGAAATATTTTTAACCTTTGATGAAGGATATGAAAATGGAAATACAGCTAAAATACTTGATATTTTAAAAGATAATAATGTTCCTGCTGCTTTTTTTGTAACTAAGCCATATGTTAAAGATTATCCAGACCTTATTAAAAGAATGGATGAAGAAGGTCATTTAGTTTGCAATCATAGTTCTCACCACCCTTCTATGGCAAAAATACTTGATAAAGAAAAGTTTAAAAAAGAATTTACAGAGGTTGAAGAAGAATATACAAAAATAACTGGCAAAGAAATGCCTAAATTTTTTAGACCTCCTATGGGTAAGTATAGTGAACAATCAATAATTTCAACTGAAGAACTTGGATATACCACAGTATTTTGGAGTTTTGCATACAGAGATTGGTTAATTGATGAGCAGCCTGCAAAGGAAGTTGCAAAGAAAAAGATTATGGATAAACTCCATAATGGAGAAATAGCACTTCTTCATGCTGTTTCAGACACAAATACAGCTATTTTAGATGAACTTATAAAAGAATTAAAAAAAGATGGATATGAGTTTAAATCTTTAAACGATATAACTCCAATTTCATCTAATAATTAATCTATATTATATAAAAGTTGATTTATATATTTATTAATTTAATTTTTTATGCCTTAAACTCTTAAATAATTTAAAAACTTTAAAACACCATATTCTCTAAATATAAACCTTATGAAAACAACTTAAATATTATATAATTATATATAATATTGTAAAAATACTTGAATAATTTTGCAACTGAATAAAATAAAAAAACATTTATGCAAACTCCTTGTTATAATTGAGTTCTCACACAGCAAATAAAACAAGGAGTTATACATAAATATTTCAGAATACAATTATATCAAACGAATTATCAATAAAAGGGGAGAAGATTATGAGATTTAATATTATTGGTAGTGGTGGGTGTGTTTCTCTACCTAAACCTTTATGTATGTGTAAAATTTGTAAGGAAGCTAGAATCAAAGGACATCCTTTTGCAAGGTTTGGATGTAGCCTATATTTAGAAGATGCAAACCTACTTGTGGATACACCAGAAAACATAGTAGAAGCTCTTAATTATTCAAATGTAGAAAAAATAGATAATGTATTATTTAGCCATGTTGATCCAGACCATACTCTTGGAATGAGAGTTTTTGAACAACTTAGATTAAATTGGCTTGAAATATCTAAAGGAAATGAATGTTCTAAACCAATAAATGTATTTGCTATAGAACAGGTTATGAATAGCATAAATTCCATAGGTTTTGAATATGGTTCTTTTTTAGATTACTACGAAAATGTTAGAAATTTAATCAAAAGAAAAGTTGTAAATAGTCATATAATAATAAATAATATTAAAGTAAGTCTTGTACAAGCTAGTAAAGCTACTGTTTTTGTATTTGAAAATAATAAGAAAAAGGTCTTATATGCTCCTTGTGACGTGAAACCTTTTCCTGAAAATGAAATATTTAAAAACGCTGATTATCTAATAATAGGAAATACAATTGTTGGTGAAAAATTAAAAGATGGTTTCATATTAGAAAATAATAATCCACTTAGAAACGAACTGTTTACAATGGCTGAAATAGAAGAACTAAAAGAAAAATACACAATTAAAAATGTTATCATTACTCATTTGGAAGAAGATTGGGGTAAATCCTTTAATGATTACTTAGAACTTGAAAATAGTTATGATGGAATAAAATTCGCATATGATGGTATGATAATCGAAGTATAATTTATAAAAACCACCTTAATAAAAGGTGGTTTTCATTATTTTCTTTTATTATTATATATTCTTTAAAAGAACTTCAAAAATTATTATTCTTGTAAGAAGTTGCTTTCTCTTAAGATATCCTCTTTTAATCTATTGCTCTCTCTTCTTATATTAGAAATTTCTTCTTTCACTTTTTTGGCAAGTTCTTCATCTTTTAAGAAAGCTAAATTCACTTCAACATTAACTAAGGATGCTTCTATACAAGAATTAATCATTATTGCACTTATAACTCCATCTGAAAGTAAGTTTTTATTTCCATACTTAATTGCAAACTTAATATTTTCAAAAAACTTAACTGCTTTTCTACTTAATTCTAAAGGAACCATCATAGCCCCTATAGTACATTCTTTTATTTTTTCACTTCTTACTTTCTTTTCTTCCTCATTTTCCTTAGGAAGCTTATAAGAATCCATCAATGAAGTAAAAGCCTCTTCATCTCTATTCATGAAATCCATCATTTCATCATAAGTTTTCTTTGCTTCCTCAAAATTTTTATTCATTAATTCCTTATGTTCTTCATCTAATATTTCATAGCTTTTTTTACCTACAGTCAAACTATAAACCATTGAGGTTAAGGCACACCCCACTGCTCCAACTAGCCCAGCTGCAGCACCACCACCTGGTGCTGGTGAATTTGAGCCTAAGTCTTCTATAAAATCTTTTATCTTTTCATTTTTCATACTAGCCCTCCTAATATCATATTGCTTATTTTATTTATAAACTTTACCAAAATAAAATATTTATATCAAATAAACTTTTAAAGAAATAAATAACTTATGTCTATATAACTCTTTTTATCATCTCTCTATTTTATTTCTCAATATATCTTTATACAAAGACTTAATTTAAGTTAATGAATAATTAAAACTTCAAAATACTATTAAGCCTATTACATATATTTTTCCACTCATACTCTTTTTCTTCATAGAAACATTTATTTTCTCTAATTAAAACTTCTAATTTTTTAAATGAATCAATAATTTCATCTTTATTATTATTTACAACAATACATTTTTCTGAATCACAAACCTTTGATTTAAGAGGATCTTCCTCATCTCCTAGTATTGAAATAATAGGGTTCTTAGTTCCAAAATAATCATATATTTTAGCTGGTATTTGTTTTGATTTCCTATTTCCCCAAATAAGAAGTCCATCACTATGTATCATATATTTAAGTGCAGTTTTATAATCAACTCTAGGATTAAAGCTAACACTTGAAAATCTATTTAACTTTTCTTGTAATTCTTTATTGTCTATATTTCCAAAGAAAAGTATGTTAAATCTATTTAAAAACTCGTATTCTTCTCTTTGAAGCTTCTCTAAAGCTTCAAAAAAAGGATTTAAATCTCTAAGCTTAGAAAAAATTTCTCCTGTATAAACTAAATTTATTTTTTTCTTATTTAATAACTCTGGGATTTTTTCCTTTTCTATTTCATTATATAAATTTCCATCATACCCTCTAGTTATTATAAAACATTTTTCTTTTAAAATACCGTATTCCTTAATAAAATCCTCTCTGTTTTCCTCTGTAACAAATATGTGTCTATCTCCATTAGAAACAACTTCTTTTTCCTTTCTTTTTTCTACCCACTTCCTTAAAGCTCCAGTTTTCTCCCTACTTAAATCCTTAGTCCAAGGATCACTCCAATAAAGAACCCAAGGAATTTCTTTAAAAGCTTTCTTTATTCTAAATGCACAAAGATGACTTGATGGAGGTTCATGCATAGAAAATATAACATCAAACTTTTCTCTCTTAGTAAGATTTATCCCATATCTTGAAGCTTTAAAACTCCACTTATAATACATATCTGGAAATATAAATTTCTTCTTAAAAGCTCTAAGAATTTCTAGTTTCTTCTTATAATATTTTTTATCTTTAAAAGGAACTTCCTCACTGATTTTAGAAAGTTTCTTTGGCATTATCTTATTAAATATTTTCCCTCCACTAATTTTATGAATACGAACTTTTTTATCTAATAAAGCTAAGATTTCTTCATCATAATAAATAGAGTTTTTAGGAAAATCAACAGTTAAAAGATGTACTTCATTATTATCTTTATTACATAAATTATTCAAATACATTAAAGTCTCTATTGATGCAGAATTATTTATTAAAGGCGAATAACAAGCAATAAAAAGTATCTTCATATTTTTCTCACCTTATCTCTTGAGGAAATATATAAAAACTTAAAAATAACCAAAAGTTTTTTAATTCTCCATGGTTCCTTGAAAAATCTATAAAGCCACTCCATTCCCATATTAATCATAAAATTAGGAGCTCTTTTTATATTTCCTGATATAACGTCAAAGCTTCCTCCAACTCCCATTAAAATTTTACAGCACAATTTATCTTTATAAGTTTCAATAAAAAATTCCTGTCTTGGAGAGCCCATTGCCACAAAAATTATATCTGCCTTAGAATAATTAATTTTATTTATTATATTTTCACAGTTTTTAATATCAAAAAAACCGTCATTTATTCCAGCTATATTAATTCCTCTAAATTTTTTTTCAATATTTTTCTTGCACTTAAAAAGACTTTCATATTTAGCCCCAAGCAAATAAACCTTTAACCCACTTTTTTCTGCATATTCTAAAAGCATATCCATAACTTCTATTCCTGCAATTTTTTCTTTAATACTTACTCCACTTGCAAGCAAACTTCCAACCCCATCTGGAATTATTAATGCATCTTCTTCTAAAAAACTTTTTCTAAGTTTTTCATCAATTAATCCATTATATAAAACTTCAGGATTCCCTGATATTATATTAACTCTATCCTTACTTAAAATTTCTTTTAATAGTTCTTCTTTTGTTCCAATAAAAAGCATATAGCCTAGTAAATCTCTGTACATTTTATCACCATAAAACCTATTGTTTTATTTCTTATACTTGCCATTTACTAAGCTATACATACATATTTTCTATTAAATTATTTTTAATGTAAAGTAATTTTAATTTCCACTCTTTTTTAAGTAAATGTTAATTTTAGATATAACTTTAAGACTATCTTAATAAGCAGTTTAAAGTTTCTACTCAATAAATATAGATTATATTAGTTTATTACTTTTCATAAATGTTTCAATCTCTTTTACTATTTCATCATCTTTATTTAAGGCCTTTGCTATGTCTAAATGTTGTTTTGCTTCATCAATCATACCTGCATTTAAATAACAAACTATTAAATTGGTACAAACCTCTATATCCCTTGTACTTTCAAATGCTTTTCTTAAATATTTAACAGCCTCATCATATACTCCAAGTGAAGCATAGTTTATACCCATCTCATTTACAGCTTCAACTATACTACTATCTATAGCTAAGCACTCGTTTAAATAGTAAACAGCTTTTTCAAAGTTTCCTAATCTTCTATATGCTGTTGCTATATAGTATCTTAAAATTGCATTATCCTCAAACTTATCTGCTAAAGGAAGAAGTCTTGCTAAAGCTTGTTCTGGCTCTTCAATTAACTCTTCTTTTCCTTCTTCATAGTTAGCTGAATCTTTTATTTCATTAAATAAAACCTCAACTATATCATTTCTTTCTCCACCCTTATTTAGGTACTCATTTATATCAACATAAGCCTTATCAAACTGCCCCATATCATTATAAGCTATTGCAGAATAAAGATATGGAAGGGCTAAATCGCTTCTATTAGCTTTGCACTTATCACAAATTTCAAGTTGAACATCATTATAAGATTTATTTCTCTCTCTTAATGATTCGCATATAAGCAATAAATTTTCATAAACTTCTGTTTCATCTGAAATTTCATTTAATCCTTTTAAAAGCATAAATGATTCAACCATATTCTCTTCTTTAACTTTTTCAGCAATTATTGTTTTTACACAAGGAATTGCATCATCAATTAACCCAATTAAATTTTTATAATCCTTATTAAATCTAAAATCCTTATCTCCACCTAAAGCAAAGAACATACCCTCCACTAAGTAATTTATAGGTAATGATTCTAATTTATACCCACTTTTTATATCATTTGATAAATGTCTTGGGTCAACAGGAACATATAATTCCTTAAGATTTAAATCCTTAACACTTTTACCTAAACTCTTTACAAGTCCATTTCCATCAATCTCTAAAAATAGCAATTGTGATAACTTTTCTTTTGCAAATGTATTAAAACTCATATTAAAACTCTCCTTATATAAAATATATTATTCTCTAAAATAATTTTTATTTCATTTTAAATACCATTTTAAATTTGGGATTTGTTTTAAACTAGTGTTGATTTTAGCTATCCTTTAAAACCTACTTAATTCAGTTCCCTCTAAAATAAACACTCTCTTAAAACAGAACCTAAATTTTTGATCTTTATAAAAACAATTTTCCAAATTTAAAATCGAAGTATATTCTACCATAAAACAAAAAATTCTTCATCTCACATAGTTATATATTATAACACTTAATTTTATTTTTGGTATGAAATTTATTTTTAATACCTATTGCTCCCTTGTCTCATCTAAAATTTATAAAAAAATAAAAAGAGTTGTATCTAAAATACAACTCTTTAAATATAACTATTTTAATTTTTCGTTTATTACTTCCATTATAGAATTTTTGAATGTTTCAGTTTTTTCTGCTGAATCTTCTAAACTTGACCCTTTTACTGATAAGTAAATTTTCATTTTTGGTTCAGTTCCTGAAGGTCTAACAACAAACCATGAATCATCTTCTAAAATGTATTTTAAAACATTTGATTTTGGAAGTTTTATTTCTTTTTCTTCTAAAGTTAAATTGTTTAATTCTTTGCTTAATTTATAGTCAAAAGATGTAACAACCTTAGCACCATTAATTTCTTTTAAAGCTTCATTTCTTAAAGCATCTATACATTTAGCAATTTTCTCTTGTCCTTCTTTTCCAGCTAATTCTATTGAAACTAAGCTCTCTTTAAAGTATCCATACTTATTATAAAGTTCTATTAATCCATCATAAAGAGTTTTTCCTTTAGATTTATAATATAAAGTCATTTCAGCTATTAACATTGAAGCTACAACAGCATCCTTATCTCTAGCAAATGTTCCTGCTAAATATCCATAACTTTCTTCAAATCCAAATAGGTATTGATTTGAACCTGATTTTTCAAACTCTTTTATTTTTTCTCCAATATATTTGAAACCTGTTAATGTGTCTATTAATGTTACTCCATATTCATCAGCCATTTTTCTTACTGACTCAGTAGTAACTATTGTTTTTATAACAGCACCATTTTCAGGTAATTTATTCATTTCTTTTAATGAACTTAAAATATAGTTAGTTAATAACATTCCTGTTTGATTTCCAGTTAATACTTGATATTCACCTTTATTATCCTTAACAACAACACCTATTCTATCGCAGTCTGGGTCTGTTCCAAAAATTATATCAGGTTGAATTTCTTTAGCCATATCTAAAGCTAAAGCAAATACTCTTGGATCTTCTGGATTTGGATATGGAGCTGTTGGGAAGTTTCCATTTGGTAATTCTTGCTCCTTAACAACAGTAACATTTTCATATCCTAATTCATTTAATATTCTTCTTACTGGAAGATTTCCTGTACCATGGATTGGAGTATATATTATTTTTAAATCTTTAGCATGTTCTTTAACTAAATCTTCTCTGATTGTTAAAGTTTTTAAACACTCCATATATTTATCATCTATATCTTTTCCTATATAAACTAAAAGACCTTCTTCTAAAGCTTTCTCTTCAGTCATAGTTTTTATGTTTGCATAATCTGTAACTTTATTAACGTATCCAATAACAGCCTTTGCTGGAATATCAGTTAACTGACATCCATCATCACCATATACCTTATATCCATTATATTGTTTTGGATTGTGTGATGCTGTTATAACAATACCACCTTGACAATTTAACTCTCTAACAGCGAATGAAAGCATTGGAGTTGGTCTTAAAGATTCAAAAAGATTAACTTTTACACCGTTTGCACAAAGAGTTAAAGCAGCTGCCTTTGCAAATTCTTTAGACATATTTCTTGAATCATAAGCTATTGCAACTGATTTTTCCCCAGCATAATTATCATTTAAATAATCAGCAAATCCTTGAGTAGCTTTTCCAACTGTATATATGTTCATTCTATTAGTTCCAGCACCTATAACCCCTCTTAATCCACCTGTACCAAAATCTAATTCTTTGTAAAATCTATCTTCTATATCTTTTTTATCTTTTATTTCTCTTAATTCTGATTTTATTTCTTCTGAAATAATAGTAGAGTTTAACCATTCTTCATATCTTTTTTTATACACTTTACTATCTCCCCTTTTGTATTTTTAATTAAGAAATATGTATTATATTTCCACACATATTATACTACATAATTATCCAATATCAAAACAAAAAATTAAGAATGGAAATTTTTAATTAAAAATCCATTCTTAATTCACATTTAAACTTTCTTAAGCTAATTTTCCTTATTCTTTTTTAACTTTATTTTCTTCTACTTCTTCGTTAACATCCTCTTGGGTAACTATTTTTTGTTCATAACTTACAGATGCTAAAACTGAATTTAAATCATCAACGATTGAAATTTCACTTCCAAACTCAACATCAGAAACCTTAAATTGATCTCCTGGTTTTGCATCTCCAACATTAATTTCTACACTCTTTGGTATATTTGAAGGTGAACATTTAACCTTTATGCTATCTCTATCCTTTTGAAGAACAGCACCAATTTTATTTATAAATCCTTCTCCAACAAAGTTTACAGGAATACTAGTTACTATCTCTTCATTTTCTTCTACCTTTTCTAAATCTATATGGATTACTTTTCTACTTACAGGATCTCTTTGTACTTCTTTAATTAAAGTGTTTACAGAACCTTCTGGTGAATTTATCTCTAAAAGCCCATGCTCCCCACTTACAGAAAGTGCATGGTTAAGCTCTAACTCTCCGATTTCAAATAAGAAATTATTTATTCCCTTTCCATATAAAACTCCAGGAATAAGTCCTTTTCTTCTACATTGTCTACTTGAATGTCTAGTCTTTTTTTCTCTTTGATTAACATTTAAATTTTCCATTATCATCCCTCCTTTTCGTATTATTTCCCAAAGAAATATTATTATTCATAAATCTTCTCTATTTTTACAAACAATACAAATACAAAAAGTAAGTTAAATAAAAAAATTTAAATCTATTCAAAAAAGCATTATTTTATTAAAACTGAAACCTTTCCTTTTCTCCCTACTTCTCCACCTATACAATCACTTAAATTCAAATAAAATTCTCTTTCTTCACTATTATTATTTTCTATAATATTTATTTCAAAAGTTTTCTCTACCTCTTCTTTATTAAATTTTAATGTACCTGACCAAGTTTGATAATCAATTCCACTTAAGGCTGTTCCTTGTAAAGTGTCATAATTAATCTCAACTTCATTTTTAGTATTTCCACTTCTTATAACTTTAAAAACTGCTTTCTTTTTATGCCTATTTATAATATAGCTCTCTTTTTCAAATTCTATAAATGACACTTTTTTATCTTTGCTATTTTTAAAATCTATCTTTTCTTTTATATAATAAGGTTCCTTGTAAACTCCAATATTATTTATAATAGGAACTTCCAAAGACTTTTTAATATTAACTCTTATTCTTTTACTTTTATTCTTTCCAACCTTTAAACACCTTTTATACCCTATACTTTTACCACTAAATACTAATTCCCAAAGACCATTTTTTAAAACTTCTACATCAAATTCTAAAACTCTCTGACCTAAAGGAATATATTCTTGTATCATAATAACATCAAACTCAACCTCTTTTTCAAAATCAATTTCTATGATTTCATTTTCACAAGAATTTCCAACCCAATAAGTATCATAATTTCCATCAACTATATTGTTCTTATTATATTTTCCCTCTGAAAAACTACTTGAAACTTTTAAACTTGTATTTAAACTTAAATTTTCTGAAAAGGTATCTCTTATTGCTTTTCCAAACTCTTTTATTCTACTAACATCATTTTTATGAAACTTTCCCTCTTTATTTGGAGGCACATTAAGTAACAAAACTCCATTTCTACCAACAGATTTATAGTAAATATCTAAAAGTTTCTCTAAGGACTTAACTTCATTGTCTTGATTTTCATGATAAAACCAACCTGGTCTTATAGAAACATCACATTCTCCTACAACCCAATCTTCCCCTCCTATTTCCCCTTTATTTAAGTATTCAACATCTTCACCTTTTTTCATATTTGATATGCTTATAGTGCTAAAGCACATTTCTCCAGCATACCCTTTTTCATTTCCTATCCATCTAATATCTGGACCTATGGGACTAAATATCAAACAATTTGGTTGAATTTTTTTTATAAACTCAAACCATTCATTAAATTTATAATCTTGTTTTACATTAGAACCTTTAGCCCCATCCATCCAAATTTCTGATACTTCTCCATAGTTAGTAAGAAGCTCTTCTAATTGATTAATATAATATTGATTATACCTATCTCCTGTTCCATAATACTCTGAATGTTGATCCCAGGGTGATAAATAAAAGCCTATTTTTACTCCATAATTATGACAAGCATCTGAAAATTCCTTTACAACATCGCCCTTTCCATCTTTCCAAGGACTATTAGCTACACTATGCTTTGTATATTTACTATTCCAAAGGCAAAAACCATCATGATGTTTACATGTTAATATAATCCTTTTAAATCCTGCTTCACTTAATATACTAACCCACTGCTTTGTATCAAGTTCAGTAGGATTAAAAATATTTGGATTTTCACCTCCATCTCCCCACTCCATTCCTGTAAATGTATTTATTCCAAAATGAATAAATGCTGTAAGTTCTTCCCTTTGATACTCAACTTGATTTTTACTTGGAACCACTCCAAAGCTTTTAACCTCTAAAAAATTCACCTTTTCCATAAAATTCTCCCCAATACCCCTTTCTAAAAACACTAATTTATTTTTTATATATTATTCTTTCATCTATATCTTCTATTGAATTACAACCTGTTAAAACCATTGCTGACTTTAACTCACCTTTTAATCCATTAACATATTCCTTAACACCCTCTGATCCTCCACCAAAAGTAGCTGTTACAAAAGGTCTACCAATCAAAACACCATCAGCCCCTAAAGCCAATAATTTTAAGACATCAACTCCATTTCTAACCCCACCATCAGCTAATATTTTTATTTTTCCTTTAACCTTCTCTACTATTTTAGGTAAAACTTCTGCCACCCCTGGTGTTTGATCTAAAACTCTTCCTCCATGATTAGATACAACAATTGCTGATACCCCTGCTTCCACAGCCAATTCAGCCTCATCTGGAGTCATTATTCCCTTTAATATAAATGGAAGTTTTGTTGAACTTACCAATTCTTTTATTTCTTCTAAATTTTTAGGTTCAACTGGTTTTCCATGCATAGCCAAAGTAATAAGACCTGCTGCATCTACATCTACACCCACAGCATATACTCCAGCCTTCTCAGCCATTTTAATTTTCTCTATTACAACTTCATTTTTCCAAGGTTTTATAAATACAATCCCTTGTCCATCATATTCCTTCATAACTTCTAAGTTAGTAGTTAAGCATAAATCAACGGCAGTATCTCCTACCATAGGATATATATTTCCATCTATACATCCTTTAACTACCCCTTCTATATATTCTCTCTCTGAAACTTCTCCACCCATATTTAACATAGTTCCTGTTATAGGTGCTGCAAATACAGGTATATCCATCTTCTTACCAAATAATTCAACCTCTGTTGAAGGATTTTTAGCATTGTGTATAGTTCTCATATTAAGTTTTACTTCATTTAAAGCTTCCACATTACTAATAAAAGCTTCCCCTGTACCTTTTCCTCCCATACCAGGAACTTCCCCAGCACAAGCTACTCCATTACACACCTTACACACTCTACAAGTCCCTTTATATAATTCTCTTGCCTTACTTTTGATTTCTTTATTCATAATAAAAATCCTCCTATTAAAATATATTTAATTAAACTAAAAGTCATTTTCTGTTTTAACCTTAAATCCATTTTGAAGTAATAATTCAGAAGTTATTCCATTTCCTTCTTTTTTCTCCCCATTAAACTTCCCAGAACATATAACCCCTAATCCACATGATGGACTTTTAGTTTTTAAAATAACATACTCTGCATTTATTTTCTTAGCCATACTCAAAGTTTTATAAGCACCTTTTATAAAGCTTTCCGTTAAATCATCCCCATCTTTACTAATAACCTTAGCTTTTCCTTCAAGAACATCTTTTCCTGTACCACCAACTATTTCACAAGAAATTCTAGGTGTACTTAAACCTCCAAGTACTTCTGGACAAGCTAATACAGCCTTTCCTTCTTTAAAAATCTTTGCTATATTCTCATTTAAATTATTTCCACCGCTGTATTTACAGTTAACACCACACAAACATGCACTAATTAAAATCATAAAAATACCTCCTAATTATTAACTCATTTTATTATAATCCTTATATTGTAACAAAAAAAGTATTCTAGCCATACTACAAACAAATAATACTATAATCTCACATAACTATTCTTTAAAACATATTTAAATTAATATTCAAACTTAAATAGAAAGCACCTTCTCATATTAATTCCAAGGTATAAGTTCAAAATACAAAATTCAAAATTTTGATTTTCACTTATAATTAAACATGTCTTATTTGATAGCTAAAATCAACACTCTCTTAAAACAGAACGAAAAATAAAAGATTACACTAATATGACCTTTTTAAAATTATGCATCACATTAATATAATCTTTTATAATACTTTTAAATTTAAAAATTCTTATAAACTAATCAAATTTTAACTTATTAAATTAATTCACAAAATAAACTATGTTCTTATTCTCCAAGTTTAAACTTTATTTTCTTTCCAGACTTTATTACTTCTCCAACACTTATATCTTGTTCTTTTATTAATCCTTCTCCAGAAAAAACTCCTTTTATCCCTAGCTCTTTAATAATATCTAAAGCTTCCTCTTTACTTTTTCCTTTAAAATCTGGAGTAACTATTTCTTTTTCACTTCTATCAAATCTATCTCCAGCATAAATGGTTATAGTATCCCCTTTTTTCACCTTGTATCCAGGCAATGGTTTTATTGAAGTAATAAAAGTTCCATCCCCTTCTACAACATAATTTATTCCAAAATCATTTAATTTTTTCTCTCCACTACTTAGCTTATCTCCTCTTAAATCTGGAATAATTACCCCCTCTGTTTTTTTGTCTAAATCTCCTTCATTTAATGCTATATAGTTAAATATATTATAAAACAACTCCCCAG
Organism: Clostridium sp.; assembly: GCF_029267215.1. Lineage (GTDB taxonomy): Bacteria > Bacillota > Clostridia > Clostridiales > Clostridiaceae > Sarcina. The sequence goes on along the minus strand of NZ_JARIDH010000040.1, from coordinate 21,845 downwards.
CATAAGGAGCTGCAACTATCCCTCCAAAATGCTCTCCATTTTTAGGATTATCAATTGCTATTATTAAAGAAATTTGAGGATTATCATAGGGTGCAAAACCTGCAAAAGAAGAAATATAACCTGCCCCATATGTTCCAGTTGAAGAATCTACTTTTTCTGCTGTCCCTGTTTTACCAGCTACTTTTATCCCTTCAATAGCTGCATCCTTTGAAGAACCATTAGATACAGTAGATTCTAAAGCTTCTTTTATTCTCTTAGTACTTTCTTCACTAACTATATTTTCTTCTATTTTAGGAGTAAAAATTTTATCTATTATTTTTGTTCCATTTTCATTAAGATAACTTAACTCCTTCATAAGATGAGGTTGAATTAAATCCCCACCATTAGCAACTGCATTTAAAGCTGCCATAAACTGAATTGCATTCATAGTATTAGTTTGTCCAAAAGATATTGTAGCTAAATCAACTGAGCTTATATCCTCTGTTTTCTTTATAATTCCAGTTGCTTCCCCAGATAAATCAATTCCTGATTTTTTTCCAAATCCAAATTTCTTAATATAAGAATTTAATTTTTCTGCTCCCAATTTCTTTCCCATCTCCATAAAAGCAACATTACATGAATTCTCTAGTGTTTGATTAAAGTTTTGAATACCATGTCCTCCAGATTTCCAACATTTTATTTTTTTACCTGAAACATTTAAACTTCCATCACAATAATAAACCTCATCTTTCCCAGCAATTCCTTCTTCAACAGAGGCTATGGAAGTTATTATTTTAAATATAGATCCAGGTTCAAAAGCATCAGAAACAATTGTATTTCTCCACATATTCTGAAGCCTATCAAATTCGCTTTCTCCACTAAACTTATCACTTCCATCATATGGCTTATTAGGATTAAATCCTGGTTTATTAACTAAAGCAAGAATTTCACCATTATTAGGATTCATTATAGCTATACTAACTGAATCTGCCTTATGTTCTTCTAAGGCTTTCTGAGCTACCCTCTCAGCAAAATACTGGATATTTTCTTCTATAGTAAGTGTTACATCTTTTCCATGAACTGGCGGAGTAAAATTTGATTCAGAGTATGGGTTTTCAGCACTATTTCCTGAAACTTCACTTACTCTCACCCCAGGAATTCCACTTAATTCTTCATCATAAAATAATTCTAATCCACTCAATCCAATTCCATCTGAATTAGTTGTTCCAAGTGTATGAGATAAAAAATCTCCATTTGGATAATACCTTTTATTATCCTCTGAAACAATAACTCCTCTTATTTTTAGTTCCTTAATCTTATCAGCCTTATCCTTTTCAATTCTTCTAACTAAAGTTGCTGAGTTTGCAGGATTTCCAGAAGGATAAGTGTATTCTAATTTTTCCAGAACCGCCTCTTCATCCATTTCTAAAACTTCTGAAATAGGTTTTGAAATATCTAGCATAGTTAAATCTTTATCTTCAACATACTCCCTTAATGTAACTAAATCTAAGTCTACTCTAAAAACATTGGCTGAAACTGCGAACTCCCTATCATTTCTGTCTAATATCCTTCCTCTTTTAGCCTCAATTTTAACTTCATTAGTCCATTGTTCCTCAGCCATCGCCTTATATTGCTTTGAATTAAAGAAAGTTATATACATAATTCGTGCTACCAAAAATAAAAATATTATAAATAAAAGACATATAAGTAAAAGTACCCTAGCCTCTTTTAGCATATTATTTTTCTTGCTACTCTTGTTTTTTTTCACCTAATTTCCCCCTAAAATTCCAACTTACATAATTTTCAATTTTAAATTGATTATAACATAAATACTTAAATTTAAATTTTAATAAATTGTATATAAAAAAGGAGCCTACTATTTCTAGTAAACTCCATAAAAATTTTATAAAAGTAATAAGTTTTCAATGAAAAATCAAAATATATTTAAATAAAATTTCTAAAAACTCTATAAAAAATTCTTAATCATATTAAAAAAATTATTTTAAAACTACTACAGTAACTCCTGTTCCACCTTCTCCATACTCTCCAAGTCTATGACTTTTAACATGAGGATGTTTTCTAAGCATTTCGTTTATAGCTTTTCTTAGTATTCCAGTTCCTTTACCATGAACTAGTGTAACTTCCCCTCTACCTGCTACATATGCATCATCTAAATACTTATCAGCAGTATAACAAGCTTCCTCTGAATCCATTCCTCTTAAATCTATTGAAGATGCAACATGTTTTAAGTTAAGTCTTGCCTCTCTCTTCTTAATTTTCTTTTCTTCTTTAGTTTCTTTAGCTACTCTTAAGTCCTTGGCCTTAACATTTATTTTCATAATACCAGCTTGAACTTGGACTTCCCCTTTGTTATCAGGTTTAGAAAGAACTATAACCTTTTGATTTATTGAAGGTAATAAAGCTTCCATACCAACCTCAATCTTTTTAAGTTCTTCCCCTTTTTTCTCTTCTTTTTTCTTTTGAAGTCTAGCCTCAGCATCATTTATTTTATCTCTAAGCTTTCCTCTTTCTAGTTCTAGCTTTCTTCTTGCATCACTAGAAATACCTAATCTTTCTATCTCTCTCATATTCTTAAGAATAGCATCTGCCTCTTCTTTTGCAGCATCTAAAATTTGTTTGGCATCTCTTCTTGCGTCAGCATAAACATTATCTCTTACACTTTCTATTCTCTCAAATTTTTCTTTATATCTATTTTTATATTTCTCTGCATCATTTTTTAAGATGGCAGCTTCTCTTGCATCATTTTCTGCCTTTATACTCTTTTCTTGAAGAGATTGTATTAAATCTTCAAATTGAAGAGATTCACTTGATATAGATTTTTTTGCATTTTCTATTATGCTATCACTTAATCCTAATCTTCTTGAAATTTCAAAGGCATTTGATTTACCTGGAACCCCAATTAAAAGTCTATAAGTTGGTCTTAATGTTTCAACATTAAATTCAACTGATGCATTTTCAACATTCTCTGTTTTTAAAGCATATCCTTTTAATTCACTATAGTGAGTAGTACAAATTACTTTGCAATTTCTCTTTCTTAATTCCTCTAAAATTGAAATTGCAAGTGCTGCCCCTTCTGTTGGATCTGTACCTGCTCCAAGTTCGTCAAATAATACAAAACTTCTATTATCTGCAACTTCCATAATCTTAACTATATTTGTCATACGAGATGAGAATGTTGATAAACTCTGTTCTATACTTTGCTTATCTCCAATATCAGCAAAAATCTCATCAAAGAAACTTATGCTTGAATTTTCAGAAGCTGGTATTAAAAGCCCACTTAATCCCATTAATTCTATAAGACCTGCTGTTTTAGTTGTTACTGTTTTACCCCCAGTATTAGGACCTGTTATAAGAAGTGTTGTAAATTCTCTTCCTAAATAAATATCTGAGGAAATAACTTCATCTCTTGATATTAATGGGTGTCTAGCATCCATTAAGTCTATTACACCCTCATCATTTACTATAGGCATTGTTCCACCTAAATCACTTCCATACTTAGCCTTTGCAAATATAAAATCTAACTCAGCTATTATATTAAAGTTTATTTTTATAACAGTTATATTTTTAAAGATTAATGATGACAACTCTGCTAAAATTCTTTCAATTTCAGCTCTCTCTTTTAACATTAATTCTTTTATTTCATTATTTAAATTAACTAAAGCTGTTGGTTCTATAAAAACTGTGGCACCAGTTGAACTTTGATCATGAACAAGCCCTGGAACCTGTGATTTATACTCAGCTTTTACAGGAATAACATATCTATCCCCTCTAACTGTGTATAAAGAATCTTGAAGATATTGTGCATTACTTCTTACTATGGCATTAACCTTATCTCTCACAGATGAGTTTTTATCTTTTAATGATCTTCTTATACTATATAGCTTATCACTGGCTGAGTCTGCAATCTCATCCTCACTTACTATAGCCTTTGAAATAGCATTTTCTACTCCTCTTAAAACTGTAAGTCCTTCTCTCATACCTTCTAATATTCTATGTTCTTCTTCCTCTTCTTTTCTATCTAAGAATTCAGAAAGTCTTCTTGTTACTCTAAGCATATTTCCTATTCTAAGTAAGGCTTCTATACTTAAAACTCCACCTTTTTCTGCTCTAGTTAAATTTTCTTTAACATCATAAAGCCCTTCAAAGGGAGGATTACCTTTTCTCATTAGAATATCTAAAGCTTCATTTGTTTCCTCTAAATGTTCCTTAACATCATATATTGAAGAGTATGGCTTTAAATCTAAAACCATCTCTTTGGCTGAACTAGTAATTGTATAGCCTTTTAAAATTTCTTTTATTTTATCAAATTCTAAAACTTCTAAAACTCTGTCGTTCATACTTTAATCCCCTTTACTCAACGCCTCTTTTAAAGTGACCCTTAGTATAGTCTTTTAATCTTAAAGCTTCTTCATTATTTAAAGCTTCAATAACCTTAATAACTTCATCATAACTTTCATCTATGAAATCTAATCTAAATGAATTTATTCCTAATGACTTAATTTCATCAATCTCTTGAATTAAGTTTACAGGCACGGTGTTATATATGTGTGATCTACAAAATATATCAGTTCTTATAATAAAATCTTGATTCATTCTGTCTCTTAATGTAAATAAACTACTTACACATTGGTTATCACAATTTCTTGTAGTAGATTTTCCACCAAAGGTACTTCCTATTGGACAGTATTCACTAACCATAACCTCTGGTCTACCATATACAAACATTTGAGCCCCTTTAGAATATTTCTTAAGCATTTTATTTAATTCTTTTTTATTTAGTTCTAAACTTAAACAACTTCCAATCATATGCTCATTGTAGAATTTCATTCCATAAGCATTGAATATATTAAGCTTATAATCACCTATTATATTTGTTTTATCTTTATATACATTTATTATTCCAGTATTAGCAGTAACTAATCCCTTAATTAAACCTAAGTTCTCATCTATTATTTTGCAAACAACATTAAACTCCTCTTTAATTATTGTTGGAACCTTTATATATAAATTAATCTCTTCATCTAAAACTTCTTTAATCGCATTTTTATTAAGCTGCCCTTGATTTTTTCCAAAGATATCTAAGGCAATATCTTTTATTCCACTATTTATACAAGCTCTTAACTGTTCCATAGTGTTTACAGTAACTAAAACCTCTGGCATTTCTCCAACTTTTTCATTTAATTCTATATCATTATGCTTTTTTAAAACCCTCTTATACTTTTGTATTTCAGAATTTCTTATCTCTTCTAAAACTTCTCTTCTTAAATTATTTATTGAGGAAATTGCTGAGAATCCATCTTCAAAAGTTACATATTCAATAGAATCTATTTGATAAGGAATATCTCCTGACTTTCTTAAGTTCTTTTCAACCTTTTCCTTATCCATAGGTCTATTTACTGCAACTTGAACCACATCACCAGTTTTCGTGAAATAATTCCCATTATATTCAACTGTAAGTTCCATAGGCTCATTAACTTTAAACTTCATATAAGCTTTTAAATTGATTTTTCTTTCATATGGATTTTCATAAGAAACCTTTAATTCATTTAAAAGTTTATTATCTGAAGTTTTATAAAGCTTATCATTAGCCTTATATTTCTTAGGAAATATCTTAACCTTATCTCCCTTTTTAGCTTCTGTAACCTCTTTATTACCCATAAGTATTTTACTTACAGTAAATCCATCATCATTAGTTCTTATTCCATCCTTTAATGATAAATCATCAACTAGAAGAACTTCTCCTGACTTTAAAACTTCTCCTAATAAAACTCCTGTATTTCTTGGAGTTTTAAATGCCATCATATCTTTTCCTACGTTCTTATACATATAAGCTGTGGAAAAACCTTCTCTATTAAATAACTTTTTAAGTTTTAGTTTATTTCCTTCTTGAGATTTTTTAATATTTCTATATGAATTCTCAATAGCTTCTCTATATGACTCTATAACTCCAGCCACATATTCAGGTCTTTTCATTCTTCCTTCAACCTTTAGAGAACTTGTTCCTGTTTTTATTAAATCCTCAACATTTTCAATTGTACAAATATCCTTTGGACTTAATAAAAATCCCTTAGTTTCTTTATTATCTTTTTCTCTAATTAAGGTATATGGAAGCCTACAACTTTGAGCACATCTTCCTCTATTTCCACTTCTTCCACCAATTAAACTACTCATTAAACATTGGCCTGAATAACAAACACATAAGGCCCCATGAACAAATATCTCAGTTTCAATTCCTAAATCCTTTGATATGTGTTTTATTTCTTCTAATGTAAGCTCTCTTGATAAAACTATTCTAAAGAATCCATTTTCTCTAAAAAATAATGCACCCTCTCCATTATGTATGCTCATCTGAGTTGAAGCATGGAGTTCAAAGTCTGGATAAACTTCTTTTATTCTTTTAGCTAATCCTACATCTTGAATAATTAAAGCATCTACCCCTATTTTATATAAAACACCTATGTAATCTATAGCCTCTTGAAACTCATTTTCCTTAATTAAAGTGTTTACAGTAACATACACCTTAACTCCATATGTATGGGCATAGTCAACAGCTTTTTCCATCTTTTCATTATCAAAGTTAGAAGCATAAGCTCTTGCTGAGAATTTACTTCCTCCTAAATATATAGCATCAGCACCTCTATTTATAGCAGCAATTAAACTTTCCATACTTCCTGCTGGTGCTAGTAATTCTATTTTTTCCATAAAATTTCATCTCTCCTACAATAACTAGGTTTTCCTTAGTTAATTTACTCAATACTTTGTATTATACACAATTGAAGCCCATAATTCCATATATCCTCTCTCTGCCGTAGAATTAATTATTTTTCTTATGAATATTAAATCCTTAAATTTAACTTTTTAAGGCTTTATAATATACAACTCCTCAAATAAGTAAAAATATAAAAATCAAACTAGCTTCTTAAAATTCTTTATTTTCTAAATATTTATTTTATAGCTTTTATTATATATGTACCTTCTTGTACATCAATAAAATTATATTCTCCAAAAAAGTCTGTTCTTGTCGATCTTAATGGCAAATAATGATTTTCACCAATAACTTTATATAAAACCACTATGGCATTAGATATTACTTCATTACATACATTAGTTATAACTCCATAAATTCTACTCTTCTTTTTTTTGCATAAGCATATTGTAAACTCATAATCACTAAATATACAAATATCAAATGATTTTATATAATAATCTTCCTTATAAATTATAAAATTAATATTTCCTTTTGGAACATTTGTAATAAAGACCCAAGAACCTAAACATGAATTCAATAAAATCCATTCATTTGAAACAGTTGATTTTCCGTAAACAGTAACATTTTTTAATGGCATTTTATTTTCATCTACTATGTTAATCTTTATACTTATTCTCTTTAGATTATTTAAAAGCATTAAAATAAATAATAATTTTAAATCTATAACCATAAAAACCTCACTTAAGATATTCTAAAGAGATTAAGAAAAAGGACTGAATTTTAATCAATCCTTTATTTATAATTAAAAATGAATTTATTATTTTAAGGCATATTAACATTTTCTGTTTGGTTAGATTTAACTTTGTAATTACCTTGAGGAACATTAATAAATAGATAAACTCCCGCTGTATTAGTTTTAGTAAATGCAATAGCAGTAAGTGATTCATCTGGATTAACTTCATAAAGTACAACGTCAGCTGCAACAATTGGCTGATTAAGATTATCTGTAATAATACCAGAAACTGTTCCTCTAGAGGCATTAGGATTTTGAGCTATTGTAATTAATGAAGGAACTATTTGTCCTGATTGCGTAATATTAACCGTACTTGTAGTCCCTATATATCCTAAAGCTGAAACTCTTATTGAATAATTACCTTGATCAAGTTCTCTAAATACAAACTGTCCATACTCATTTGTATAAGTTATAGCTTTTAATACTTCAGTGTCATCTGGATTAACTTGATATAAAGAAATTACTGCACCATTTATAGGTAAACCTGTTGTGTTATCATATAAGTCACCTGCTATTAATCCTAATTGAGCTGATGGTTCATCTAATAAGGTAAAGTTTTTATTAACTACTTGTCCAACCACTATACTAAATGATGTTCCTTGATTTAAGGCTTTACCTGTTGCCGTAGCAAAAATATTATATCCAGTTCCAGCTGGAACATTGTCTAAAGTATAAGTTCCATCACTTCCTGTTATAGCATGTAATAAAGGTTCATAATTAGCATCCATCAATTTTATTAATGAACCAGTAATAGGATTTCCAGATTCGTCTATTACTGTTCCTGTAACTTTTCCAGTATTATTTAATGGTTGAGGTTGCAATTGTAAGTCTAATCTTATCTCTTCGCCAACAGATTGAATAGTTTTTTTATCCGATTGTCCCAAAATATAAATATCTTGTTTAATAATAGCCATAAAACCTTACCTCTTCTTTTTATTTAATTCTATATATTATATGCATATTTATTACTTTTTGATATATCAAAAACAAATTTTTTTAATATAATATAATGTAATTTAATTAGGAGGTATATTATGTATAATCTATCTAATTTTGTTGTAAATCTCAATCAAAATTCATTAATAAATTTAATCACTAATGATACAACTGATTTAATATTTAAAATAGAAAATAAAGATCTAGATAACCAATTATTTAACCTATCCTTTGAAATTACTTTGGGTGATGGTATAGAGTTACTTAATTCAAGTATAGACTATTCTAGTTCGCTAAATAATAATACTTTTACTTTTACTAATATTAAAGACTTAGCCCCAAATGAGCTTAATTTTTCATTTTCTATAGAGATAAAACTTAACCCTACTAATACTTCTGGCGAAGAACTCGATTTTGATTCATTAATCTCATGTTCATTTAAAGCTTTTGCAGATACAATGCCACGTGGAAATTATGATATTGGTAATGAAATTATAGAAAATACAACAAATTTTTCTATAAAGGTTAGTAAATATATAATAACTAAAGAAATCCCTCCTGTAATTTTACTTGGAGAAACTTATACTAGTAAAATCATAATTAAAACTGCCTTTAATTCTGGAATAACTTTTGATACACTTTATGATTTTCTAGGTAATGGAATACAGTACCTTGGTAATATGATAATAGAAGGATTTAATTCTAATGCTTTAATTAATGTTATTATTACGAATCCAACTAATGATACAAATAGTTATATACTAACTTGGAACAATGTTGAAATACCTGAAAATAGTATTGTAGAGATATCATTCAAATTTAAAGCTAATGAAAAATTTTATAAAAATGGTTTGATAGATGGTTTATATATTGAAAATAACACTTCTATTTTAAATGAGCTTAGTTGGAGCATAAATAATGAATCCTTTCTATTACAATATATAATTACTGCATTAGAAATTTTAATAAAAATAGAGTCATCTAGCTATTTGGTAGATGTTTATTCACTAATAACTTATAAAATAATGTTTTATTGCAATTTATATCATGGACTATTAAATTTAACCGGTTTTTTAACAACAAGTGATGGCCAAATTTTAGCTGATGAAAGTTCTCCTATAATGTTTACCTCAAAAGATATTTCTGCTGCAGGAATAACTAAAGCAACTTGGAATATTGGAAATATCGATGTTTCTTCTAGTACTACTATTACAATCGATTCTAATATATCAAATCAATATATAGGCACAAATTTAGATATACTAGCTGGTGATACCTTTACAACCATTGCTGAATGTAATGCAGTTAGTCTTGCAACAAATAAAACTATTTCTGCATATGATTCTTTAACCTTAAATTCAAGAATACCAGAAGTTAATAAAACAATAATTAACTATTACTATAGAGATAATACTCCTAAATCCCATTCTATATTAGCCCCTGGTGATTTCATTGAATATCAGACTATATATGATAGTTCAAATATTGAGGCAACTATTGGAAGAATAAAATTTTATGACTTTTATCCTTATGTAACTAAAGATATCTTAAATATAAACTACAATTCATCTTCTATTAATTATCTTACTACTTCAGGAACAGCTCTAGATCCTTATGGTGTTTTTTGGTTTTATCCAGAATTAAATGATGAAAATATAATAACGTTAAACTATAAAACTCAGTTAGATTATCAAAGTTTTAATAATGTTTTCACATCAAACTTATTTAAAATACAACTCCTAAACTCAAATGGGGTTGCTTTTTCAAATAGAAGTCAAGTTAATTTCAAAATAGGAAGCCCAAATATCGTGATAAACAAATCTGTTTTTGGTAATAACCCTAATCGTATAAAAATTGATGAAACTTATACTGTAAATATAGTAATTGAAAACAAAGAAAATAATATTGGTATTACAGATGCATTTAATATAAATCTAACAGAAACCATTGATGAAAACTTAATAATCATTCCAGAATCCATAAATGCATCAATTAATGAAAATTCTTTAATAACTAATTTATCTAATAATATAATAACATTAACAATTGATAAACTAGGAATTTCTGAACAACTCATATTTTCTTATGTTGTAAAAATTCCTCAAACATTAGGTCCTAATCAAAAATTCAATCTTAAAACTGAAACAACTAATCCATATTCTCAAAATTATGATCCTAACTTGGAAAATTTTCAATATGATAACAATAATATAAATAAGACTATAAAACTTAAATCTCAAAATATTAATTTAAGTCTAAATACTGATGAAGTTAATAAAATCATAGGTGATATAGTATCTTATACTTTTAATATTAATATTCCTATTGGACAACGTTTATCTAATTTTTATGCATTAATATTACTTCCAAATAATCAAGAGTACTTGAATGAAGCTACTTTAAATGGAGAAATTATAACTGCTAATTTTGAAAATAACACAATAGTATTTCCTATAATTAACGATATTGATACAACTAGTAGTTCTCTATTTTTTAGTTATGAAATTAAATGTAAAATAAATAACTCCATAGTTTCAACTTCAAATCCAATCTATACTTTAGAAACTTATTATGGGAATCTAAACTATTTGACCTTAACCAATGAAAATAAAAATATGGGTTTAAGTTCAACATTAAAAATAAATCATCCTTATATTTCTTTGGATATAGGATCTTACGGCATAAAAAATGGATTCATTGAGCCATACTCAACTGATATTTATAATTTTGTTTATACAAAAATTTCTTTAAACAATCTTGGTAATGTATTATCTAAAAATATTGAATTAGTAACTACTCTTCCAGATAACTTAATTTTCAAAACAATAGATTTTAATGATTTCGATATGACTTATTCTTTTGATGACTTAACAAAAGAGTTAACTTTTAGAATTGATACTTTAGATAAGCTTAGTGAAAAATTTATTATAATTGAATCACAAATTAATGATATAGTTCTAGCAGAAACTGTGCTATTGATAACTTCAAAAATTTCTCATTATTATAACTCTTTATCTGAAACTAAAATTTATAATTCTCCAAATATTTATACTAATGAGGTATTTGTAAATAGCCTATTCACCTTTACACCTTTATCTTTTTATTCGCTTACAGGAAGTGATTCTGCAATAAATTTATCTAAACCTGGCGAAGAAACTTCTATAGAATATATATTAACTAATACTGGTCAAGGAATTGATGAATATTCTTTAAATATAATGCCAATAGATTACACATATGATTTGTATATTGGATCAGATTTCATAACAAACGTTCCAGCATATACTTCATTATCAATTTCTCCACCCCAATTAAGTAATATTTCTAAAAATACAAGTATATATATTAAATTAGTTTATACAATTCCTAGCGATACTTTAGATTTTTATAGCATTTTAATGATAACAGTTACTTCTAATATAAATATAGGAAATTCTAAAACTATTCCAACTACACTTCAAGACCCATAAATAATATTATTTTAAAAGGTATGAATATTAAATATTCATACCTTTTTCTTTATTTTTTTCTTAATAATACATTCTCTTTTTTCTTAGAAGTTGCTAATTCAAATTGAACATCATTATATTTTTTCTCTAAGTCTAAAACTTTATATCTAGCTGTACGGAATTCAGCTGCTAATTCTTTATTTTTATCTAAAAGAAGACCTTTATCTTTTTTTAGTTTCTTAGCATCTTCTATAAGAATTTCAAATTCAGCTTTTTTGCTCTCTAATTCTTCTTTTAAAGATTTAATTTCAACTTCCATCTCTTCAGAAACTTTCTTACCTAAAGCTTCCTTTTCTTCTAAAGCAAGTTCAATATCCTTTTCTAAACTAGTTATTTGTTCTTTAAAATTATTACACTGATCCTTAATAAGTTCTTTTTCTTCACTTAAAAACTTTACATCCTCTTCAAGTTTTTCATTCTCATTCTGAATCTTAGTATTTTTATCTTCTAAATCTACATTCTTTTCTTTAAGCATTTCAATTTCTTTATCTAAAGAAGTAGCTTTTTCTTCTATTTCTTTGAAATTTATTTTTAACTTTTCACTTGATGAAGATATAAATTCATTTTCCTCATTTAAAGCTTTAATTTTAACTTCAAATTCTTTATTATTAGCCTTTAAAACTTCATTATTAACTGATAACTTTTTATTTAAATCCTTTAATTCTTGAATTTCATTTTTAAATTCTTTGCAAGATTTACTCAAAGAACGCATTTCATTTAAAGCCTTTAAATTTTCTTCTCTTAATTTTTTATTATCAATTCTAGATTCAGCAAACTCAATCTTTAAAGCCTCAGCATCTTTGCATATATTTTTATTTTTCTCTTCTAAATTAGAAATCTCATTTTTAGATTTATTTAAATCAGTTTTTAAAGTTTTACCTTCTAATGCTAATTTTTCATTTTCTTCTTTTTGAGATTTATTTTTTTCTTTTAGTATATTAATTTCCTTATTTAAATCCTCTACTTTTTTCTTTGATTCATTGACTATGGCACTTAATCCATTATTCTTTTCTTTTGAATCTCTTAATTCTTTTTCTAAGTTTAAGTTCTTACTTTTCACAGAATTAAGCTCATTATTTAAATTCTTTTCTTTATTCTTAGAATCATTTAATGCCTTGTTTAATTCATTATTTTTATTTTTCAATTCTTTAATTTCTTTATTTATCTTATTATTTTCGCTTCTTAATCTTTCATCAGAAGACTTTAAATTAGAATTTTCAAGTTTTAATTTTTCTATTTCATGATTTAATTTAGAAATTTCATTTTTTGAACTATTAAAATCAGCTTGTGCTAATTTCAAATCTTCTCTAGATTTTGTAAGATTAGAATTTAAATTATCACATTTATCTTTTAACTCTTTAATAGTTTTTTCAAGATTTTCCTTTTCTAACTCTAAATCTTTTATCTTATCTTCTAATTCAGTTTTTTCTGATGTTATTTTTTCAAGCTCTTCTTTTAAAGTAAGACTCTCACCTTCTAAAGCTTTAAGGTCTTCTACCTCTTTTTTAGATTTTTCTAGCTCATTTTTAACTTTTTCATAATAATCTATTAGTTGATTGTATTCTTCATTTCCTTTTAAAAGTTCATCTGCTATATTTAAAGATGTTAAAGATAAAACACCTAAAGCGCTTAGCTTATTATTCTTATTCACCATTTCTTGAATTCTTTCTTCCACATAAGCAGCTACTTTTTTTAGATATTCTCCATCTTCTTGACCTTTTAAATTATATTCAACGCCGTTTATTGTTACCGTAACAGTCGCCATACTCTCTTAAACACCTCTTACTTATATAAATTGTAGATTATGCTTTAAATTTTAAGTAATCTCTATAAATAAAAGAAAAAATAAATCTCAAAAAATGAAACTTATTTAACCCAAATTTTATATATAGAAATTAATATCTAATAAAAAGCTCCATAATAAAAATATGTTATGTATATTCTAACATATACATAACATATTTTAAATAATTTAAGCTATTATTGTTCTCTTAATTGAGCTCCTAACTTATATTCTAAACCTCTTAAGATTTTATCATGAACTTTGTTTATATCTTTATCTTTTAAAGTCTTGCTTGGATCTCTATAAGCTATAGCATAGGCAATACTCTTCTTACCTTCTGGTATTTGAGCTCCCTTATAAACGTCAAATAATTCAACCTTCTCTACTATTTGACCACCTGATTTTCTTATTGACTCTTCAATTTCTTGTACTAATATAGCGTCGTCAACAAGTAAAGCTATATCTCTAGTTATTGCTGGATACTTAGGTAATGCCTTATACGCTTTCTCAGTTTTTGAGAATTTATACATTGCATCTAAGTTTAGCTCAGCTACATAACAAGGAACATCTATATCGTAGTTTTCATTAACATCTGGGTGAATTTCTCCTAAAACTCCTAATGAAGTTTTTCCTAAAACTAACTCAGCTGTTTTTCCTGGATGATAGCTTGGATTTTCACTCATTCTCTTAAATGAAGCACTCTTAAGTCCTAATGTATTTAATAAGTTTTCAACTATTCCCTTTAAGTCAAAATAATCACATTGTCCATAAATACCTATTGTTAAGATGTTTGTTTCTGTTGGTAATTCATTTTCATCTGAATTTTTAGTATAAGTCTTTCCTAATTCAAATAATCTTACAACATCGTTACTTCTTGAATAGTTTCTTGCTAAAGATTCCATCATTGAAGGAAGTGTTGAAGTTCTCATCACACTATAATCTTCTCCTAATGGGTTCTTTATTTTAACTACATTTCTAAGTTCACTATCATCTTTTAAACATATTTTATCAAATACCTTTGGACTTACAAATGAATAACTTATTGATTGGTTTAATCCTGAAGCTAACATTGCATCTATAACTTTTTCATCTAATAATTGCTTCTTATCTTTAGCTTCTTTTTCTGTGCTAGTTGAAATTAATGTAGCAGGGATATTATTATATCCGTATATTCTTGCAATCTCTTCTGCAACATCTTCTCTTATATCAACATCTATTCTAAATGTAGGAACTAATATTTCTAAAGTATCTCCATTTATAGTTGTTTTTAAATCTAAACTATCTAAGCATTTTTTCATTTCTTCAGCTTCTAATGAAATTCCTAAAAATTTATTTACCCAACTAAGGCTTACTTCAAGATTTTTTTCTTCTTTAACCTTGTTATAAACATCTATTGTTCCTTCCATAACTTCCCCGCATCCTAATTCTTCAACTAAAGCACAAGCTCTGTCTATTGCTAAGGCAGCTAAGTTTGGATCTATGTCTTTTTCAAATCTTGATGAACTTTCAGTTCTTAATCCTAAATTTTTAGAATTAACTCTTATATTAGTTCCATCAAAATTAGCTGATTCAAATACTATTTCAGTAGTTTTTTCTGTAACACCTGAGTTTAATCCACCCATGATTCCAGCTAAAGCAACAATTTCTTCTCCATCTTTTATACAAAGAACATCTGAATTTAATTCTCTTTCAACTTCATCTAAAGTAGTGAACTTTTCACCCTCTTTAGCTCTTTCTACTACTATATTAGAAGATTTTAATTCGCTTCTATCAAAAGCATGCATTGGTTGACCAAGCTCTAACATAACAAAGTTAGTAATATCAACTATATTGTTTATAGGCCTTACTCCTGCATCTAATAATCTTTCTTGCATCCAAGCTGGTGAATGAGAAACTTTTACATTTTTAACTCCTCTAGCCATATATCTATTGCAAAGTTTGTCATTAACAGAAACTTTTATTTCATCATTTATGTTTTTATCACATTTAACTTCAAATTTAGTATTTGGCATTTTGTAAGTTTTTCCTGTTGTAGCAGCTGTTTCTCTAGCCATTCCAAGAATACTTAAACAATCTGGTCTGTTTGAAGTTATTTCAAAATCTAAAACTTCTTTATTAAGTCCTAAATATTCTTTTATACAAACACCAATTGGAGCATCTTCAGGTAAAATCATAAGGCCTATTATTTCTTTTCCATCAGCTATGCCTATTTCTTCCTCTGAGCAGAACATTCCATTAGAAACTACTCCTCTTAATTTACCTTTTTTAATCTTACTTCCATCTGCTAATACTGCCCCATGTAAAGCTACAGGAACTTTATCCTGCTCTTTCATATTATCAGCAGCTGTTACTATTTGAATAACTTCTGAACCTATATTCACTTGACATATTTTAAGTTTTTCAGCATCTGGATGCTGTTCTATCTTGTCTATTTGACAAGTAACTATATTTTCTATCTCTGCCCCAGCAGTTATAACCTCTTCTAACTTTGAACCTGATAAAGTTAAGGCATCTCCTAATTCTACTGCTGTCATATCTATATCAACGTAATCTTTAAGCCAATTAAATGGTACTTTCATCTTTTTTACCTCCTATTTTAAAACTTAGAATTGATTTAAGAATCTCATATCACTTTCGTATAATAATCTTATATCATCTATTCCATACTTAAGCATAACCATTCTATCTACTCCGAAACCGAAAGCAAATCCACTATAAACTTCTGG
This sequence comes from Clostridium sp., assembly GCF_029267215.1. Classification (GTDB taxonomy): domain Bacteria; phylum Bacillota; class Clostridia; order Clostridiales; family Clostridiaceae; genus Sarcina. The sequence continues at coordinate 5,389 of NZ_JARIDH010000040.1, read as the reverse complement.
ATCTATTCCACAATTTCTTAAAACTTGAGGGTGAACCATACCACAACCTAGTATTTCTATGAATCCTTCTCCCTTACATACTTTACATCCTTTTCCGTTACATACAAAGCATGTAGCATCCATTTCAGCTGATGGCTCAGTAAATGGGAAATGGTGAGGTCTGAACTTAGTTTTAACCTTATCACCAAACATTTTCTTAGCAAATAATTCTAAAGTTCCTTTAAGATCTGCAAATGTTACATTTTTATCTATAACAAGACCTTCCATTTGGTAAAATATTGGTGAGTGAGTGGCATCCACTGCATCTGATCTAAATACCTTACCTGGTGATATCATTTTTATTGGTGGTTGTTGTTTTTCCATTACTCTAGCTTGAACTGGAGAAGTCTGAGTTCTTAAAACTACATTATCATTTATGTAGAAAGTATCTTGCTCACTTCTAGCTGGATGGTTTTTAGGAATATTTAAAGCCTCGAAGTTGTAGTAATCTTTCTCAACCTCTGGACCATCCTCTATGGCAAATCCCATTGAAATAAATATTTTTTTCATTTCATCTAAAGTTTGTTCTAGTGGATGTTTCTTACCTATTGTTTGTTTCTTTCCAGGCATTGAAATATCTATAACTTCATTTTTTAATTTTTCTTGTTTTTCAGCTTCTTTAATAGACTTTGTTATAGCTTCTAATTCAGCTTCTAAAACCTCTCTTACCTCGTTAGCTAATTTACCAACTACTGGTCTCTCTTCCTTTGATAGAGCTCCCATTCCTCTTAATATAGTTGTAAGCTCTCCTTTTTTACCAAGATATTTAACTCTGATTGTATCAATAGTAGTACTATCTTTAGCATCTTTAATTTCAACTAAAGCTAATTCTTTAATTTGATTTAACTTATCTTGCATTTCCATTCTCCTTTCTTTGTAGGTAGTATAACTTAATATACTAGATTTTATCTTAATATAAAAATCTTACTTAAATCATAAAAAGTAGTAATAAAAAGTAAGTTAATAAAGATACAAGTATAAAATTTATGTTATAAAACTCACTATTTATTTAAGAATTCATTAAATCATAAAATTTATCTTATAAGACCTATTTAATAAAACTTTATAATTTTAATCTAGCTCATTATATAACTAAATATTTAATTAATCTTTTTAATTATTTCCATATTTTCAGAAAATAAAATAAACCCCATCCCTATAAACATAAGGGACGGGGTATTTATATCCGTGGTACCACCCTAATTAACACTAAAACAAAATTTAGCATTCACTTACTTTAAATTAACGACCTTGCCGCTAACTACTACTTTTATTTTTCATAGTTAGAACTCCAGAGTGAACTTCAATATAGCTTTTCTTAAAATGCTCTCAGTCTATGACATCTTTTCCCTGAAAAGAAACTTCTATACCTACTCTCTCTTTCAATGTTTTTATCTATTTAATTCAAAATATATTATACATATAATAATAGGCATAATCAAGAGTATTATTCTTTTTTGTCCTTTTAAACTAACTATTACTAAATAAAACAAAGCTTTTCAAACTTAAAACTTTATAATATAAAAACCCAAGAATTCTCTTAAATAAAAAGTTTTGTTTTAAACTAGTATTAATTTTAGAAGGAGCTTTATAACCTTCTTAATAAAAAGTTTAAAATTTAATTGAATATGGAATAATAGTAACCTTAAGAAGCGTGGTTGTTTTACCAAAGGAAATTTCTTAGCTCTAGACATTATTCTCAAATATTTAATAGGGATTCTCTGCGCAATTAAGTATTTCTGAAATGATAACTAAAATCAACACATTATTAAAAATAACCTAATAAAAAGGCCTTTGTAAAACCCAAATTTTACAAAGACCTTTTATGCTTATTAATTTCTTATATTAATTATTTTAACTTAATCCTTAAACACGAGATTTTAAATTTTTTTTACTTACTAAATTCCCTTATTAATAAGACAATATATAAATCTCTTATTTAAATGACTGTCTTATTTTTTCGTATATCATTACAGAAGTTGCTACAGCTACATTTAAAGATTCTGCATTTCCTGGCATAGGAATCTTAACCTTAATATCAGAAATTCCATAAACCTCATCACTAACACCATTTCCTTCATTACCTACGGCAATGATTACTTTTCCTTGTAGATTTTCCTCAAAGAAATTATTTTTCCCTTGAAGAGAACTTACAACTAACTTGTATCCTTCTTCTTTTAATGATTTTACATATTCTAAAGAGTCATCTTCAACAACAGGTATATAAAATATTGATCCCATAGTTGATCTTAATGTTTTATCATTATATATATCAACAGTTCCCTTAGTCATAATAATACCTGAGGCACCTGCTGCGTGAGCAGTTCTTATTATTGTCCCCATATTTCCTGGGTCTTGAACCTTGTCAACTAAAATAACCAATTCTCCACCTTTTAGTTCTTTGTTTTGCATATTTACAACACCTAAAACTCCCTGTGGATTTTCCGTTGAACAAAGCTGTTTTAATAAGACTTCATTCATTTGAATAAGTCTTATATTTTCTGGAATATTAGAAAAAAACTCTTCATTCTTCTCTTTAAAATTCTCAGTAAATATTATTGAGTCTATAGAAACTCCACTTTTTAAAGCTTCATCTAAAAATCTTAATCCTTCAATAATATATTTATTATTCTTTACTCTATGTTTCTTCTCTTTTAACTTTTTTATCTCTTTAAATAAATTATTATTTTTACTTTCTATTTCTAACAAAGCAAATAATCCTTTCTAGAAAGATACTAATGTTTGAATATCTTTCCTTCTAATTTTGTTAAATCTTCAGCAGAACCTATAGCTACAACTATGTCGTCTTTTTCTATTATATCGCTAGCATCTGGTGATATGTTAACTTCATTATGTCTTTTTATAGCCATTACGTTTATTCCATACTTACTTCTTAAACTTAACTCTTTCATATTCTTACCATGCCACTCTTTTGGACTTTCAATTTCTATAATTGAATAATCTGGTGATAGTTCTATATAATCTAAGATACTTGATGAAACTAAGTTATGAGCAACCCTAACTCCCATATCTTTCTCTGGTAAAATTACTCTGTCTGCTCCTATTTTATATAAAACTTTGGCATGCAAGTCACTATTACCTTTAGCTATTATATATTTTATTCCCATATCTTTAACAAGTAATGTTGCCATAACACTTGCTTGTATATTGGCACCTATTGTGACAACTGCCACATCAAAATTTCTTATTCCTAAAGTTCTTAATGCATTTTCATCTGTTGCATCCATTTGAACAGCATGTGTTACGCTATCTGATATTTCCTGAACTAAATCTTCATTTGAATCTATTGCTAGGACATCATGACCTAAAGCATATAAAGTCTTAGCTACTGATGCTCCAAATCTTCCTAATCCTATAATAACGAATTGTTTACTTGACATAAGCCATACACTCCTAACTTATCCTATTAATATTTTATCCTCTGGGAACTTATATGCACTAGGTTTCTTTCTATTAGCTAGTGCTAAAACCACAGTCATTGGGCCAACTCTTCCCAAATACATAGTAATTATTATTACAATTTTTCCTACAACTGAAAGATATGGTGTTAATCCTAATGTTAAACCAACAGTTGCGAAGGCTGATGTAACTTCATATAAAATATATTCTAAAGAAAACCCTGGCTCTGTTACAGCTAGTATTAAGGTTCCTAAAACAACAATACCAAATCCTATAAATAATACTGCAAAGGCCTTATAAACTAATTCTTTAGATATTCTCTTCTTAAATACTTCAGTATCTTCTCTTCCTCTAATTATAGAAATTAAAGTAAGAACAACTATACCAAATGTAGCAGTTTTGATACCACCTGCTGTTGATCCTGGTGATCCACCTACAAACATTAGTAATATTGTTAAAAACTTACCTGCTAATGTCATATCAGTTGTTGAAACCGAGTTAAATCCTGCTGTTCTAGTTGTAGCTGAAGCAAAGAATGCATTGGTTATCTTATCTCCCAAACTCATATTTTGAAGAGTATTAGGGTTATTATATTCAAATATGAACATAAGAATTGTTCCCCCTATTAAAAGAATAGCAGTTACCATTATTACAACTTTTGAATGTAAAGATAATTTCTTATATCCTTTGAAATTATATAACTCTGACCAAACAGTAAATCCTAATCCACCAATTATTATTAAGAATGCAATTGTTAATATTACTGTCTTATTATTAGCAAAGCTAACTAAACTATCTCCAAATAAATCAAATCCAGCATTACAGAAAGCTGAAATTGAGTGCCAAATACTGTAATATACACCTTTTGCAAACCCTAATTTAGGTATAAATTGTGTCGAAAGTAAAAGTGCACCTAACATTTCAACTGAGAATGTGAAAGCTAAAATATACTTCATCATTCTAACAAGTCCCTGAATACCAAAAGTATTCATAGCTTCTTGTAAAATAAGCCTCTGTCTTAATGTAATTTTTCTTTTAAGCATTAAGGCAAATAAGGTAGTAAAAGACATAAATCCTAATCCACCTATTTGTATTAAAATTATTATAACTGTCTTTCCAAAATAATTCCAATGTTCTGCAGTATTTAATGTTATAAGTCCTGTAACACAAACAGCAGATGTAGATGTAAATAAACTATCTAAAAAGGCTGTATATTCTCCACTTCTAGATGATATTGGAAGACTTAATATGGATGCACCTACAAATATAACCATGAAAAATCCTAAAGCTAATATTTGTACAGCGCTAAATTTTATTTTATTTGTCAGTTTAATATACATAATTAAACCCCCAACTTAAACTAAATATTATATTTTGGTTTGCTATTTATTATTATATCTTATTTTAAATCTACATATGTAAATAATTTAATTTTTATAAGTCAAAAATTAAATTTTATTTCAAATCACAAATAAGCTTAATTTTAACCAGATTTTAAAAACCTCTAATCAAAATTAAACTTATAATTTTGTATAAAAAAAATGCGAGATAAACTCGCATCTGATATATTAAGCGTTTATTTGCTTTTTAGCTAATTCAACTAAATCAGCAAATGCTTTTGGATCATTGATAGCTATCTCTGAAAGCATTTTTCTGTTTATATCAACACCAGCTAATTTCATTCCGTTCATGAATCTTGAATATGAAAGACCATTCATTCTTGTAGCTGCGTTTATTCTAGCTATCCATAATCTTCTGTAATCTCTTTTCTTTAATCTTCTTCCAACATAAGCATTTCTTAACGCTCTTATTACTGATTCGTTAGCAGTTTTGAATAACTTGCTTTTTCCACCATAGTATCCTTTTGCAAGTTTTAAAACTTTTTTATGATTTTTACGAGCATTTACCGCTCTCTTAACTCTTGCCATTT
>NZ_JARIDH010000034.1 GCF_029267215.1 Clostridium sp. | reverse complement strand
CTTTAAAATTAAAAGGTATTCTCTTCTTAATATAGAAAAAGCTAGCTATATTATTTAAGAATGTTGACACCACTAATAAAATCATATATTCTTTAAAATTATTTGCAGTTCTAACAAAAACAAATAACAAAACAACATAGGCTGCTCTTATTATTATGGTTTTTATTGTTATGAAATCATAATTTTCTAATCCCTCATTAACCCATTCTGTATAAAACATATTAGCTAAAAGGTTAAATGTTAATATCATACAAGCAATATATATTTCACTTCCTGAATAACTTACTTTTATAAAAGCTATATATGATAAAGTTGTAACTATATTAGTGATTAAAGTTAATGTAAATAAACTAGTAAATACTTGTGATAATTTTTCCTTATTATCTCTTACTCTACTAATTTCCCTTAAACCATATTGATAAACTCCAAACCCTGCAAATATGAAGAAATATCCATATATAGTTTGTGAAAAGTTTATAGTACCCATTAAATCTGGACCTAATACTCTAAGTACATAAGGCCCTATAATTACAGGGACTACTACATTAAAAATATTTAGTAAGAACTTAAATATTATATTCTTTGATATCGACTTACTCATATTTCCCCCTAATTTAGTTATAATACTCTATCATTACTATTTCTCCACCATTTAACTTTTCTTGATTTGTTGGAGCTTCTACATAATCCCATTCTCTAATAGGTGTCATATAGTTAGGACCATAGTTTTCTTTTAAATATCCTGCTGGATTTTCTGGAACTGTATATTCTTTTCCTTTGAAAGTTATTTTTTCTAAACCTCTCTTTTTAACAAAATACTTCATTCCATCAAAACCAGTTGAAACATCTCTATCCTCATAACTAGTTTTGTTTAACTTGTTATTTTTAAAGGTAAATCCATATGTCCACATTATTTCTTCCCCTTTGAAATAATAGAATATGTCAAAGTATAACCCTTTATAGCTGTATGTTTGTTCTACAGTTTTACCATCTAAAGTAAATTCACGAACTTTTTTTATTCCAACTGAAGAGAAAGCTTTTTCTACATCCTTAACTTGATCTTCATAAAACATTCCTAAATCAATATCTAAATCATGTGCTATAAAATCTTTTTCTCTCATAGCTCCAAGTAATGTCCCGTAATCAAGCCAGAAATGAAGATTATTCTTATCTAAAGTGTCCTTTATAGTTTCTAAACATTCTTGAGCATACTGTTTAAATAAAACTCTTCTTCCTTCTTCTAGTTTTTCCTTATGTTTTGCTCTCATATTTTTAACTAAACTAGTATTAGCAAAAGTTTCGCTTAACATGATATTTCTAACTATGTTCTTTACTTTTCTTTTTACTTTACTCATAATTATCTCCCTGAAATCTTTACGTATTTTTAAGCTACTTGTAAATAACATAAATGCATAAAAGAATTCTAAAAAAATTCTTTTATGCTATTTACTAGTTCTTATATTCAAAAAATCCTTTTATTCTACTTGAGAAAGCAAGCCAACTTCTCTTTGACTTATCTCCCTTTAAAGTTAATAAAGCAATTAAAGCTTTTAAGAAATGATACCCCTCTGCCTTTGTAAAAAGTATAAGCATAGACATATCAAAGTTAGATTTAACCATAGCTCCGAAGCCTAATCCATAGCTATAAATCTTTTTATCATCCATGTTGCTATTTGAATCATAATGAGGATGATATATTTGAAGTTCTGGATTATATATTACCTTAGAACCTCTTTTACAATTTTTATAAATTAAATCAGCATCTTCACATGCACCAAAATATTGTCCTGATCCTAATTTATGATTAAATTTAACAAAACATTTTTTTGCATCTAAAAACATGGTTACTGAAGAACACTTAGTATAAAAATTGTTCTTGTTTATTTCTATTCTTTCTTTTGGCCAAACTCTTAAAGAGTCTTCTCCATTACGCTCAACAATTCTTCCCATTAATAAATCACATTGCTCTTTATTAAACAAGTCATTTACTATGTTAAGTGTCTCCTTTAAATATTCACAATCATCATCTGGGAAAGCAATAATGTCACCTGTTGCAACTTCTAAGCCCTTATTTCTATTAAGAGCTAATCCCTTTTCATCAGATTTTATGTGAATTATCTTTACTTTTTCTTTATATCTATTAACAATTGGCTCTAAGTTTATCTCTTTATTTTGGTCAACAATAATTACTTCAACATTATTCATATCATAATTTGAATTTGTTAAACTCTCAAGAAAACATCCAACTTCCTTTTCCCGACCATAGGTAGCCATTATTAATGAAAATTTTATAGATTGCATTTATATCTTCCTTTTGTATTAAATTATTGTTTATCCTCTATTAAATCATTATTATTATATCTTATTATGAAAGGTAATGTAAGCCAAAATGGCACTTGTGCATAAGTATCTGCATTAAACCATACAATTAGAATTCCAATAAAACTAACTATAAGGGCAATACCCATAAAATCATTCTCTTTCTTTCTAAGTCTTAAAATAGCTTTTATAATAATATATAGAAGTAGTATTACCCAAATTAATATGCCAATAATACCTTGCTCTGCTATTATTCTTGGATATAGTGCAAAGGCAGGTGGCCAATATTCATGAACACTCTTATCTTCACTTATCCATCTTTGAACTTCATTTGAAGTTAAAGCTTTAGGACTTAAATTATCTTCAACATTGAATCCATATTGTCCTATACCAACTCCAAATACTGGATTTTCTTTTCCTATATCAATTGCAGCTTTTTGTAATCCAAATCTAGCAATATTAGACATATTATTAGAATCTCTTATTGAATTTATTAACCCTTCGATACTTATTTTTTGCATACTATTAGCATCTCCTCCAACTTTTGAAAGAATAGTATTATTTAAAAAGGAAAATACTAAAAGTAATACAAGAATACCTTGAACAATATTAACTTTTATACTTTTTTCAACCTTTGAAACCAAAACAAATATTGTGAATAAGGCTATTTGAGCAAATATAATTGCATATGCAGTTCTTGATTTAGAAAAAATAAGAAGTATAAGTAAATATCCACTCATTCCTAAATATAGAATTTTTTTAAAGAAGCCCTTCTCTGTGAAAATATAACTAACAACCCAAGGTATAACAAAAGAGGCATACATTGCAAAATATGAAACTTCTCCACATATAGTTCTAATCCCTTTTGTATAAACCTCTCCCCTGTGATAAGACTGAAATATATATGATAATCCTTTTAAAACACTTGAAAAATCAAATATTCCTAAAAAATTTATTAATTCAATAGTTCCGTAAATAAATACTGGTATTGTTGAATAAGCTATATATCTTCTATAATCACGTAACGTTAATTTCTTCAATTGAATTATCACTTCTGTTGAATATGCTATTGCATACATAAATACTAAAAGCATCATTTGAACAACAATCTTACTTAAGCCAGATCTACCTTTAAAAACACTATCCTGTATAAAAGGCAAATTAACTAAGGAACTTATTATTACCCATATAAAAAATAAAATTAATAATTTAGATTCTCTACTTTTATTTATATATATCTGTTTATTATTTAAAAATAACAATGCCATTAAAGGTAATATAAGTATAAATGGGTAAACTGCTCCTCTGTTTCCTAACTCTCCCATTAATTTACTCATATAAGGTAAGTTATCTACTGGAATTAAAACAACTGAGGCTATAAATAATATACTTATTATATTTACTAGCATTTCACTATTTATATCTAATTTTTTTGTAAACCTAAACTTTTTGTTAGAATCCATAATATCTCCTAAAATAACTTATTTATACATCTTTTCATAATACTTTTGATAATCACCTGATGTTACATTTTCCATCCACTCTTTATTATCTAAGTACCATTTTATTGTTTTCTTTATTCCAACTTCAAAAGTTGTTTCTGGATACCATCCTAACTCTTCTTTTATCTTAGTTGGATCTATTCCGTATCTTCTATCATGTCCTTTTCTATCTTCAACATACTTGATTAAGTTTTCAGTTACTTCTTTATCTACATTTTCATTTATGTATCCTATAACTGTTTTTACTATTTGAATGTTAGTTCTTTCGTTATGTCCACCAACATTATAAACTTCCCCAAGTCTTCCATTATTTATTACCATATCTATTGCTTTTGCGTGGTCTTCAACAAATAACCAGTCTCTTATATTCATTCCATCACCATAAACTGGTAAGTCTTCATGCTTTAAGCAGTTATTTATTAGAAGTGGTATTAACTTCTCTGGGAATTGGAATGGTCCGTAGTTATTTGAACATCTTGTTATGTTTACTGGCATTTTATATGTATCTGAGTATGCCTTAACCATTAAGTCTGATCCTGCTTTACTTGATGAATATGGGCTATGAGGATCTAATGGAGTTGTTTCCATGAAGTATCCTGTTTCTCCTAATGAACCATAAACCTCGTCTGTTGAAACATGAAGGAATTTAACTCCCTCTTTCCATCCATCTTCTTTTTCCCATGCATTTTTTGCACAATTAAGTAAATTTACTGTTCCTAATACATTAGTCTTAGCAAATACTTCTGGTTCTCTTATACTTCTATCAACGTGTGATTCAGCTGCAAAGTGAGCAACATAATCTATGTCATATTTTTCAAATAAACTTGAAACTAATTCCTTATCACATATATCTCCTTGTACAAAGATATGTCTTTCATCATTTTCTATTGATTTTAAGTTTTCTAAGTTTCCTGCATAAGTTAATTTATCTAAGTTTATTATTCTTATGTCCTCATATTTATTTAACATGTATAATACGAAGTTTGAGCCTATAAATCCCGCTCCACCTGTAACTAAATAAGTTTTCATGAAATTCTCTCCTAACTTTACTTTTAACTTATAAGTTTAAAATATATTTATTCTACACTGTATTTAGTGTATCAAATAAAATCTATTAAATTTTATTATTAATATAATAATTTTAATCTAGTAATTATTTTTTAATAAAATTCTTTTATTATTTACTTTGTTGATTTTCAAAAAAGCTTTTTAAGGCTTCTTTCCAATCTCTCATATGATCGCCAATTGTACATCTAAGCATCATATTATCTAATGATGAATACTCCGGTCTTTTAGCTGGTGTTTTATATTCCTCTGAAGTACATGGATTAACCTTGCAATTATTTCCTGCTAATTTCATTATTTCACTAGCAAAGTCATACCAAGTACACTCCCCTTTTCCTGTACAATGATATATTCCATATTCCTCAGTTTCTATAAGCTTTAATATATGGTGTGCTAAGTCATTTGCATGAGTTGGATTTCCTTTTTGATCATTTACAACATTTAATGATTCTTTCTCTTTTCCAAGTCTCATCATTGTGTAAACAAAGTTATGACCTACATATCCATATAACCAAGCTGTTCTAACTATATAGTATTTTGAAGAAAATTCTCTTACGTAGTTTTCTCCCAATAACTTAGTTTTTCCATAAACACTATATGGTGCTGTTAAGTCAAACTCAGTTAATGGTTTTTCTCCCACTCCACTAAATACATAGTCTGTTGAAACTTGAACTAATTTTGCTCCTATTTCTTCACAAACCATGGCTAAATTTCTAGGTCCTATTGCATTAACCTTAAATGCCAAATCTTCATTACTTTCACATCCATCAACGTTTGTTGCTGCTGCACAGTTTATTACTACATCTGGTTTTTCTTCTATCAAAACCTTTTTAACTTTAGAAAGTTCTGTTATATCTAAATCTTCTGAGTCTAAAGCTATTACTTCTGCATTTTTTATATTTTCACTTATAGATCCAATTTCTGATTTTCCACTTCTTATTATTGATTGAAGTTCATTTCCTAACTGTCCTTTTGAACCTGTTATTAATATTTTCATATTATCCTCCAAATTATCCTTCATATGTAAAAGGAATATCTAATTCTTTTAGAGTTTTTTGTTTTTTATCTTTTTCTGATAAAATTATTTCTTCTATTCCATCTAAAGGCCACTGTACATTTACATCTTTATCATTCCATAATAATCCAGAGTCATACTCTGGAGCATAGAAATCTGTACATTTATAATTAAATACTGCTTCATCTGATAAAACTACAAATCCATGGGCAAATCCTTCTGGAACATAAAATTGTCTTTTATTCTCAGAGCTTAGATGAACGCCTTCCCATTGTCCAAAAGTAGGTGATCCTTTTCTTAAATCAACTGCAACATCCCAAACCTCTCCTTGTGTTACCCTTACAAGTTTTCCTTGTGTATGTTTAGTTTGGAAGTGTAATCCTCTTAAAACACCTTTTTTAGATTTTGATTCATTGTCTTGAACAAATTTCATAGTAAGACCTGCTTCTTCAAAAGCTTTTTGGCTGTAAGTTTCCATGAAATATCCTCTTTCATCACCAAAAACTTTAGGTTCTATGATATATAAATCTTCTATTTTTGTTTTAATAAAATTAAAATTACTCAATTTTCACACCACTTTCATCAATTATGTATTATAGGAAAAAATTTACATAATATAATTAATAAATTATATTATGTAAATTTTTATAATCAATTATTGTCTTTTTCCTTCTAATTCTTCAACAATATCAACTAAATATTTACCATACCCAGTTTTCATTAAAGGTTTAGCAAGTTCTAAAACTTTTTCTGAAGAAATCCAACCTTTTCTATATGCTATTTCTTCTAAACAAGCTATGTATGTTCCCTGTGTATTTTGAACTGCCTCTACAAAGTTAGATGCTTGTAGCATTGAGCCATGTGTTCCTGTATCAAGCCATGCCATTCCTCTACCAAATAGATTTACTTTTAGTGTTCCTTCTTCCATGTAAATTCTATTTAAGTCTGTTATTTCTAACTCTCCTCTAGCTGATGGTTTTAATCCTTTTGCTTTTTCTACTACTGAATTATCATAGAAATATAATCCTGGTACTGCGTATTTTGATTTTGGATGTTCTGGCTTCTCTTCTAATGAAACAACCTTTCCATTCTCATCAAATTCAACAACCCCGAAAGCCTTTGGATCTTGAACATAATACCCAAATACCATTGCTCCATTTTCTAGCTCAGCTGCCTTCTTTAAATTGCTTGAAAAATTTTGTCCATAGAATATATTATCTCCTAAAATCATAGCAACATTATCGTCTCCTATGAACTCTTCTCCTATTATAAAGGCTTCTGCTAATCCATTTGGTGCTTCTTGCACTTTATATTCTATATTTAATCCTAAATCGCTTCCATCTTTAAATAACTCTTTAAAGTTAGGTAAATCTCTTTCTGTTGATATTATTAATATATCCTTTATTCCTGCTAACATTAATACTGACATTGGATAATATATCATTGGTTTATCATATATTGGAACCATTTGCTTTGACATTGCTTTTGTTACAGGATATAATCTTGTTCCACTTCCTCCTGCTAATATAATTCCTTTCATCTTCATTCTCACCTTCTACATCAAAATTAATCTTCGCTATAAACTTTCTTACTCATTGAAGAAGCCATAACAAAACTTTTTGGTAATTTCTCATACTTTTTCCCTAGAAAACTCCCTATAAATCTTGCACCGAAATTTGGAAGTATATTCAAAGTAACTTTAAAATTCTTATCTTCTAATGATCTCTTTAAGGCATGAACAGCCATATCCTTACCATTCTTATTACCTTTATAATTTAAGAACTGAGGATTCTTTTTAAAGAAAACCCCTGTATCAAAATATCTTTCATAAAGAGATTTTAAAGTAAATATGTGTGAATGATATATTTCTGAATCACCACAATATTTTATTCTATATCCTGCTTGTATAAGTTTCTCTGCAAAATACATATCCTCGTTTATTAAAAGTCTCTTTCCATCGTAACCATTTAGCTCTTTATACACACTAGCCTTTACTGCTGATGAAGCATCCGAATAAAAGAAAGTTAACAAACCATACTTATCAATATCATTTTTTGACACCACTCTTGATTCAGCAGGATAGTTTTTCTCTCTAATATACTTTTCTATAGTATTATTAGTACATAATTGTCTACTAAATGAAGCTTCACACTCTCCATTTAATATTGGAGCAACTAAATTTTTAAGCCATAAATTATTTTTCATCATTACATCCTGAGATATAAATACAATAATATCTCCAGTTGATTTAAAAGCCATCATTTCTCTAGTTTTTGAGTGTGAGAAATCTTTTGGTTCTATAAGAGTATACTCTAGATTCATTTCTTTCAAAATTTCTTCTGTTCTGTCCTTACATCTAGTTAAAACATATGAAATTTCAATATCAACACCATCTATTTTCTCTTGCTCTAACAACTTTTTATGTAAATCCACTATATAATTTTCAGCATTATATAGTGGACAAATTATAGATACCTTCATCTAAACTGCTCCTTCTTTCTTTATAACTGATATAGCAGTTTTAAATATTATTTTAATATCTAGCCATAAAGATCTGTTATCAATATAGTACATGTCCATTTGTACTCTTTCTTCATAAGTCGTGTCACTTCTTCCATTGGCTTGCCAATACCCTGTTAATCCAGGTGTAACACTAAACAACTTATCTGCATACTCACCATATTTTTCAACTTCTCTATCAACTATTGGTCTTGGTCCAACAATACTCATATCCCCTTTAATAATATTTATTAACTGAGGAAGTTCATCTAAACTTGTCTTTCTTAAGAAAGCACCACACTTAGTTATTCTTGGGTCATCATCTAATTTAAAGTTCTTCTCAAACTCAGCCTTTTGTTCAGGTGTAAAGTTTTCAAAAACCTCTTTAGCATTAGAAACCATACTTCTAAATTTATAAACCTCTATATATTTTCTATCTTTTCCTATTCTCTTATGTCCAAAGAAAGCAGGTCCTTTAGAATCTAACTTTACCCAAACATACAAAATCAAAAATAATGGTGAAAATATAAGCAAAGCTATTGTTGATAAAACTATATCAAATGTTCTCTTTACTAAATTATATAAAAAATAATTTTTTTTATTGCCACACTCTGATTTTACTTGGATATCATTTATATTCTGCATAAAATCCTCCTTAATGTTTAACATCATATTCTAATTATAAAATAAATTTTTCAAAAACCCAAGCTACGCCATTTTCTTCATTACTCTTAGTAATAAAATTAGCTTTCTTTTTCACTTCATCAAAAGCATTTTCCATAGCAACACCAAGACCTGCATACTCTATCATATGTATATCATTTCCTGCATCGCCAATAGCAATCACTTCTTCTCTTTTTATTCCTAAACTTTCAGCAAGTGATTTAACACCTTCTCCTTTATTACAAGTTTTGCTTAAAAACTCTAAGAAGTATGGTGCACTTCTTACTACAGTATATTTTTCATAAACTTCTTTAGGTAACTTCTTTATACCTTCTTCTAAAACTTCAGGTTTATCTATCATCATTATCTTTATGATTTCTTCTTCAGGATCAACATCGTCATAGCTAGTTTCATAAACATTTATTCCATTTATTTTCCCTTCTAGCTCTGTATATTCATTCATAACTGGAGTTATACATCCATCCTTTGAAAAGGCATGTATATTTAGTCCTACATTCTTGCTTATTTCATATAATTCTAATAAGTCTGTTCCTTTTAATGTGTCTCTACATATAACTTTATCCTGACCAATCTCTTTTATAATAGCTCCGTTAAAAGTTAAAACATACTCATTATCATGCCATAAATCTAATTCTTCTAAATATCTCTTAACTCCGTCTACAGGTCTTCCAGTTGCTAAAACAACTTTAACACCTTTCTTTCTAGCTTCTTTTATTACTTCTTTAGTTTCTTTAGATAGTGATTTATCATTTCTTAATAGTGTCCCATCCATATCTATAGCAACTAATTTATACATTTTCTTCACCTCTTAACTTATTTGCTTGTAAGCCATTTATCAAATTACTTAACAATTATAACAAATTACCTTTTTTATTTCATCATTTTTTCGCATATTTATTTAAGATTATATCATATTGCCATTTTTTTTTAAATTATCTTAAGTTAATTGTAATAATTTATTTTATAAATAGATAAAATTTCTTGTTAATTGAAAGATTGAAATAATCTCTTATAATTGATATAATGAAATTTGTCTTTTTATGAAATAATTAAGAATTTTTATCAAAATAATATATACTTTTTTAGGGGGTTAATATGCCAGTTAGAATTGCAATTCTTGGTGGACCAAGATGTGGAAAAACTACTTTAATACAACAACTTTATGTAGAGTTTAAAATAAGAGGGTTAAATGTTGGCGCTGCAACTGAATACAGTACTGAATACCTAAAAGAAAAAGGCATGATAGAAACAATATCTGAACAATATGGAATATACTTAGGACAACTTCGTTTAGAAGAATCATTAAAAGAATTTGATTACGCTTTAACTGATTATGCCACTTTTGTTCCTTATATATATGGAAGATTTATGTTAGGAGATAAAAAAAGAACTGAAAAAGAAATTGAAATTTTAAAAGATCTTTATCACTTAGCTCTTAAAGATCTTCCAAAATATGATTATATATTCTTTGTTCCAAGAGAATTTGGATATTCTAAGGATGGTGTTAGATGGCAAGATGAGTCAACAGCCTCAGCTGTTGATAATACAATAAAACAATTTTTAGATAGTGAAAATGTTAAATACACTCTAATAGAAGGCTCAACAAAAGATAGAGCTAAACAAATACTTTCTATAGTTGGATTAGATAACAAAGAAACTGTTCCAACAATGAAAGAATTAAAAAAGAAAAATTCTAAATAATAATAACCACCCATAAAAGGGTGGTTATTATTATTTATTATACTTTAAAAAATCTATTCCCTTTAAATAATCAACAAATCTATCTTTAAGATCATCTCTTCTTAAAGCAAATTCAACTGTTGCTTGTAAGAATCCAAGTTTATCTCCAACATCATATCTTCTTCCTTCAAAATCATAAGCATACATTGCCTCTTGACTCATAAGTTCTAATAATGCATCAGTTAATTGTATCTCTCCGCCTTTTCCTGGCTTAGTATTTTCTAATATTTCAAAAATTCTTGGAGTAACAATATATCTTCCTAAAATGGCAACGTTTGATGGTGCCTCTTTAACTGATGGTTTTTCAACTAATCCTTTAACCTTATAAACTCTACCTTCAATATGTTTTCCATTTACAATTCCATATTTACAAACGTCCTTTTTAGGAACAGTCTGCACACCTAATACACTTGTTCTATATTCATTGTAACAATCTATAAGTTGCTTTAAACAAGGTTTTTCTTCATTGTAAACTACATCATCTCCAAGTAAAATTGCAAAAGGTTCATTCCCAACAAAAGTTTTTGCACAATTTATAGCATGCCCAAGTCCTCTTGGTTCTTTTTGTCTTATATAATGAATATCAACCATTCCTGATATATCTCTAACTAAATCCAAAAGTTCATCTTTCCCTGATTTCTCAAGCTCTAATTCTAATTCTATACTTCTATCAAAATGATCCTCTAAACATTTCTTACTTCTACCTGTAATTATAAGTATTTCTTCTATTCCTGAAGCTATAGCCTCTTCAATTATGTACTGTATTGTAGGTTTATCTACTATAGGAAGCATTTCCTTAGGTTGAGCTTTTGTTGCAGGTAAAAATCTAGTACCAAGACCTGCTGCTGGTATTATAGCTTTTCTTATCTTATTATTCATAAATCCCCTCTAAAATTATAGCAATTATAAATAATTCACCTATAATCACATTTATTCTTGTTATTTAATTAATGGTGATTTAATTTTACCTAAATTAAAGTAAATTTACAATACTGATATACTTTCCAAGAATTTTAATATTCCATGTTTTATAATAAATACATATCTCCTATTAAATTAATCAAAAGTTATGTTATAATAATCTAGTCTATTTAAGAGTAAATAAATTATTTTCTAAGCTTTCATATGTTATATGTAATGAAAGAAATAGTTAATATTTGATTATACAAAAAATCAAGGAGGAAATTAGATTGAGCGATTTAATTAAAGAAATAGAAAAAAGAAGAACCTTTGCCATCATATCTCACCCAGATGCTGGTAAAACTACTCTTACTGAGAAATTCTTACTTTATGGAGGAGCTATTAGAATGGCTGGTTCTGTTAAAGCAAGAAAAGCTGCAACACACGCAGTTTCTGACTGGATGGAAATAGAAAAACAAAGAGGTATTTCTGTTACATCATCTGTTATGCAATTTAATTATGGTGGATACTGCATAAATATACTAGATACTCCTGGTCACCAAGATTTCTCAGAGGATACATATAGAACATTGATGGCTGCCGATTCAGCAGTTATGGTAATAGATGGGGCAAAAGGGGTAGAGGATCAAACAAGAAAATTATTCCAAGTTGCTTCATTAAGAGAAATTCCAATATTCACATTCGTAAATAAAATGGATAGAGAAACTAGAGATCCATTTCAACTTTTAGAAGATATAGAAAGTGAATTAGGAATTAAATCATATCCAATGAACTGGCCAATAGGTTGTGGAAATAACTTCAAAGGGGTTTATGATAGAGCTACAAACACAATCCATTTATTTGATGGTGGAAATCACGGACAAAGTGAAGTTTCAACTATAACTGGTGAATTAGACGATCCTAAATTCAAAGAACTTTTAGGTGAGGACTTACATTCAAAACTAATGGAAGATGTTGAACTTTTAGATATAGCCGGTGATGAATTTGATCTAGAAAAAGTTAGAAAAGGAGAATTAACTCCTGTATTCTTTGGATCAGCTCTTACAAACTTTGGAGTTGAACCATTTTTAAATGACTTCTTAAAATTAACTACTTCTCCACTTGCAAGAAACTCATCAATAGGAGAAATAGATCCTATGACTGAGCCATTCTCAGCCTTCGTATTTAAAATACAAGCTAATATGAATAAAGCACACAGAGATAGACTTGCTTTCATGAGAATATGTTCAGGTAAGTTTGAAAAAGGAAAAGATGTATTCCACGTTCAAGGTGGTAAAAAAGTTAAACTTGCTCAACCTCAACAATTCTTAGCTCAAGATAGAGAGGTTGTTGAAGAAGCATATGCTGGAGATATAATAGGAGTATTTGATCCTGGAATATTCTCAATAGGTGATACTTTATGTATGAATTCAAAGAAATTCAAATTTGAAGGAATCCCAACATTTGCTCCTGAACACTTTGCTAGAGTTAAACCAATAGACACTATGAAGAGAAAACAATTCATAAAAGGTGTTACTCAAATTGCACAAGAAGGGGCTATACAGGTATTCAAAGAATTACACATAGGTATGGAAGAAATCATAGTTGGTGTTGTTGGTGTCCTTCAGTTTGAGGTTTTAGAATATAGACTTAAAAATGAATACAATGTTGATATAAAAATGGAAAGACTACCATTTAGATATGTTAGATGGATTGAAAATGATAATATAGATGTAGATTCATTAAATCTTACTTCAGATACTAAAAAGGTTAAAGATTTTAAAGACAGAAACCTTCTTATATTCCAAAATGATTGGGGAATTTCATGGGCTATAGATCATAATCCTGGAATAATCTTATCAGGTGTTGGTAAGTCTAATGACTAAAAAGATTTGCTTTGTTTAAAATCAAAAGACTTTTAAAATAAAGTTTTATTTTAAGAGAGTGTTGATTTAAAAAAGAGCCTAAATAAAAAATAAAGCAGCGTAATTTTACGCTGCTTTATTTTTTATTTAGGCTCTTTATCACTATCTTCATATAGTCCTTTTATATTAGAAACGCCTTTTACAGCTTTTAACTCCTCTTCTCTAAGTTTTACCTGTTTTTTTAAATTTTCATGTTCCTTTGTAATAATATCGAATTGCTCTTCTGCAATTTGCACTTCATCATAATTCCCTAATTCAACTAACTTTTCATTTAAAACTTTAGTTTTTTCTTTTAATACGTTACATTTTTTAGAATAATCAGCAACTGAAAAACTTGATATAACTGCTAAAAATATTCCTAATATTATCGCTATTTTATAATTTTTTATAAAACCTATAATTTTGCCTTTCATGATTACTACTCCTGACTGATTATTTCTTTATCTAGTATATTTAATTTCTTAATAAGTTTTTTATTTTCTTCTAGTATTTTTTTCTTTGCTTCATCTATATACCATTTTTTATTATTTATATCATTAACTACTTCTATATATTTTCCTTCAACTTCTCTATATTCTTTTTTTGAATTTAAATAATCTTCATTACTTTTTTTAATATCTGGTCTTAAAAATCTAAATCCAGTTGCAAATATTCCAAAAAATATAATAAATACTATAACTTGTTTAAAGATTTTCATCAAACCATTTTTTTGGCTTTTTTCCATAACCCATCCTCCTTAAAACATCTATTAAACATTTTATCATATTATATCAATATTTTATATACCAAGTTTATACTATTGATTTACTATTTATATAAAATAAATAGCAAAGTAACAGTCATATATCAAAATAACTTTTTATAAAACTTACAAATGCATATTACAAAACTAATATAGATGAGCTTTAAATTTTAAAATTGTTACGTAAAAAATATCACTAAAGATCAAACCTGCTTAAAGTGTGGCAAGTTTATAAACTTTAGTGATATTTTCCAAGTAATAATTGTAAATTATTAGCAAAACATAGTACTTATAGAAATATATTTATAAATTTTATTATTATATTTTTATATAGCCTCTTTACTAAATACGCATTAGATTAAAACAAACTTTTCTATAGCCTTAGCTACTCCATCATTTTCATTTGTGTCAGTTATATAGTCAGCTTTCTCCTTTAGGAAATCTTCTGCATTACCCATTGCTACTCCAAGGCCTGCAAATTCTATCATGCTTAAGTCATTTTCACTATCACCTAAACACATAACCTCTTCTCTTTTTATATGAAGAATATCAGCTAAAACTTTAACCCCATTACCTTTTGAAGTTCCTTTATTCATAACTTCAAAATTATTTATGTAAGAACTGACAACTTCTAAATCATCATATTTTTTAAGCTCTTCCTTTGCTTTAAACAAATTATCTAAATTATCTTTGTTATTCTCTATACATATAGCTTTTAATATCTGTCCTTTATATTTTTCAAAAGACTCTTTAAAATCTACACCTTCTGAAAAAAGAACTTGTTCATTAGAATTTCCCACCATTTTATTCATAACTTTATATCCATGTTCTTCTGGAACTATTTTTTCAGATATAACTGTATCTGCCGTATTAAAATATGCAATGTCAATATTATATTTTTTTATAATCTTATATACTCTTTCTATTTGTTCATCACTTAAAACAGATTCATATATTACTCTATCTTCATCCTTTTCCCTTATAAAAGCTCCATTACAAGAAATTATTGGTGTTTTAACTCCTAGAAGTCCAGCATAAAATTTTGCTGATGTAAATAATCTTCCTGTTGTGACAGCTACTTTAACACCCTTCTCTGTAGCTTTTAAAATAGCCTCTTTATTTCTATCACTTACCTCATGCTTATTATTTAATAAGGTTCCATCCATATCTATACATATTAATTTATATTCCATGTTCTTATATTTCTCCCTTCAATACACTTAAATTAACTCTAAATCTATTCTAAGCTATTATTAGTTAAGTAACTTACTTATAACCTAAAATTCTTCTTATATCTTATCCTAAAATATAGTATTACATTTTTCAACTTTATTAATCATCATAAGATCAATATTCCTTCTATAAATCCTAATAATAATCTATTTAACAAGCATCTACATAAAAACTTTATAATTCATTATATTTCATCATGAATACTTTCATTTTCACCTCGGTTTAAATAAAACTTTATAATTCATACTGTGGTATAAATTTCTAAGATTTATACAAAATCTTTTGGGAAAAATAAAATTGTAACCCAACAATGAAAGGAGTTTTTAAAATGAATAAAGAAAAAGACGTAAAAATTTATCCACCTAAAGATAGAACATTTTATTGTCCTAAACCAGAAGACTTAATTTCATGTTCTGGTGATGTTTGCACTAAATTACCAGATCCTACAAAAGATAAAATAGTTTGTAATAATATATCTTACAATGAATTTGACTACACAGAAAACCCTCTAGATGATGAATAAAAGACATATAATCAATATCAACTTTTATTATTTTAATCATTAAAAACTTTTATAAACCCAATTTAAATTTAAGATAAAAAGAGAGTATCAAAATTATTTTTTATAAATAAATTCGATACTCTCTTTTTTATATTTAATTCAAATTATATTAACTTAATATATTGAAAAAATTAATAGCTTATATATTAAAGAACTCAGTAAATGATTTTATACAATCAACATGGTCTTTTACAGCACCTAATTCTCTAATTGAGTGCATTGCTAAAATAGGAGTTCCCATATCAACAGATCTTATTGGTAAATGAGTTGAAGATATTGGTCCTATTGTTGAACCACCTCTCATATCTGATCTATTAACAAACTTTTGAACATTTACTCCAACTTTTCTACATACCATTTCATAAACAGCTGATGAATCACTATCACTTGTATAACTTTGTGAAGCAGCTATTTTTATAACTGGTCCTTTTCCTAAAACAGGTCTTACTATTGGATCATGCTTTTCTCCTAAGTTTGGATGTACAGCATGAGCAAGATCTGCTGAAATCATAAATGACTCTGATAATGCTCTTAAGAAATCTTCTCTATCTTTTCCTAAGGCAAGAACTATTCTCTCTAATATAGTTTTTAAGAAATCAGAATCTCCTCCTTGCTTAGTTGAGCTTCCAACCTCTTCATTATCAAAACATACCATCACATTAGTAGCTTCTGAAACCTTTGAATCTATTAATGCTTTTATTCCTGCATGAACCATTGAAAGGTCGTCTAATCTACCTGAAGAAATAAATTCCTCATTTAATCCCATTAAACATCCTTTTTCATACTCATATGGATATAATTCAAAATCTAATATTTCTTCTTTGCTACAACATAATTCCTCTGATATAGCGTTCATTAGATAATTTCCTTTTTCTAAAGTTTCATTAACTAAGCTTAATAAAGGTAATGTATCTTTTTGTCTATTTATCTTATAACCATCATTAACTTCTCTATTCATATGAATAGCTAAATTAGGTATTATAAGTATTGGTTTATTTATATTAACTGTTTTATTAACTGGTTTTAATGGATTTTCACTTATTAGAGTTACTCTTCCTGCTAATCCTAAAGGTCTATCAAACCAAGTGTTTAATATTGGTCCTCCATAAACTTCAGTATTTAATTTAACATAAGTATTTTCAACCATCATCTCTGGGTTTGGTTTTATTCTAAATCCAGGTGAATCAGTGTGTGCTCCTATTAATTTAAATCCACAATCACCAACTTCTCCTTTACCAACTACAAAAGCTATTAAAGCAGAATCATTTTTAGTAACATAGTACTTACCTTCTATTTCTAAGTCCCATCTTTCAGATTCCTTTAATTCTTTAAAACCTTCAAATTCTAAAATATTTTTAACATTCTTTACAGCATGAAAAGCTGTTGGACTTTCATATAAAAAATTGATTAAATCATTTGCTATAACTTTTTCCATACAAATTTCACCTTTCTTTATGTTTTGTGTTATATACACAAAATATAATTAAATACTTTTATTTATACTTTACCACAAAATTCATAATTAAGAAAATATTAAACTTAATTGAATTCCTATTTTATAAAAAAATCTCCAAACATCTTATACTTTTATGTTATAACACAATATTTTTCATCATAAGATATTGTGTTATAATGAATAGGTTAATATAAGTTATGGAGAGATGATATTTTATGATTTCAAATTTTATAATAAAAAAATTCATTAAAAATTATAATGATACAGAAAATGAAGATGTTAGAAGTTCTTATGGATATTTGGCAAGCATAGTTGGAATTATTGTAAATATACTACTATTTTTAATCAAATTTTCCGTAGGTCTTATAGCATCAAGTATAGCAATAACAGCAGATGCTTTTAATAATCTTTCTGATGCTGGTTCTTCTGTAATAACAATGATAGGTTTTAAATTATCAAAAATGCCAGCTGACAAAGAACATCCTTTTGGCCATGGAAGAATTGAATATATTTCAGCCCTAATAGTTGCTTCCATGGTAATGATTGTAGGTTTTCAATTTACCAAATCATCAATAGAAAGAATATTAAATCCATCTCCTGTAAACTTTGAATTTATTCCATTTATTTTACTTGTAATCTCAATATTTTTTAAGTTTTGGCTAAGCAGATTTAATAAAATCACTGGAAATAAAATAAATTCATCAGCATTAAAAGCCACTTCTGTTGATGCCTTAGGCGATGTATTTACTTCAACCTGTGTTGCTGTTTCATTTTTAGCTGCTAAATTTACCACATTACCTATTGATGGATATATAGGTGTAATAGTTTCATTAGCAATATTATATGCTGGATTTACTTTAGTAAAAGAAACAATAAATCCACTTTTAGGGGAAGCTCCTGACCCAGAACTTGCAAAAAATATAAGAAATATGGTTTTATCCTACGATAATATTATAGGAGTTCATGATCTTATAATTCATAATTATGGTGTTGGAAAGTGTATGGCTTCAATCCATGCTGAAATCCCATCAGATATAAATGTTATGAAAATACACGATGTAATAGATATGGCTGAGAGAGAAATATCTAAAAAACTTAAAATATACTTAGTTATTCATATGGATCCTATTTGTCTAGAAGATGAAGAAATCAAAAAAACAAAGAAAGAAATTGATAAGATAATAAAATACAATCCTTTGATAGAATCAATGCATGATTTTAGAATAGTTGGCCATGGAGAAAAGAAAAATCTTATATTTGATGTGGTTGTTAACACAGAAAAATTAAGAAAAGTAATGACAGAATCTGAACTTAAAGAAAATATAATTGAGGCTGTTAAAGAAACACATCCTCAATATAATTGCATAATAACTATAGATAAAGATTTTACTATATAATAAAAACACCAGTTGAAACCCAAAATTTAGTTTCAACTGGTGTTTTTTTAATTAATTATTATTTTTAAAGTAATTTCCTTGTATAACCATATCAGCTATATTAAATGATTTTTCTAAATGAGCTTTTTCTTTTGGTGTTGGATTTCCAACTATTGTTCCATCATTTAAAAGAACTGCATTTCTATTAGTATTAACTAACACTCTTCCCATTGAAGTATTATCAAAAGAATCCCTATTAAATCCTAAAAGATATAAAATTGTTGGTAAGAAGTCAGTTTGACCCCCTTCTTTTGAAATAGTTTCCCCTTTTATACTTGGATTGTATATTAAGAAAGGTATTTCTTTATGATCATCTTTCCACCAATCACCTTTTAAAGGAGCATCTTTAATCATATCTGGGTAAAATTTATGAACTCCACAATGATCTCCATAAAGCATAATCACAGTATTATCAAGAAGTCCCTCTTTTTTTAATTGATTTATAAACTCTCCAATTGCTTGATCTGTATATCTAACACTTTGGAAATACTTACCTAGCATATTTTCATTTAAATCCTCAGGTAATTTTAAAAACTGTTTATCCTTTGGCATATCAAAAGGACCATGACTAGTTAAAGTAACTAAGAATGTATAGAAAGGCTGCTTTTCATTTTTAAGTTTTTCTCCAACCTGTCTTAAATAAGATTCATCAGACATTCCAAGTCCAATAATTTCACTTTGATCATATTGTGAAGCATCCCATATTTTATCAGCATTAAATGATTTATGAGCCTCAGCCCAATTCCAGTTACCAGGCACTTCTGGATGTGTTGAAATTGTAGTATATCCTTTTGTTTCTAATAATTTTTGAAGTGTATTATATTTTGTCCAAGGATATCCAAAAAATGTAGTTCCCTCTCTAACTGGTAATATTGAAGTATTAACCATTAAGTCGCAATCTGAACTTGTTCCTGAATTATTTTGTTCCTTTATATTATCAAAATACAAACTATTTTTAAGAAGCCTATTTATATTAGGAGTAATCTCCTGACCATATACTTTTTGTCCTATGACAAAGTTTTCAAGAGATTCAACTTGTAATGCTATAAGGTTCTTACCTTTTAACATTCCTTTAAACTTATTATCAGGTAGATTCTCTTTATTTTCATCAAACCAATCTTTTATTTCTTTTTTCTGAGCATCACTTAATTTTTTCTCTCTATTTGTATAATAATAAATATCATAACCATGATATCCTAAAGGACTCATATCACTAAAAGTTTGAAAAGGAGCCCAAGATATTCTAAATAATACTTTATCTGATTTTTTAGCAATGTCCATGTAATAATGTGTAGAGCCTACTATTATTGCACTTATTCCAAAAACACTTATAAAAGCTATTAATCTAGTTTTTAAACTACTCTTATATTTAATATTCTTCAAGTTTCCAAACTTATAAACTAAAAATAGTATTATAAAATCAACTACGAATAATAAATCAACTGGATCAAAATTAAACAAACTTTTTCCTATCGGATTAAATATTGCAGGTTCAATTATATGTCTTATTGATAAGAAAGTTCCATTGGCTCTGTAATACCAAATATCTGCTATAAATAATATAGTAACAAATAAATCTATTACTATGGCTGACCAAAGTCTTCCCTTTCCTTTAAACAGATAAACAAAACTTGCAATTAAAGTAATTATAGCAATATGTGCCCATATTGGAGGTGGAGTAAAATACATTAATCCAATATTAATGCTACATGAACCTTTAGTTCTAAGCATTGAAAGAAGCATCATTGATTTTAATTGTAAAACAACAACTAAAAACATAAATACCCAGTTGCATTTTAAAAATCCCTTTAATTTTTTCTTCATAAAAATTCCTCGCTATTCTTTTTATGTAATCTATACTCTAATAATTATAGCATCTCAATTAATTTTTTCATTAAAAAATAATTAAGATTTTATTTATAAAGATAAAAAGTGATTAAGCTTAATTAAACTTAATCACTTTTTAAACATGAATTATTTTATTTTTATTTCTTTTAATCTATGAAGTGCTCTTGTGCTCATTATATACTTAATTAAATCTTCATTATTTCTATCTTCTTTGTGATTTGATTCATCATCAATTATTATAACTCCATCAAACTCTAATCCTTTAGCAAAATATGAAGGTATTATAACATTTCCACCTTTATATAAAACATCCTCATTATCAAATTTAACCAAATGAACCTTATTACTTATTAATCCATAAACCTTATCTAAAATTTCTTTATCTCTAGTAATTAAAGCTATGCTTTCTAACCCTTCATTTGTAAATTCTTTTAAGGAATCAGTTATAATTTCTACAAACTCATCCTTACTAGATGTTTCTATTTCTTCAACCTCTTCACCATGTCTAACAAGTGGAACTATTCTCTTCTCATCTAAATATTTATTAGCATATTCCATTATTTCATAAGTACTTCTGTAACTTTTATTTAAGTTATAAATCTTTGGAGTTATATCATCAAATACCTTTTCAAGTTCCATCATAGGTGCTTCATCTAAGAATTTAACAAGTCTTTGATTAACATCACCAACAACAGTAAAATATCTAGTTCCAGTTAACTCTTTTACAACCTTAAATTGAAGTGGTGAATAATCTTGAGCCTCATCTATTACTACATGTCTATATTCTCTAGAAGCTTTCTTTCCTTCTAATTTTATAGCTAAGTAAAGAATTGGAGCTAAATCATTTATAGTGTACTCTTTTGACTCTCCATTAAATCTATCATATATATCTAAGATACTCTCTCTAGAAATCCAACTATCAAGTTCCTTTCTAGCCTCAATAACTTCCTTAACTATTTCTCTGATTCTTATTTTTCTTCTAAATTCAATATTATTTTCTTCAACTAAAAGTTCATCTTGACTTAACATTTCTTTTTCTTTTCTAATTTCTTCATTAAGCTCCCAAACTTTTTCATCCCTCTTATCTTTTATCTTAGATAATATTATTCTCTTAATCTTATCACTTCTTCTGAATAAAGGCATGTAAGCATAATGTTTAGTAAATAACTCTTCTATTTCCTCTTTTGAGATTACAACTTCCCCAAAATATCTTACATCCTTAATATCAAAGTAAGTATTATCCATGTCACTTACTAATTTATCTAATCCATTTATTATGTCATAAGAATTTTTATAAATAGCATCCTTTATGAAAACTTCATCATTTGAAAGTATTTTCTCCAAATACTTATCAAAAGGCATTATATAAATCTCTTCATCAATTTCCTTCAAAGCAAAACTAGCAAAAGTTTCTTGATTTACACCAACCTCCCCTAAACTAGGCAATACTTGAGAAATATACTCCATAAATATTCCATTAGGTCCTAAAATCAATACTTTATCTTCTAACTCTTTTCTATAGTTATATAATAAATATGCAACTCTATGAAGGGCTATTGTTGTTTTACCACTACCTGCAACCCCATTTACAACTATATTAGATGTTCTAGGTTTTCTTATTATTTCATCCTGTTCCTGCTGAAGAGTCATTATTACATCTTTAAGTTTATCTGAACTATTATTACTTAAAACCATTTGTAAAATTTCATCTTTAACATCTATTGCAGAATCAAATACTCCTTTTAATTCTCCCTTTTTAACAATTATCTGCCTTCTTCCCTCTATATCACATTTTATCTCTCCATCTGGTGAATTATAAGAAGCCTCACCTAAACTTCCATGATAAAATAATGATGAAACGGGTGCTCTCCAATCAACAACCTCAGGTTCATAACTTCCTTCTGGAGTAAGTCCAAATCTTCCAACATACAATGTATCTTTTTGATCAAGCTCTAAATCATTAAATGTAACCCTACCAAAATAAGGAGAGTCCTTTAATATTGTAAGTTCCTTTAATCTTCTATCTATAGTTGTGAAAGCTTGCTCCTTAACATATCTTTCATGGTCAAAGTATTCTATTAACTTATCCTCATCATCTTTATATTCTTCAACTGCATTTTTTCTATAATCTAATATGTATTGTGTTACAAATTTTCTTTTATTTATATATGAAAGCATTTCTTCATTTATTATATTAGAAACATCCTCTAACTTTTTCTCTTCAACTAAAAATTCTATATCTTTTTCATTAGCCATTTAGAATCTTCCTTTCCTACTTTCTCTTCTACATTATATCCAATTATAACATTAACTTTTCTTCTAAACAAAACTTAATAAAAGATTTATTTAAAATTCAAAAAGTGCATGAAGTAATTTAAACTTCATGCACACTTTTATTATTCCTCATCAATTTTATTTAATGAATCATTTTTATCATCTTTATTAGAAGCAATATCATTAGGTTGATTTAAATTTTCAGCATTTAGCTTTTCAATCTTTGTATCATCAATATTCAAATCAATTCCAGCCTTTTCTGCTTCTTTCCTAGCTTCAAGCATAGCCTTTAATTCAGCTTTTTTCCTTTCCTCTTCTTCTAATCTTAAAGCTTCTTCTCTAGCTTTCTTTATAGCCTCTTCTTTTTCTTTTCTCTTAGCAAGAGCTTGCTCTCTTAAACTTTGAATTTCCTGTTTAGCTTTTTCATCAGCTTCTCTTTTTTCTGGATACTTTCCATAAACTATTTCCATGAATTCGTCACCCATGATAGTTTCTTTATCTAAAAGAACTCCTGTTATTTCATCTAATAATTCTCTATTTTCAATTAATATCTTAATTGATTTTTTATGAGCTTTTTTAATAACTTGTAATACCTCTTCATCAGCAATAGAAGCTGTAGTTTCTGAACAATTTCTAACTGGTCTTCCATCTAAATATCTATTACTCATAGCTTC
Organism: Clostridium sp.; assembly: GCF_029267215.1. Taxonomy (GTDB): domain Bacteria; phylum Bacillota; class Clostridia; order Clostridiales; family Clostridiaceae; genus Sarcina. The sequence goes on along the minus strand of NZ_JARIDH010000034.1, from coordinate 6,161 downwards.
TAAAGCCATCATATCAAATCTCTCACTCATACCATAAATAGTTATCATATTTCTAGCAGACTGAGTAGCTCTTTCAATATCATTTGAGGCTCCAGTTGTTATACTATTAAATACTACTTCTTCAGCAGCTCTACCTCCAAGCATAACTGATATTTGATCTATCATCTCTTCCTTAGATACTAAATACTTTTCTTCCTCAGGAAGTTGCATTGTATATCCTAAAGCCCCCATTGTTCTAGGAACTATTGTTATTTTATGAACTGGATCTGTGTTATTTAATAAAGCAGCAACCAATGCATGACCTACCTCATGATAAGCAACAATTTTCTTTTCTTTTGGTGAAAGTATTCTATCCTTTTTCTCTTGACCAGCTATGATTACCTCAACAGCCTCATCTAAATCTTCTTGAATAACTACTTTTCTACCATGTTTTACAGCCCTCAATGCTGCTTCATTAACGATATTAGCTAAATCAGCCCCAACTGCCCCAGGAGTAGATTTAGCTACTGCCTCTAATGAAACGTCCTCTGCTAACTTAACATCTCTTGAATGAACTTTTAATATTTCTTCTCTACCTATTAAATCAGGTCTATCAACAATAATTCTTCTATCAAATCTACCTGGTCTTAATAAAGCTTTATCTAAAACTTCTGGTCTATTTGTAGCTGCTAATATAACAACTCCTTTCGAAGAATCAAATCCATCCATCTCAGTTAATAATTGGTTAAGAGTTTGTTCTCTCTCATCATTTCCTTGGATGGCACCATCTCTACTCTTACCAATAGCATCAATCTCATCTATAAATACTATACATGGAGCTTTTTCTTCAGCTTGCTTAAATAAATCTCTTACTCTTGCAGCCCCCATACCAACAAACATCTCAACGAAGTCTGAACCTGACATTGAGAAGAATGGCACTTTAGCTTCCCCTGCAACAGCTTTGGCAAGTAATGTTTTACCTGTTCCTGGAGGACCTACTAATAAGGCTCCCTTTGGAAGTTTAGCCCCAATTTCAACATATTTACTTGTATCATGCAAGAAATCAACAATTTCAACTAAGGATTCCTTAGCTTCTTCTTGACCTGCAACATCTTTAAAAGTTATTCCTGTCTCACTCTCAGCATAAAGTTTAGCATTGTTTTTGCCAAATGACATAACTCCGCCACCCATTTTATTATTCATCTTAGAGAACATCATTTTTCCAAATAAGAATATTATTAATAGAGGGAATACCCAAGACATTAATAATCCTACGAATTGATAATTTTCTGGCTTAGCAACATTAAAATCAATTCCTTCAGATTTTAAATTTTCAATTAAATTTGGTTGTTGTAACCCTGCTATAGCTGGATTAGTTGTGTATAAGATTTTTCCTTTTAACTTACTATTGTCTGTCGGTGTTATCTCTATCTGATTACCTTTAAAGTTTACTGACTTAACTTCTTTTTTCTCTACCATTTGCATAAAAGTACTGTAATTTACTTTTTCATAAAGCATATCATCTTTAACCATATTAAAAGTCATAACAATACCAAAAGCTAAAACTCCATATATTAAAATATATCTAAGCATTTTTTTATCTTTAAACATATTTAATTCCTCCTTTTCTAAAAGTTTATTTTACAAACCCAATTCTATTAAATGGATAAACTGTTATTTGAGCTTTTGCTTCTATATCTTTTCCATCAATATAAGGATTTTGCCAATATCTAGCATCATCACTATTATCTCTGTTATCACCTAACATCAAAAACTTTCCTTGTGGTACATCAAAAGTCATATCTGATCTTCCACCTGGATATTTAACATAATCTTCTTTAAGTTTTTCTCCATTTACATAAACTGAACCATCACTTTTTATCTCAACATGATCACCAGGTAATCCAATTATACGCTTAAGAAGTTGTTCATGAAGTTCGTCAGATTTAAATACAATAATATCTCCTCGTTTTAAGTTTGAAGGATTGTATACTCTTGTAACAAATAACTGATCTCCTATTTCAACTGTTGGTCTCATGGAGCCAGTAGGAACTTTTATTTTAAACAATGCAAACTTATAAATTAGAAATGCTAAAACTAAAGCAGCAAATATTGGTAAAATCCAATCAAAGAAAAAGGAATTTTTCTTTGTCATATCTTTAATCATTATTACTCCCACATACCTTTCATTAAGTCTTCTATTTCTTTTCTTCTCTTTATTGTAAGTTCTTCATCTATAAAGAACTTCCCATCCTTACCTTTTACTAAAACATCCCCCTCTTTTACACTTCCTATTACTTCGTTATTTTTTAACTCTAAAACGCTTTGACTTTCATCTTCACATACAATAAAATTTTCTTCTATCCTATCAACTATTAATTCCTTCATTATATACTCCTTATTCTCAAATATTATATAGGACATATTAAAGGTTAAAATAATCAGTCCTTAACATTTTTAGAATTATATTTTTAAATTTAATTTAAAAGTATCAAGTATAAGTATATCACAAACTACCATAAGATTGTAAACTTTAATTCATACTTTTTCTATCATATTTTATAATAGTTTCATTATAATTTTATCAATTTATTGTGTCTTTTTCATGTCTATTTTAAAATTATCATATTTTTATTATATACTTTAATTTAAAATTCTAAATATGTTTAATTAAAAATTTTACCAAATTTAATTATTAAATATATAAAATACCTTGTAAAACTCTCTCTATATATACTTGAAATAACTTAAGCTTCTTTAAATCTCATCAAAATTTCTATCACAGATTAATTTCCTAAATAAAGCCATAACTATTTTATAAATTCCATCCAAAAAGTTAAATAAAACACATATAATTTAATAATACTTTTCTTTTATTAGTTGCTAATACTTATTTAGTAAACAAAAATAACTTTGAATAAAAGAAGTAATCTTATTATTTTATTAGTAGAAAAAAAGGATTAAGTGACAAAAATACACCTAATCCATATTTAGCACGAAAAAATTTCATTTACTTTTATATTTCACATTTATCACCTTCACATCTAAATGCTCTAGTTCCTTCATATCCTATTTCTTTTAAAACCTTTTTAACAACCCTTTTTCCAACTTTATCTTCATTTAACTCACATAAAGCATCCTCAATATTATACCAAGCAATTCCTTCAACCTCAGTTGATTTTTCAATTTCTCCTGATTCGTAATAAGCTAAATATGTTAACATAAGAAGTTCTTTTCCTTCTACAAAATCACTTCCTAAATATTTTATATCCTTAACATTAATTCCAGTCTCTTCTTTAACTTCTCTATAAACCGTTTCCTCTACTTCCTCATCTACTCCAACATACCCTGAAATAAGTACTTTTGAATCCTCATATATATAACTTTGTTTTAAGAGAATAATTTCATCCCCTCTAACAACAGCAACTACAACACAAGGTTTTGGTAAATCAAAAAACATCATATTATGTTTACTACAATATGGAACCATACCTTCATCCCAACTATCCTTAAGCTCTAGCTTTTCCCCACAAAGTGGACAATAATTAAATTTCATATAAATACCTCTCTAAATCATCTATATTTTACTAATCCATAAAACTAAGCATTTACCAACTAATAACAATGAACCGTAAAAAACAACTGCCTTTCTAATGTTTCTGTTTTAATAAACATCTTAAACCTTATTCTTATAAAATCTGAAAAACAAATTAACATAAATACTTGAAATTTTAATATATAAAATTTATTTACACTCAAAATATTTATAATTTATTTTTCTCTTAATATTAAGTTAATATAACAATTAATTTAAACTTAATATACTTTTCAATTAATTTTAAAAATAAAACCTATCTTAACAAAAAATAAATTATTAATTCATAATATTAATCCTGTTGATATTACAATATAATATCAACAGGATTAAGTAACTCTATTTCTTCCTCAGTTACCCTACAATTATAGGCAAAAATGTCAACTCCATTATTTTTAGCAGATCTTAATGCCTTTCCAAACTTAGGATCTGTTTCATCATTAGGATAAAACTTACTTACATTATCTAATTGTACTAAAAATAATATTCCTGCACCCATTCCAAGTTTCTTAACTTCTATTAACTCTAATATATGCTTTCTTCCTCTATCTGTAGGTGCATCTGGGAATCTAGTTTCCCCATTCTCTTCTAAAGTTACACCTTTAACTTCTAAATAATATGTATTTTCTTTTTCATCTTGAAGTTTAAAGTCAAATCTTGACTTTCCAAAAGTTTTTTCTCTCATTATATGTTTAAATTCTACTAACTTTTCTATTTTATTATTTATTAAAGCTTCCTCTACAACTTTATTAGGAACCTGTGAATCAATATTTATTAAAATACCCTCTTTGTAAGCTGCAATTAAATCATATGGTGTTTTTCTATTTGGAGTAGTACCTTTTCTTAAAAGAACTGTACTTCCCTCTATTAAAATCTCTCTACATCTACCAGTATTAGGTACATGTACTAATATTTCTTCTCCATCTAAAATAACATACGCTTGAAATCTATTAGGCCTTCTTACAAAAATTGCTTTTTTAATAATGCTACCGTATTTCATATACTATATCCTTCTTTTCTTAACTTGATTTATCAAATACAAAACTAAATTTTAAATTTTCTTCTCTACCTTATTTAATTCTACATAAAAATAATATCCTTAACAAGTTATCAGCTAATTAAATTTCTAAACCATATTTGTATAATGTTTTTTCTTTTTTATTTCTATAAAAATGCTTAATTGCAAAATGAAATTGAACTAAAAAAATTTATGTTGTATTAACCTGTGTTATGATTTAATCGCTAAACAAAATACAAAAACACGGAGGATAATCACCATGAACTATCAAAATCATAACACAGAATCAAGAAAAAAATAAACCCTTAAATATGAAAGAGCATATTATAGTTGAAATATATCTTAAAGATAGCTTTAATGCTTATAAAATAGCAAACTAAATATATTTATAAATGATGTTTAAAACAAAATATGCCGTGGCACTACTAAGCAAATTAAGCAAAATAAAGAATTTAAGATGTACTTTGCTGATACTTGGAGAAGATATTTATAAAAAGAATCACTAAAATCCAGTCGCAAATATAAACTATTAGAATTTAGTGATTTTGTCAAATATGTTATTGACAAAGTTAAGAATGGTCACTGGCATTTATATTCATGTGTTGATGAATCTCTGCTTTCAAATAAAATTAATCCTTCTCAAATGATTTCTACAAAAACGCTTTATGACTATGTAGACCTTGGCTTATTACCTAAAAAAAATATAGATTTACTCACTAAGCTTCATAAAAATACAAAATCTACTACAGTAAGACATAATAAGAAAAAGTTTGGTGCTAGAGTTTCATACCTTCCTAATTCTATTAAACCAGTTAAGAATTTGAACATTTGGAAATAGACTGTGTATTAGGTGAAAAATCTAATTTTGCTAATAATTATCCAGCGTAAAACTAGTTATGCTATTCCTTTCTATTAAGAACTAGCTGTTGCAAAGGCTCTTGATAAAATTAAAGATTTTTTTAGAAGTAATTTTAGTGAAATATTTAAGATTATAACTGCTGATAATGACTCTGAATTTGCTGGTTTATCAGAACTTTAACAAAAAACTGAAACTAAAACAAAAGTGTATTTCACTCACCCATATTCTTTATTTATTATTCCAAATTTTCCATCTAAGTATTCAAAAAAAATATATAACTTGATACAATAACGAAATATTTCAATCGAAATAAAAAAAGCCACACTCCAGTTGAATACCGAAGTGCAGCTTAGAAAATGTAGCTTTTTAGCTTTATCTACTTTATTGAATCCACATCAATATTTGATTAGTTTATTTTTTAAAACTTTATTATTTTTCTACAGATCTTTTTCTAAACCATACTAAAGATAATAAAATTAAAAATGCACCAGTTAAAAAAGTAATTATTAAAGTATTATCTCCTGTATTTGGAAGTTCAGTTTTATTTTTATTATTAATTACTTTATTTTTTTCAATTAATGCTTTATTTTTATCAGTTACTACTAATTTATTTCCTTTAGCAACAACTTTATCATCTTTTCCAAAGTCAGTAACTTTTACATTTCCACTATTGTCAACTGTAAATTTAATATCTGTAACCTTAAGATATC
>NZ_JARIDH010000062.1 GCF_029267215.1 Clostridium sp. | reverse complement strand
TTAGGATCTAGAGCATCTCTTAATCCATCTCCAAAAATATTTATAGATATAACAGTTAAGAATATACATATTCCTGGAGGTATCCATAACCACCATCTATTTGTTAATGTATAATAATCTTGAGCTGATTGAATCATATTACCCCAAGTTGGTGTAGGTGGTGTAACTCCAAGACCTAAGAAACTTAAAGATGACTCTGTTAATATAGCTCCACCAATCCCTAATGTGGCTGAAACTATGATTACAGCTAAGGTGTTAGGCAATAAATGTAAAAACATTTTTCTAAAATCAGAAAGACCTAATGATTCTGCAGCCTGCATAAATTCTTGTTCTCTTAAAGAAAGAACCATACCTCTAACCATACGACAAGTTCCTGTCCAACTTAAAGCTCCTATAATAAACATAACTACAAAAATTCTATATTCTGGTGGTATTTTTAAATCTGACATTATAGCAGATACCATTATTAATAATGATAAAAATGGAAAACACATAAATACATCAACAATTCTCATTATTAAACTATCTACAAATCCACCATAATATCCTGCTAATATACCTAAGGTTGTTCCTATAATTATAGAAATACCTACGGCAACTATACCTATTGAAAGTGAATATCTTCCTCCATACATAAGTCTAGCTAATACATCTCTTCCAGATCCATCAGTTCCTAACCAATGATTTGCTGATGGTGGTTGATTAGTTTTTAATAAATCTATTGTTAAATGGTCATGAGGATATAACATAGGTCCAAAAATTGATATTAAAATTAAAATTAATAATATAAATAATCCTCCTAATGCCAATTTATTCTTTCTTAATCTTTTAAAGGCTACAGTCCAAGGGCTTTCTATTTTTTCTTTTTTAATTTCAACTTTTTTATTTAATTCTGTTTGCATATAAAAAGCACCTCCTATTTAAGCCTTATTCTAGGATCTACAAAAGCATATATAATATCAGCAAGTAAGTTTCCTATTAAAACTAATATTGCTAAAGTAAGATTTATACCCATAAGCAAATAATAATCTCTATTATTAACAGCACTTAATTGAACAGGCCCTATACCTGGCCAATTAAATATTTTTTCTGTTAAAGTAGCTCCAGAAAATAATCCTGGAATTGACATTCCTAATAATGTTACAACTGGTATTAAAGCATTTCTTAAAGCATGTTTATAAATAACAACCTTTTCTTTTAATCCTTTCGCTCTGGCTGTCCTTATGTAGTCTTGTCTAACTACTTCAAGCATACTTGATCTTGTGTATCTCATCCATCCACCTACACTTCCAAGAGTTAAAACTATAAGTGGTAAAATCATATGTTTTAAAACATCCAATACATATTGCATTCCTGTATAAGAACTTCCTGGCGTAATCATCCCAGATATAGGGAATAAATTTAATTGAACGCCTAAATATTTAATTAGTATAAGTCCAAAGAAAAATGATGGCATTGATATTCCCATAAGGGCAAATACAGTAAAAAATTTATCAAAAAATGAATATTGCTTTGTTGCTGAAACTATTCCTATTGGCACTGCAATTATAAGTCCTAAAATTAAGGATGCAGCCCCTAAAATAAAAGAATTTGGTATAAAATCTCTCATTACTTCTGCAACTGGTCTTTTATAATAAAAAGACTCTCCTAAAGACCCCTCTGTTACAACACCTTTTAACCAATACATATATTGGGTTGGTTTTGATTCATCTAAATGATATTTTTCTCTTATTGCTTGTTTAGTTTCTATACTCATATTTGGATCCATATTAGCTGTCATGGCATCTCCTGGGGCCATAGCAAAGATTAAAAAAAGTACCAAGGATACCCCAAAAATAGTTGGTATTATTTGAAGTATTCTCCTAGTTATAAACTGTAACATTTTATATTCCCCCCTATTTTCAAAATTAGCCTGGATTTTTTGTCCAGGCTAATTTTTCATTTATTTAAAATTTATTCATTTCCTAATTCAAGCTTATGAACATCATAAGTCCAATCAATATAAGTTGAAGGTTTATATCCTTTAACCCTTGAACTTGATGCAAACATTTCTTGTCCATTTCCTAAAAGAATATAAGGTAAATCTTCTGAGAATTTTAATTGCCACTCTTGATATATTTTCTTTCTCTTTTCTTGATCTAATGTGGTTTTACCCTCTTTTATTAACTTATCTGCTTCTTCATTTCTCCATCCAACATTATTAAATCCTCCTGGAACGTCTTGAGAAATTGAAAATAATTCTGATGGATCAGGATCTATATTAAGAGTCCAAGCTGCATTTGATATGTCATATTCTCTCTTATCAACTTTATCAATCATTGTTCCAAATTCCATAAGTTCTGGAGTAACATTAACACCAATATCTTTCCAAGATTGTTGAACTATAGGAATTAAAGAATCAACATACTTTGAATCTGTGTAAGTTAACCATTGAAGATTTAATTCAACACCATCCTTATCCCTTATTCCATTTCCATTTGTATCTTTCCATCCAGCTTCATCAAGTAATTGCTTAGCTTTTTCTGGATCATACTCATATTTAGGAACATCTGGATTATAAGCCCATGAAGTTGGTAGAATGTGTGAATTGTAAACTTGTCCATACCCTTGATAATAAGAATCCATAAATCCTTGTCTATTTAATCCATAAACTAAAGCCTGTCTTACCTTCTTATCTTTTAATTTATCACTACCATAGTTCATACCAATATATCCATATCCATTTTGCATATATAAATCAAGATTTAAGAAACCTGCTTGTTTTAATGGTTCTATATTTTCTGGTTTAGCTCCAACTCTATCTATATCAACTGTTCCAGCCATTAATTCCTGTAACAAAGTTTGTGCATTTGTAACCTTCATTACTATATAAGGAATCTTAGGCTCTCCTTTCCAATAGTCAGGATTTTTTTCAAACTTAACTTCCTGTCCTGGTTTAAAGTGAACAAATTTATAAGGACCAGAACCTACTGGCTTTAATAATTTATCTTTAACTGATTGGAAATTTCCTTTTTTAAATCCATAGTAATTTTCTGGCATAATTCCATATACAAAATTCCATATACCTGCTGCATCAGGCTCTTTATTTGTAAATTCTATTGTATAGTCGTCAATAACTTTTATACCTTTAACAGAGTCAGCATCCCCTTTGTTATATTCTTCATATCCAACTAAATTACGAACAGCATCCATTCTTGGACCATCATATGTTGGATCACAAATAGATGTATAAGTAAATGCAACATCTTTTGCCTTTAATTCTGTTCCATCACTAAACTTAATTCCTTTATTTAATTTAAAAGTATAAGTTTTACCATCCTCTGAAACTTCATAGCTTTCTGCTAAATTTGGAGTTACCTCACCTTTTTCGTTATTTGTTATTAATCCATCAAATACTAAATTATTAACCCATGAATCAAAAAGTGTTGATGAATATATTGGAACAAATTCACCCTTTGGATCTGTAGTTCCTACTATTAAAGTATCAGTCCTATTTTTTGCAACCTCTGGAATCGCCTTAGGATTTTCTGCTTCAATTCTCTCTGCTTTAGATAAATCTTTAATAGCCCCTCCTGATTCTGAAGAATTATTATTTCCTTCATTTGTATTGTTAGCCCCACCACAGGCTACAAATAACATGGAAGTAGCTAATCCTGCGGTTAGTAACGCAACTAATTTTCTTTTCATTAAAATTGCCCCCTTTTTTAATAAAATTTATTGTTTATTTATAACACAACTTTTCAATGCCCCAAAAGAAAAATTGTTACAAACTCTAAATTACTTTCAAATTCTAACATTTAAGTTTTATTGTATATTTTACTTTATTTTTGTCTCAGTAATTATATGACTAGAAATTTGATTTATAAATAATATTTATATTATTTACTTAATAAAAACATTCTTTAATTAAGCTATTTTATTAAAACATTTATTTGTTCTTCATTGAGATACACACGTATCTCAAAGTTAATTATTTGTATTTTAAGGTGTTTTAATACAATTTGCAATATTGAAAATTTATTTTTCATTATATATTTTTTAACAAAATATAAATTTTTAAAAATTTATTCATTTTCTTTCTATATAAATATAAACCTCTAAACAAAAATTATAAGCTTAATAAAAATCAAAAGTAATTGATATTTTATTAAGTTATTTATATATTTTTTGATATATTATTAATGCTCTTATTTTTATAATTTATATCATATGAAAAATAAAATATTTAGTTACTATATTCAAAAAAAGATAGACTTTCTTGTGAATATCTATCTTTTTTATATTAAATTACTTTACATATTCATTTAGTTCACTATGAATTGAATATTTTTTTACACAAAAAATAGGCAATCAAAAGATTGCCTATTTTTCTGTAGTTAAAATTTATATATTTAATTAATTGGATTCTTATTTATATATTAAAATTTTAAAATATACTCTATTTTTAATCAATACTATAAAATTTAATTTACTCTTATTTCTATTCCAAAATTTACAATTACTTATATATCTTATTCCCACTCAATAGTTGCTGGTGGTTTTGAAGTTACATCATAGACTATTCTATTAACTCCCTTAACCTCATTAACTATTCTTCTTGAAACTTTATCTATTACTTCATATGGAATATGAGCCCAGTTTGAAGTCATTCCATCTGAAGATGTAACCGCTCTTAATCCTACTGTGTGGCAATATGTTCTCTCATCTCCCATAACTCCAACTGATTGAATGTTAGGTAATACTGCGAAGTATTGCCATATTTGACTTTCTAATCCTGCTAATGAGATTTCATCTCTAAATATAGCATCAGCTTCTCTAACAACCTCTAATTTTTCCTCAGTTACCTCTCCTAACACTCTGATTGCTAATCCTGGTCCTGGGAATGGCTGTCTCCATACTAAGTGATGAGGAATTCCTAATTCTTCTCCCACAGCTCTTACTTCATCTTTGAATAACTCTCTTAAAGGTTCTATTAATGAGAATTCCATATCTTCTGGAAGTCCTCCAACATTGTGGTGGCTCTTAATTACTGCTGAAGTATCTGTTCCACTTTCAACAACATCTGGATAAATTGTTCCTTGTACTAAGAATTTAATATCACCTAATTTGTTAGCTTCTTCTTCAAATACTCTTATAAATTCTTCTCCGATTATTTTTCTCTTAGCTTCTGGATCTGAAACTCCTTTTAATTTACCTAAGAATCTATCCTTAGCATTAACTCTTATAAGATTCATATCAAAACCTTCTTTGAAGATTTTTTCAACTTGGTCTCCCTCATCTTTTCTTAATAGACCATGATCTACAAATATACAAGTTAATTGCTTGCCTACAGCCTTATGAACCATAACAGCCGCAACTGATGAATCCACTCCACCTGATAATGCGCATATTAATTTTTGATTCCCAACTATTCTTTTTATTTCAGCAATTTTTTCTTCTGCAAAAGAAGCCATTGACCAAGAATTTTCTAATCCACATATATTGTAAAGGAAATTTTTCATCATATTTTGACCAAATGGAGTATGTTCAACTTCTGGGTGGAATTGAACACCATAAAGTTTTCTTTCTTCATTTTCCATTGCAGCCACTGGACATACATCTGTATGACCTATAATTTTAAATCCTTCTGGAGCCTCCTCAATATAGTCAGTATGACTCATCCAACAAGTTTCATCCACTTCTATTCCATTAAATAATTTTGATGAATTATCTAAAGTCACATTAGTTTTTCCATATTCTCTTACAGGAGCTGTAGAAACTTTTCCACCTAAAAGGTGAGCCATTAACTGATCTCCATAACATATTCCTAATATAGGAACATTTAAATTGAATATTTCTTTGTCTAATGAAGGAGTATTTTCTCCATAAACTGAGTTTGGTCCACCAGTGAATATTATTCCCTTTGGATTTTTTTCTTTTATTTTTTCTATGCTATAAGTATAAGGAATTATCTCACAATAAACTCCACACTCTCTAACTCTTCTCGCTATTAATTGATTATATTGTCCTCCAAAGTCGACAACTAAAACTAAATCTCTCATTTGCTTTCCTCCACAACTTAATTTTCCGCTCATCTTTTATAATACATTTCAATAAAATTTTAAAACTTAAAATTTATTATTTTAAAAATTCATTGAATTTTTCATCTTATTGATTAACACTATAGTTTGGTGCTTCCTTAGTTATATTTATATCATGTGGATGACTTTCTCTAAATCCTGCTGATGTTTGAACCATGAATGTAGCATTTTCATATAAATTTTCTAAAGTTGGTGCTCCTAAATATCCCATACCTGATTTAATTCCACCTACTAATTGATAAATTGTATCAGCTAAATGTCCTTTATATGCTATTCTTCCTTCTACTCCTTCTGGAACAAATTTCTTAGTTCCATTTTGGAAGTATCTATCACTAGATCCTTTAGACATTGCACCTAATGACCCCATTCCTCTATAAACCTTATAACTTCTTCCTTGGAATATTTCAATAGCACCTGGTGCCTCCTCACATCCTGCAAATATTGATCCCATCATGGCCGCACATGCTCCCGCAGCCAAAGCTTTAACAATATCTCCTGAATATTTTAATCCACCATCTGCAATTACTGGGATTCCTATTTTTTTCCCTTCCTCTGCACAATCCATAACAGCTGTTAATTGAGGTACTCCAACCCCTGCAACTATTCTTGTAGTACATATTGACCCAGGTCCTATACCTACTTTCACACAATCTGCCCCAACCTCTGCTAAATCTCTTACAGCCTCTGGTGTTGCTATATTTCCTGCTATTATTTGTAATTCTGGATATTTTGCTTTTATTTTTTTAACTCCTTCAATTACGCCTTTTGAATGACCATGAGCTGTGTCTAAAACTATAACATCAACCTTTGCTTTAACCACTGCATCTACTCTTTCCATCATGTCAGCAGTTATTCCAATTGAAGCCCCACATAAAAGTCTTCCTTTTTCATCTTTCGCTGCATTTGGAAAAGCTTTAGCTTTTTCGATGTCTTTTATTGTGATAAGTCCTTTTAAATTATCTTCATCATCAACTAAAGGAAGTTTTTCTATTTTATGTTGTTTTAATATTTCTAAAGCCTCTTTTAATGTAGTTCCCTCTTTACCAGTAACTAGTGGACTCTTTGTCATAACCTCTGAAACTTTCTTCTCGTAGTTTGTTTCAAAAACTATATCTCTATTAGTTATGATACCAACTAATTTTCCTTCTCTTGTTACAGGAACTCCTGATATTCTATATTGAGCCATTAAATCTAAAGCTTCTCTTACTGTGTGATCTTCTGATAAGAATATTGGATCAGTTATAACTCCATTTTCTTGTCTTTTAACTCTATCAACTTCTTTTGCCTGATCTTCTATAGTCATATTTTTGTGGATTATTCCTATTCCACCTTCTCTAGCCATAGCTATTGCCATTTTAGACTCAGTAACTGTATCCATACTAGCACTCATTAAAGGAATATTTAATTGAATTTTCTTAGTTAATTGAGTTTTTAAAGAAACCTCATTTGGTAGAACCTCTGATTTATTTGGTACTAATAATACATCATCAAATGTATATCCTGTTTTTAATATTCTTGCCATATCGATCGCCTCCACATTATATTTTCAAAGTAATTTATGTACAATTAAGTAAATTTAATGAAACTCGATTTTAAAAGGCTCGCTTCACATATTGAAAGTAAACTTGCAAATATACATTAGATACGAAATTTTATTTTCAAAAAAGCATATTAACCTCTAAGTGAAGTCAATATGCTTATAGTACACCTATAGTATATCAAATTCACTCATAGACGGAAATTTAAGGTTTCCGGTAGAAACGCCTTGCCTTATTCAAAGCTTATACGAGTTTATTTATGTTCCGTTTTGTTTAATTTTTATTAATTATAATCTATGAAATAAAGCTTGTCAACAAAATGCAAGAAATTAATTTCAAAAGTTTTATTTGCAATAATTATTTCATTTTTAATTTTAAACGAAATTTATAATTCACAAACATTCTATATTTCCACCTATTTCAATCATTCGGATTTTTAAACCAATTATATAGAATTTATTCAATATTTATTATATTTGGTACTTAATTATGGAAATATTATCAAATAAACTGTTCAATAACTATAAAACACATTATTCCAAACTTCCTAAAATAATTTATAAAAAAATAAGACCATAAAATTTTATGATCTTATTTTTATTAATTTAATAACTATTAATAAGTTGTACAACTAAAAAATCATTCTAAACATGAGTATTGTTGCAAATTTGTTTTCTTAAAAGAGCTTCTAATAAATTAAAACACATCAGGCATATCTGCATAATTAAGCATTGCAGAATAAGTTTTATCAACATTATTTTCAACCTTTGTTTTCAAAATAGCATTTCCACCTTCTTTTATATTGTTTGGAGTTAATTCTATAACTATTACTTTTTCTCCAATATCTAAACCCGAAATTTTAATTCCACTATTTAATTCATCAATCAAATTACTTTCTGTTTTATTAATATTAAACTCTTTTATGCTATTCATTAAGTTTCCTTTATTATAAACTTTAATCTTAAATCCTGAAGCTAAATTCTTTATATTTTCAGAATTGAATCCTAAGTCAATAATAGAATTAGGCGATTTAACATCTACCAATACACCAATTTTAAGAGGAATTCCATTAACAACATCAACTCCTCCACTTGCATCCTTGATATTATCAGGTGATGATGAATCTAATATACCAAATTTCTCTATTTTAGTTGGTTCATTTATACTTACACTACTTCCTTTGAAATTTTCAAGCATTGGTTTTGTTTCTTTATCCTCATATTTCAAATTAAAACCAACTGTGTTTTGCTCTTCCTTAAATACAAAATTTCCAACTGATTTAACAATTACATTAACTTTTTCATCAACACTATTTGCAACATATTGATTTCCTTTAAGATTATATACTATATCATTCATTTCATTAGTGTGAATTCTAGTACTTCCATCACTCTCTAAGTTTCCATCAATAGAATTATTATCTAAAAGAGTAAGTCCTTTTGGTATTAACCCATTTATTTTTAAATTGCTCAAAATTATTTTATTTGGAGGTTTTCTTCCATCTCTTATTACATCTGTAACATTTAATGGATTTGGATTAATTCTATAATTTACTATTGCATTGTTGTTTGCATAAATCTTATTACCACCATTTGTATCAGTAACATCTATGCTAGCATTTAATAAATCTTTAATCTCAAACTTACCGTAATTTCCTTTTATAATATCGTCTTTTACAATCTTGTCTCCAATTTTAGCATCCTTAGCTCTAGTGAAAATTTTGTAATGTAATGTATAAACTCCATTTTGCTCTGGAAGTCCAACACCTGATTTACCTTCGAAAACTTCATTTGCTACATCTCCAGGTTCATTACTTTTTGATGGATACATTGTAAATCCATCTCCATTTTCATCGCCTACCCAATTTAGTTTATTTAAACAATCATTTATGTAACTTTCCTTAATATAATATCTATAATAAGAGTTATACCAAGATCCTAGTTTTTCTTGACTAAAAATATCACTTAAACTTTCATAATCCTCTGTAGAAGTTGCCTTATTAAACTGTTGGAAAATATTTTTAATATTTTCATCATAATTATTTAACTTAAAATATCCTAACTTAAAGGAACCTCCTCCTCCCCAGTTAAAATATTCAAGTTGTATTGGATAGTATTTATCCTTATCTAAATATATCGGAGTAAAAGAACTATAAAATGCTGAACCATGCACTTTAAAATTCCCTCTTTCTTGTCCTATATACCATCTTTCATTATAATTTTCACTTAATCCAAAATTACTCTTAGATAATTCATAAGTTTTTCCATCCTTAGTTATGCTAAATCTTGAACCATCATCTGAATAAGTACCAAACAAATACCATCCTGACTCTTTTGGTTTTATGTACCCCCAATATTTATCAGCTTCTTTATATGAGAAATCGGAGTATTTATTATAATAATTTTTTATATCATCAATAGTCATATCATTATAAAATATGGTTTTATGTTTCCACATCCATTCATTAATAACTTTTATATAATAATTAATATTCTTATAATAACTAGTACCATTCCACCAAGATGAATAATTTTCATACCAGTTACCTGAATTATCATGATAAAATATACTTTTTTCATAGTTGCAACGCCAAACGCTACATTCTACACGCTTAAAATTTCCTGTATCGTTATCTAATACATTAATAGTTTTCTTTTCACCTGTATCTTTTAATTCGTAATTACTAGACCCTTTGTAATAATAATAGTATTTTTTCCCTATACTTAAAGGTTCTCCATACTGTAAAATTCTCTGCTCCTCATCTCCCTCTAATCCAGCTATCTTGTTACTTGGTAAATATCCAGTATCACCTTGTTTTGATTTAAAAACTTCATTTCTATCATTCCACTTACTTTCATCTTTTGTAGCCTCTAAATGATTAACATTATAGGCTTGATAAGTTAAACTATTAGGTTTGTCCATAATAATGTCAGAGTTCATATTATTTAATTTAAATTCTTCTGGCTTTATTTCTTGATTACTCTCTCCCTTTGTAAACCAAGTTTTAATCCAATACTCTTCATTATCATTGTCTTTAATTCCTTTAACTGAAATATTAGCATTTCCATATCCTATTAACCTATTAGGATTTTCAATAAGGTCAAAAGAATTATTTTGAGGTTTTATATTTTCACTATCATATTCTTTTCCAACATTACCTATAAAATCATTAACTTTTATTTTTACTACAACACTACTTTTAACCTTTATATTAATTTTAGGTAATTCTGTTGCTTTTCCATTGTCTAATGATTTAGATGAAACTTCACCAGTAATTATACAATCTTTATCTTCTCCACTGGTATTTTTTCCTCTTACAGTAATACTAATTTTCAAAGGTTTTCCTTTATATTCATATTCTTTTTTATCAGCATTATATGTATAACTTAAATTGTTTAATGGTAATTCATATTTACCATTTTTAACATCTTCAGGATTTATTTTTATTGGTTTACCTGCATAATTTATTGACTCTACATCTAATCCATCTGGAATATTTATTGTTAACTTTGCATCGTTAACAGAATAAGAACTTTTTATTTTTTTATTAATATCACTTAAAACTTTATCTAAAGATTTGCTTATATTATTTGAATAAACTGTATCAACACTAGTAACATCATCACTCTCTTCATTTCCTGAAAATTTTGATATTAATTTCATAGTATTTTTTCTCTCATCACTATCAACATAACCTCTCATTCTATCAAAGTATATTGGATATGTTGATATTCCAAACTCTTTCATTTTTTTCGCCATTTCTAAGGAATAAGCATACCCAATTTTAGCACCCATATAGTAACTTATAGTATTTTTTCCATCCTCATTATTTGGCATTAAATTCACTGTATATGTTGATTTAGGAGCATAAATTTTTTGAATTTCATCATAAGTTTTATAAACTCTATAATAATTATAAATTTCAGGATAATCCTCATAGATTTTATCATTCAAAACAGTTCTTATAAATCCTCTCTTTTTAAAATCTTCTTTAGAGTATTCAGAGCTATTCTTAGGAAGATAAAAATATTTATTAACATTATTAATAAAATCATTCATACTTAATTCTTCTGAATTTATATCTCCTACACCTAATTCACCTTCATCTCCATTTAGACTGGTTATATCATATAAAATTTTCTTATACCCGTACAATGTACTTAATTTATTTTCACTTATAGTACTTTCAGGCCCTTTATAAAATTTACCTGTAAAAGCATTTGGTTTACCATTAGACATAAATATAACTATTTTTTCTTTATTAGGATTATTATCATTATCAAACATAGAGATAGCCAATCTAAATGCATCTCCCACATTAGTTCCCAAGTGATTTCCCTTTTTGTTCCAATTATGTATTTCATGATTATTATATAAATTTTCTATTGCATACTCAATATCATCTTTATTTTCAGTTAATTGTTGATTTATTTCTGCTTTTTCATTATATGAAACAATTCCTATTTTAAAATTTTTATAAAAACTATTCCCTAAAAAATTATCTACAAATTTATCTGCTGAATTTTTTATATCATATTGTCTCCCATCAACTGTTTGCGAAGTATCTAATATCAAAACAACATCCTTTTCAACAGTATCCTTAAACTTAATTGGATTCGGTGTTACATTATATGTAATATCTGTTGTATCTCCATTATTTAATTCACTTAAATTATGGTCTGTACTGACTTTAAATGGATAATCATTAAATTCTCCATAAACAATCATACTTATCATGCTAACTAATAAAATTATAAGTATTATAAAAAAACTATGTTTTTTCATTTTTTTTAATTTTTCCATTTAAATTTTACCTCCATCTAAAATCAATTCTTGTTCCTAAAAGTTAATATATCACTAACTTTATAAGATTTATTATTTTTATTATCCAGTAAAATTTCAATTTTAATAGATTTAGCATTTTTAAAAGAATTTCCATTTGGCAAAGCTGTTAAGTTAATCTCCTTAACGAAATCCCCTATTTTTGTTTCTTTTTGATCATTAGTTTTCATATATAAACTTCCATCTTCAAATCTAAATTCTGTTTCTCTAGAATTATCTTCATTATTAAATGTTAACTTTAAATAACCATCTTTTGAATTTACATTATTATCCTCTAGATTAGTAGAATCTTTCTTTTTAACATTACTTACATTTAATATGTTAGATGATTCCATAGCTGTTTTAGTAAAGTAATTCATTATGGATTTTGCCTCTCTTTGAAAATCTATCTGATTACTAGTTTTATTTAAAG
Organism: Clostridium sp.; assembly: GCF_029267215.1. Lineage (GTDB taxonomy): Bacteria > Bacillota > Clostridia > Clostridiales > Clostridiaceae > Sarcina. The sequence continues at coordinate 34,434 of NZ_JARIDH010000062.1, read as the reverse complement.
TCTTATAATTAGATATGAAAAATGGGCCTACTATCATTAATATTATTGATACCAATGATAGTGCAACAACTAATTCTATAAGAGAAAGTCCTCTTCTTTTTTTTCTTAAAAATTTCATTTTATCACCAACCTTCTCTCACTAATTAGTTTACTTCCCAATTTTTCCTATTAACTAGTGATTTAGTCGTATTTTCAATATTATTATCATATTTTCTCACTATTGAAGTTGATGAAGAATTCTCTTTAAACAACCCTTTAAATATATCTTGATTATCAGAAATAATGTTACTCACTATTCCATCATCATATTTCACATTAAATTTTTTACCACTTCCAACAAATATACTTCCAGTAGTTATTATAGTTCCTTCAAAATCAATATCATCATTTATATAAATATTTCTATCTGTAATTATTATTCCTTTTCCTTTACCATCTTTTATTCTCACCCATGCAGCCTTATCTCCATTAAAAGTCTCAAATTCATTTTTATTATCCCCGTCTTCTCTAGTAATATCTAGTCTTTCTCTTCCATTATCATCATTAGGATTTGAAAAATTAACATAAACTAAATTTCCATCCTCATCAAATTTAGTTATATTCTTATTAGTATTTAATATTTCATTTAATGGTTTTATCTCATTTAAAACTTTATTAAATTTATCTTTCATATCAACAACTTCTTTTGTACTATCTAACATACTAGCTGTATTCATCATTACCTTTCCATTACTAAATACAGCACCTACACTTAATGTATTTTCAGGTGAAGGTAAAATAACACCATTTTTATTTATTTCATCATGGGTATTAGCCATCTCTTTAAAATATTTAACCTTATCATCTAAAGTTAATTTACTTCCATTTCTACTATCAACAAGTTGAAGAGGATCATAATATTTAAATGTAACCCCTGAACCATCATCATAAGTATATGCAATATAATTTCCTTTAGTTGCCACAGATTCTCCTGTCTGATATTGTGTTCCTTTTGTATTTATATAAGCAGTTCCCATAATTACTGCTTTTTTATCTATTTTTATTTGTGAACCATTTCCAATATCCATAGAATTTATTATTATGGCACTTGATGATTCTCTCTTTCCTGTTTTTTCATCACTATTTGTAATATCATTTAATCCATAAAATCCATCTTCAAGCATTATGTTAGAATCTTGTCCATTTAATATCAAATCATTATGTGTATAAACTGGATATTTTGAAACTATATTTCCTCCATTAATAACCCCCTTACCAAATACCTTGCCATCTAAAGATTCTTCTTTAGATACCTGTGAATATATACCTAAATTCCCTGTATAAACACCATACTTTGAATCCTCATCCCCATCTTTTCCTACATTTAATTTAGCACTATTTTCACTTAACATTATATTTTGTTTACTAATTAAAGAACCATTATAAACATTCAATTGGCTTTCATTTCCAATATTTATACCCACTATGTAATCTTCATTATCATTTGGATTTTTAGGAGCATAGGCTTTAAATCTATCATCTTTCCCTAAATTTGCTGCTGCAATAATTCCACCATCAACGTTCATAATTGAATGTTGATTTGTTAAATTTATATTTTCACCAACAATAAGTCCCTTTGTCATAACATTATAAATTGGAACTGTTTCTTTATAAGTAACTCCACTAAAATCAGGCACCTTTATGTCAAAAGTTAAACTTACATTTCTATAACTTTTATTTTTGACCTTAAATTTTGATTGAAATCTTAAACTTAATATTTCTCCCTTATCCTTAACCTCTTTAAAATCCATATTTCCATCAATATAAGTATCAGTTTTTTCTTCTGATGTAAGTTTATGTCCATTTAAATCAATTAGTGAAATAGTATAATTATCTGCTTTTTCTGTTTTTAACAAATCATTATTAAAAACAATATTATCATCTCTTTCATCAAAGGATTTTATAAGCTCACTTTTTACATATTCCTTGTATTTTGGTTTAAAAATTTCATTTCCCTTTTCTTTAATTTGTTCATTTGTTAAATTTACTAAACTAAGGTTATTCATTACAGAATCATTCCCTATTTTAACAGCTTTCTTTGTAATATTTTCAATATATGCCTCGACCTCATCTAACCCAGACTCAGACATATACAGATTTTCTGTTCTCTTTGTTTCTAAAATAGTTGTTTTATAATTAACTAAAGAAAGTGATACTATGGCTGTTCCTATTACAGATACTATAGCTAGTACAACAATTACATAAGCCAATGTTGCCCCTCTTTTTTTATTAGAAAACCTCATATATTATCACTCCTTTATAACTTTAGTTGAATTAATTTCATATATAAGTTTATTATTTTTTGATATTTTAAGGTGTATATCAAACAAGCTACTTCCTGACTTATTTGATGAACCTTCATACATATTATTATAAATTCTAACCATTCCAATACTTGTATTATCAGTTATAGTATTAAAATTCATATTACTTCCAAGTTTTTTATAACAATAAACACTTAAAATGCTATTAGGATTTAAATTTTTCAAATTCACCTTTATTTCCTTGGCTTTTCCTTCGCCTTTATAAATTATTTTAATATTACAATTTTTATCTTGTGGATCATCAAATATAACATTTCTTCCATTTATATTTACACTTCCACCATCTTCTTCACAAATATTAATATTAGCCTCTTTTGAAAAATCTATATTATCAGAAAATTTATATGTACCACTTTTTCCATTAGAACTTCCATCTACTTCTATGGAATTATCATCTATATAAACATAATAATCAAAATTTTTATTATCCTTATTTTCATCTTTATTTACATAAGCCTCATTAGGAGTTATATTCCCCTCAATATGAAATCCTGACTTTTCTCCACTTATGTTATAACCATTAAACTTTTTATTTTTCAAAACCTCATTAACCTTAATGCCCTCATCATTACTTAAATCCAAAGTACTACTAAGATTATCTATATCCTTACTATCAACAGCCTTTATCTGTTCAACAATGCTTTGTGCAATATCCATTGCTTTTTGTTTTTCAGCACTATTACTAGTATTTTTAATGGCAGTTATAGTAAAGCTACCTAAGGGTATCATTATCATAGTAAAAAGAACTAAGCTTATAATAGCTTCTATTACTGTAAATCCTTTTTTAGTTTTTCGTTTTTTGATACCCATAGCTTCACACACCTTTTTCTTTTAGTTTATTATATAATCCTATTTTCTAACTTTCTAAATTTATTTCTAATTAAAAATCAAAAGCATTTTTCATGCAATTAAATTTTTAATTTTATAATTCATTTGCTTACTAATCAATTCATAAGTTTAAATTAATTGTTTATTACCTTAACTTTACCTTCTGTTGTTACCTTAACTCTTGGATTTTTTTCATCATCTTTATTTATTACAAAATTAACTTCTTTATCTGAGCTATTTACTATTTTTATATTAGCACCAGATTTATCATCATTATTCAATCTTTTTTCTGAGAATACTTCAAAGTTTATATCATTACCATTTGGTTTAAACTCAGTACCTTCACCATCTTTGAAATTTGTTGGATAAACTCTATTTCCAACTTTATATTTGTAATAGTACTTTCCATTCTTTCCTGAAACGTACATCTCTACATTAGTAACTGAATTTTCATCCTTCATTAAGTAACTTTCTTTACTCTTATCCTGAGCCTTACCTAAAACTATTGTTGGTAAATCTGAATTTATTGGTCTTACTGTCATTAAAAAATCATTTTTAACCTTCTCATTAGATAGTTCGCTTTCTATTGTTCCAGAACCAACTTCACTTATTCCTGAGAATGGATTTTTCTTTCCATACTTATCATCAGCTGTTGTAAATGGTTCTTTTGATGCGTCTATTTTAGGAATAGCTACAAGTTGAATATTCATACTTGCTGTTACATTCCCATCAGTCTGAGCACCTAAATTTAAATTAAGTATATTTATATGTTTTGGACTGTTTTCAATTGCTTTCATGAAATTCATAACATTATTATATGTACCATTAACACTTAAAGAAACCATCATCTGAGTTAAATTGTAAATCTCCTCATTATCAGGTTTTACCTTCTTCTTCTTTTTATCATCAACTATATTATTATAATCATTAACAATTCCTTGAATTTGATTTTTGGAAGTTTCATCTTCCCCATTATTATTGGATGAATCACTTTGTTTCTGAATAACTGGCATTGTTTTTATTGGTGAGAAACTCATTGTTCCTTTAACATTATTATTAGTCATAAGATTATTTAAATCTAATATAACATTAGGCTGAGCTATATTAGCATAAAATCCTGAAGTTACAGATTGAATCTCAGAGTTATATACATTTATATCATCTTTATTAGGCTCTATAGATTTAATCATTTTAATATTTTCTTCATATTCATTCTTAATATCTTGTCTTTTTGATTCTAAAGATTTTATATTATTATATTGATAATCCCAAACAACCTTATAATATCCAAACCCACTTAAACCAAAGGCTAAGGCAAATAATAAAGTCTTTTCTCTACTACTTATTTTCATTTTGACCTTCTACCTCCTTTAAAGTACAAGAGATTGAGAATGAATAATCTCCCTTACTATTTCTCTCTCCAATTCCACTTATATATGCATCACTAACAAAGCCTAAATTCTTTATATTATATTCAAGATCACTTATTGCACTTCTTGTTTTTGATAAAGCTTGGATTGTTAAACTCTTATTATCTATACTTATTTGAGTAAATACAACATCCTTAGGAACAGTACTATTTATAATTTTAATTCTTTGAGTATTTACATAATCATTGCTATAAATCTGATTTGATGCTTCATTAACATTATTATAATAATTTTCTAATGTATCATGCTCCTTCTTAACTTTTTTAGCCACCGCTAAATTTTCTTGCATCTTAGGAGAATCAATCTCTCCTTTATAATAGGCTATATCATCTTTTATTAAATGCTCCTTAATAACATTTACAGAAAAATTAACCACAAATATAAAAATAACTAATCCAACTAAACTTACACCTATGTATTTTCTCTTAGAATCACTTTTTCTTTCCTGAGCTATATGGGAGAAAAAGTTAAAATCTCTCATTATCATCACCAACCTAAAGTCTTATTAAAGATCCAATAGCATTTATATATTCTGAAATCTTCACTTCATCTACACCTTTTTTAAATTCAATATTGCTATTTTCTCCAATTTTCTTTACTCTTAAATCTAACTTAAGTCCAACATATCTTTCAAGTCCTTTTAAATTTGAACTTCCTCCACTAAGATATATTTTATCAATTTTTACCCCTTTATTTTTGTTTTGATAATATTTTATTACCCTGTTTACTTCATCAAACCAACTATCAACAACTTCTTTTATGCAATGTTCTAGTGGCCCCTCTTCTCTACTTATTAAATTACAACTTTCAATTTTTTCAGTATGAACCCTCTCTAAAGGAATTTGTAAGGTCTTAGAAACGTACTCATCTAAATATTTCCCACCTGAATTTATTGTTTTCATAAGAACTAAATTACCTTTATCAATGACAGTTAAACAAACATGATTAGCCCCTAAATCTACACTTACAATAGTTTCATTATTCTCTGGATTCATAACATAAAAGGCTTTTCTCTTTGAATTATAATTAAGATCTAAGGCATATGGCTTTCCACCAATACTCTTAACAAGCTCTGCATATGAGAATATCATTTTATTTGGATAAACCACAATAAGAACTTCTAACTTGTCTTTGCCATCAAACACAACATCTCTTAAAACATTGTATTGAACCATATATTCTTCCAAATTAATAGGCAAATATTGTTGAATCTCATACTTAATAACAGGCTCAAGTTCACTTTCCTCTACCTTAGGAACAAGAATTGTTCTATTTATAATAGCTGTACTATTTGTTGTAAATATAATATTATCATTTTTAATCTTATGCTCAGAAATCGCCTTATCTAATGAATCACTTAAAACTTCCATATCCTTAATATTTCCATCTTCAATACAAGCCTTAGGTGTCTCAATCTCAAAAGCTTTTTCTATAACAACCTTATTTTTAATATACCTACCTAAAACAAACTTAACATTTTCACTTCCAATATCAATAGCCAAGGCTTTCTTAGAAACAACTCTTTTCTCTTTCTTATTTCTACTCTTCTTATCTTGCTTTTTATCCTTCTTTTTCATCTTAAAAGCCTTAAGCATATCACCAATATCCATTTGTAATATACTCTTTTTTTCTTTATTATCTATTCCCAAATCTTTCCCTCCTTCTCCTTAATAGTTTAAAAGTGTAAGGAAATTATTCCTTACACTTTTTCATCAAAATATAAACAACTTATTTTGCAGCTGCTGTTCCATCTGTATTGTTTAAATTATAAGCTCCATCTTTATCTGTTGTTGGATATACTGGTGTTTTTCCAATATTAACTTCTATTTCTGGCTTACTTGTAGTTGAATCTGCTTTTATAGTAACATTAAAAGTCTCATCTTTAACTGATTTAGGAGTTGGTATTGTTTGTAAATTACTAGTTAATACATTAGCATCATTTCCGGCTGGTGTTATTTTACCATCAGCCCCTAAAGTTAATGTAACTCCTTCTTTTGTTGGTATTATTTTACTTTCTGCTATCGCTGTTGATGTTGCATCATAAATAGTTTTTGCACTAGCTACATCTGCCTTTACTTTTGCTTTTCTTTGAATTGATAAGAAGTTTGGTATAGCTATTGCTGCTAATATTGCTATGATAGCTATAACTATAATAAGCTCAATTAGCGTAAAACCTTTTTTCTTTTTGTTTTGTTTTTTTGTATTCATTGGTTTTCCTCCTTGAATTTTGTATGTGATTTATATTAAAAGTTAAAACTTTTAGTATACTATTTTTATTTTTAAAAATTCTCTAATTAATTTTTGTTTTTCTCTATAACAAAAGATTTATCCTATGCTATTATACATTTTAAACATAGGTGTTAATATTGAAACTAGTAAGAATCCTATTATAACTCCCATAACAACTATCATTAATGGTTCTATTAAGGCTGTTACTGTGTTTATTTCTCTTTCTAGTTCATCATCATAAAAGTCTGCTGTTTTTTCTAGTATGCTATCTAAGGAACCTGATTCCTCTCCAACTTTAACCATGGAGGCAAGCATTGGTGGAAAAATTTTTATTTTCATTATTGAATCTCCCAAGCTTTCTCCTCTAACAACCTTATCTTTTACACCTATTAGTTCCTTCTCTGCTATTTTATTTCCTACAACAGTGGCAACTATTTCTAAGGATGTTACCAAGGACATCCCACTTGCTGAAACTATTCCCATTGTTCTTGTAAATCTTGAAACTATTATTTTTTGAGTTAACTTTTTTATTATAGGAACTTTTAAGTTTATTACGCTTAATTTATATTGTCCCTCTTCACTTTTAAGATATTTTCCAAGTAATACAATTCCAACTACTAAAATCAAGAACACTATTATTCCATACTTACCTAAAATCTTACTTGTTGCAAGCACAATTTTAGTTGACATTGGAAGTTCAACATTGTTTTCTGCAAACATCTGTATGAATGTTGGCATTACAAAGGTAAGAATAAAGGTAATAGCAATAATTGCAACTACTCCAAGTACTATAGGATAAATCATAGCACTTTTAATCTTTCCTCTTATCTTTGTTTCTTTCTCATAATAATCAGCCATTCTAACTAGAATTTTATCTAAATTACCACTTCTTTCACCAGCGTCAATCATACTAGTAAGTAAGTTTGGAAAAACATCTTTTCTTTTTTTCATAGCTTCTGCAAGGGTTTCCCCTCTTTTTACATCTCCATTTACTCCAACCAAGGCTTCTTTAATCTTTGGATTTTCACCTTGATCTATTAATATATTTAAAGCTCTACCAACAGATAGACCAGAATCTAACATAACATAAAATTGTCTACAAAATACTGCTATATCTTTTAATTTCACCTTATGACTAAAAGAAAGCCCTTTTCTTTTTCCTTTACTATTATCCTTTTCTATACTTAAAGGATAATATTGATTTGATAAAAGCATCTCTTTAACTTGGCTTTCAGAATCAGCAGTTTGAGTTCCCTCGATTCTTTGCCCTTCTGAATTAATAGCTTTATATTTAAAATTTGCCATAATCCATCTCCTTCTCTTTAACCAAATTACATATCATAAGTTAAATTCAACATTTCTTCAACTGTAGTCTTACCTTCTAAAACTACTTTTCTACAAGCTTGTCTAAGTGTGTTCATTCCATGTTTTATAGCTATTTCTTGAAGAATATCTCCACTAACACTTTTTAATATAGCATCTCTATGTTCTCTAGTAACTTCCATAATTTCATAGACACCTATTCTTCCTGAATATCCAGTATTATTACAATAAACACAACCTTTACCCTTACGTAAAACAATATGTTCATTTTCATCAATATTTAATATTCTTTTCTCATATGAATTAGCCTCATATTCTTCACCACATTTTGGACAAACTTTTCTAACAAGTCTTTGAGCAATAACACCTTTCACTGCATTGGCAATTAGATATCGTTGAACTCCCATATCCTCTAATCTAAGAATACTTGATGGTGCATCATTAGTATGTAGAGTAGATAAAACTAAGTGTCCTGTGATTGCAGACCTTATAGCTATTTGAGCCGTTTCAGTATCTCTGATCTCCCCAATCATTATAATATCAGGGTCCTGTCTTAGTATAGATCTTAGTCCAGCAGCAAAGGTTAAACCAACCTTAGTATTAACATTAACTTGATTAACTCCTTCAATTGCACATTCAACTGGGTCCTCTACTGTGATAATATTTTTATTATCTGTATTAAGCTCATTTAATAAAGCATAAAGTGTGGTACTCTTACCACTCCCTGTAGGTCCAGTAACAAGTATTATTCCATTAGAATGTTTTGACATTTTATCAACTACTTCAATCTCTTCTTTATTCAATCCAAGACTTTCTTTAGATATTATAAAATTATCCTTGTTAGTTATTCTAATAACTATTTTCTCCCCAGTAATCATAGGAAGAATAGATACCCTTAAATCTATTTGTTTATCTCCAACCTTTGTAAGAATCCTACCATCTTGAGGTAGTCTTTTTTCTGATATATCAAGGTTTGCAAGAATTTTAACACGAGTAACTAAAGGAGCTAATGTATCAACAGGCAATGTTGATATTGTCTGAAGTTTACCATCTATTCTATATCTAATTCTTAATATATTTTCATAAGTTTCAATATGAATATCACTTGCTCTTTCCTCTACTGCATTTTTAATAACATATTCTATCATTTTTACAATAGGGGCATTATCTAAGTTATCAATCTCTTCAATTTTATCTAAATCAAGCTCATTATCATCTGATTCTTTAGATAATTGCTCTGCAACTGAAAGGACCTTTTGGTTTGAATAATATATATCTATTGCCCTTTGAATAGATTGTTTTAATGCTATATAAGGCTTAACCTTTAATCCAGTAGAAATTTCAACATCATCAATAGCTACTATATCTAAAGGGTCAGCCATTGCAACTTTTATAATATTCTCATCAATTTCATATGGAAATATAGTATGTTTTCTACAAACATTCTCAGAAATCATCTGTATAGCTCTTCTATCTATAGTTATAATTTCTAAATTAACTCTTTTAAGATTTAATTGTTTCTCTAAAACTTCTATTATATCTTCTTCATTAACAAAGTTTCTTTCAATTAATATCTCTCCAAGCCTCTTTCCAACTTCTTTTTGAATAACCAAAGCTTCCTTAAGTTTTTCTTCTGTTAATTTCCCTGATTCTATTAGGATATCTCCTAAACGCTTCTTCTGATAACCTATCAAAAGAAATTCCCCCTTTGTTCATACCTATATTTTGTATATATTCCTATATTTTCTTATTTTTCTATGATAAGTATATATATTTAAAATCCAAAATACATAGGTACAAGAATATTCCCTAAAAATATTAATATTATAGTTGATATTCCTATAGCTGGTCCAAAAGCAATATAATCACCTTTTTTCTTTTTCTTAAGAAATATTGCACATACTGCTAATATTCCACCAATTATAAATGATAGGAATATATTAAGAATTGCTAATTTCCATCCTAAAAAAATCCCTGCTATAGCATGTATTTCAACATCACCATCTCCCATTGCTCCTCCAGTAAGCTTGCTTACTAAGAATATAGCTCCACTAGATATTAAAAAACCTAATATATAATTACCTATACTTTCACCAAAATAGAAATTTCCAATTAACGAAAAAATAACACCTAATACTATAGCCGGATAAGTTGTAACCGAGTAAACATCTTGGGTGTCGTAATCAATTAGTGAAATAACTATTAAGAAAGTTATTAAAATAATATATTTAATTGAAAGAAATGATAAACCATAATATTCATAAACTAAAAAGTATAAAAAACCTGTAAGTAATTCCACAAGTGGATATCTAATTGATATTTTGCTTTTGCAATATCTACACTTTCCACCTAAAAATACCCAACTTAAAACAGGCACTAAATCTATTGGGTTTAGATTCTTTTTACATGATCCACAATGTGATGGTGGATATACTATTGATTCACCTTTTGGAATTCTAAATATACAAACATTTAAAAAACTTCCAATTATTGTTCCAAAAAACAAAAATAATATAGACACGAATGCCTCCTATTTTACACTTAAAATTATTTATTAACTTTTATAATTTATTATAAACAAAATACATTTTATTGTAAATAAATTTATTGAATGTTTTTATTTATTTATAAACTTAAATTTCTTTACAATACTCCTTTTTACTATATAATCCTTACGCTTTCTTAAGAATCTGAAAGGCTTCTATTAATAATCTATTTTTATAATAAAAGCCTTTTTATTTAATATCAAACTATTTTAAATTAACATAATATAATGTTTTTATAATAAATACTATCTCCCTGTTTTAACCTCTGAAACCCTGCCATTATTTACGGTTACTGTATACTGTCCATTGCCATTATGAGGTTTTTTTAAATCATATAAAATATTAGCTAATTCATCCTTAGCGTTTTTTTCCACTATATTATTTGTTGAATTTATATGTGATGCATTTAGATTTCCATCACTAGGAGGATCTATTGTTATTACGCCATTTGATTTTATTGAATCATCTGATAATAACATTTCAACTGCCCTCTGAATTGTAATACAGTTCTGCTTATCAATTTTAGAGGTTGCATTATCCTTAACCCCTTTAAAATTTGGAGCTACAACCGTTATCATCAAAGCCATTATTGCTAAAACAACAGTTAATTCAATTAAAGTAAATCCTTTTTTCTTATGTCTTTCTATTTTTTTCTTACCTTTGTTAATACATAAATTTCTTGATTTGAAAGTCAAATTGACCCCTCCTAAAGCTTTATTAGTAATATTAAAAATTCTTCATTACTACTTAGTAGGATTATTGACTTCATATCCATTTTTATACATAAAAAGAGAGATTCTAAAAAAAATCTCTCTTAATATATCACTTGTTTCTAATACATTCCATCCATTCCCATTCCTGCACCTTGAGGAATCTCTTTTTCTGGAATATCAGCAACAGCAGCCTCAGTTGTTAAGAATGTTGATGCTACTGATGAAGCGTTTTGAAGGGCTGATCTTGTAACCTTAGTTGGGTCAACAATACCTGCTTTAAGCATATTTTTGTATTCTCCTCTTAAGGCATCAAATCCTATACCTACTTCACTATTTTTAACTTTTTCTATTATTACTGAACCTTCTAATCCTGCATTGTGAGCTATTTGTCTCATTGGCTCTTCTAATGATCTTAAAATTATATTTATACCAACTTGTTCATCTGCAATATCTGAAGTTAATTTAGAAACTTCATTTATTACATTCACATAAGCAGTTCCACCACCTGGTACAATTCCTTCTTCAACTGCTGCCTTTGTGGCTGCTAATGCGTCTTCTATTCTTAATTTACTTTCCTTAAGCTCTGTTTCTGTGGCAGCTCCTACCTTTACAACGGCAACTCCCCCTGCTAACTTAGCTAATCTCTCTTGTAATTTTTCTCTATCAAATTCAGAAGTGCTTACTTCTAGTTGAGTTCTTATTTGAGAAACTCTATTTTTAATTTCTCCTGAATCTCCTCTTCCATTAACTATTGTAGTATTATCCCTAGTTACCTTAATACTCTCAGCTTCTCCAAGCATATCTAATGTAACTTCTTTTAAATCTCTTCCTAATTCATCAGATACAACTAATCCACCTGTTAAAATAGCTATATCTTGTAACATTTCTTTTCTTCTATCACCAAATCCTGGAGCCTTAACAGCAACACAAGTAAATGTTCCTCTTAATTTATTAACAACTAATGTTGTCATAGCTTCCCCTTCTATATCATCAGCAATTATTAAAAGTTTTCTTCCTGCCTGAACTATTTGTTCAAGTATTGGTAATAAATCTTGAATATTACTTATCTTCTTATCTGTTATTAATACTAATGGATTATCTAAAACTGCCTCCATTTTCTCAGTATCTGTTACCATGTATGCTGATACATATCCTCTATCAAACTGCATACCTTCAACAACATCTAACTCAGTTCCCATTGACTTAGACTCTTCAACAGTTATAACTCCTTCATTACCTACTTTCTCCATAGCATCTGCAATTAACTGTCCTATTTTTTCGTCAGCAGCTGATATTGCAGCAACTCTTGCTATATCTTCTTTTCCATCTACAGGCTTAGAAATTTTCTTAATTTCTTCAACAGCCTTATCAACGGCAACTCTAATTCCATTTCTTATTAAGATTGGGTTTGCACCTGCTGTAACATTCTTTAACCCTTCTCTTATAATAGCTTGTGCTAAAAGAGTAGCTGTAGTTGTCCCATCTCCTGCTACATCATTAGTTTTAGTAGCTACCTCTTTAACAAGTTGAGCTCCCATGTTTTCATAGGCATCCTCAAGCTCAATTTCTCTTGCTATAGTAACACCATCATTTGTTATAAGTGGTGATCCAAACTTCTTATCTAAAATAACATTTCTTCCTTTTGGTCCTAATGTAACCTTAACAGTGTTAGCTAATTTATCTACACCATTTTGCATAGCTCTTCTTGCTTCTTCACCAAATAATAATGTTTTAGCCATATAAACATCCTCCCAAATCTACTATAAATTTTAAAATTCTATATATTTAATCGACTTTATTCCACTACTGCAAGAATATCATCTTGTCTTAAAATAGTGTATTCTTCACCTTCAAATTTAACTTCTGTTCCTGCATACTTGGAGTATAAAACTTTATCTCCAACCTTAACTTCCATTTCTGTTCTTTTTCCATCAACCATTAATCCAGGACCTACTGCAACAACTTCAGCTTCCTGTGGTCTTTCCTTTGCAGTACCAGTAACTATGATACCACTTTTAGTAGTTTCCTCTGCCTCTAATCTCTTTATGACAACTCTGTCTCCAAGCGGTTTAATATTCATAAAAAACCCTCCTTATAAAAATGCTAATAATTCTTCAATTATTTAGCACTCTTCAATGCAGAGTGCTAATCTATTAATATATATAATATAATTTACCAGTCTCAAATTCAATAATAAAATATCTTAAAATTCAATATATCTTAATTATTTTAAACTGTATAAAGTAATTATCTTCCTTTTTCTAGCAAATACTCCGATTTACTCGTTTTTTATTTTCTTTAAATATCAACTCTTAATTAGCTAAATTAAATAGATATACCACTTTAAAATCCTATTTAACACTATGTTTCAAAATTCACTCCAAGCAAAAATTAATATATCTCTATAATCTACCTCTCACTTATTATATATTGCTTTAAAATCATTTAAGCTAAATAAAATTTAAAATTATCATTTTCTTAATATTCTGTTCTCTCTTAATTAACAAATACACCCTTATAAGAAAATTATAGACAAGTTTCTCTTAATTAATTCAGTTCATACTATAAATTAATACTAATTTTCCCATAAAAATATGTACTCTTTGATTAATATTTTTTGATTAATATTTTAAGAAAAAGTCTAAAATAAAAAAAAGATTATTTTAAGGAGTTTCAAATGATTAAAAAAATAAATAATATAAGTTTTTCTCTCTATTTACTAATTAGTGCAATTATTTTTTCAGTACTATTAACACTAAATATTTCTCCCTTAATCTACTCAATATTCCTAGAAACAAAAAATTTAGATATACTTAATAAACTTTCTAAAACAGAGATAATGAATGACTATATGCGTATCATATCCTATTTAAATTCACATAATAAAAACATTTTAACATTTGAAAACTTTTCAATAAGTTCAACAGGTTCCTACCACTTCTTTGAAGTGAAAATGATTTTTTCTTCTATATATTTACTTGGAATCTCTTGCTTATTATTAGGATTTTTAGTTTTCATCTTAAAGAAAAAGTTCAACATCATAATTTCACTAAAATCATTAAATCTGTTTTTCTATGAAGTAATAACTATATGTGGATTTATACTTTTAAGTTTTTACTTAAACTTCTCAAAAGCTTTTACCCTGTTTCATAAAATACTTTTTAACAATGATTACTGGATTTTCAACATAAAAACCGATCCAATAATAGAAGTACTTCCTGAATCCTACTTCTTAACATTAGGAATTTTCGCCTTATCCTCAGTAATTTTGTTAGCACTCTTAGCTAAATTAATTTATATAACTAAAAAAACTAAGCTATAAAAAGGTCGTTATTAATTAAATAACGACCTTTTTTTAAAGTTTTATTCCATTTTCTCTGGCATAGTAGAATAAGTATTGTTGAGCAAATCCTGAATACTCTCCAAATCTTTCTCTAGCAAATATTCTTATCTTATTTAATGAAGCATCATCTGCATCATAAAAATGCATCATAGCTCTCTTAACCCATACATCTACTGGGAAAGCTGAACTTTTTTTCATTGAGAATAACATTATACAATCTGCAACCTTTGCACCTATTCCCATAAATTCTTGAAGTCCTTTATGACATCCATCAGCATCCATAGCCATAATTTTCTCTAAATCATATTTCTCTAATATTTCTTCTATTTCCTCTTTTGAAGCTTCAAGTTTTCCTTCCTTAGCTAACTCACATTTATAAATTTTTTGAGTTGTATCGTATATGTACTTACTTCTAAATGAAGCGCCAGTTTCTCTTATTTCATCAACTGAAGCCTTTGCTAAACTTTCTATTGTTGGGAATGCATAATAAGTATTTCCTTTGTAATCTATGGCTTCTCCCCATCTTTCACTTATTTTTTTAATTGTCTTAGCTATTACAGGAATGCTATTTCTTGCAGATATTATAAATGAAACTACCAATTCAAAAGGATCTTGATTTAAAATTCTTATTCCATATCCATATTCAACAGCACTTTTTAAAGTATCATCCCAAGATAAAGCTTCCTTAACCTTTGAATAATCTCTTTCTAAATCAAAATAATCTACCCATATACTTTCAAAATCTTCTTTGTTAGTATTATAAATTATTACATCATTCCCCTCTTGAGAAACTTCTATAACCCTTCCAAAAGCAACACCTATATATGATCCACTTTCTGTTCTTTCCCATCTAAAACATTGACCACATTCAAAAGTTTGCTTTATATTAAAATTTGAAGTATCTTTTATAACTACTTTTCCCTCTTCAAATTCAACACTTTTAAAATCCATCTCTTTCACCTATCTTTCTCAAAAAATATTTATTAAATATTCTTTTCTCTCTTTATAATTTCGCCTAAAATTTCAGCTGCAGTTTCTATCATAACAATACATCTTCTATCATCATCTTTTCTATACTTAGCCTTAAGTTCAGTACAATTATAATCTCCTAATTTATCATAGAATTTTTTCATAAGTTCACTTGTTAATTCCCTTGTCTTTGGACTTTGATGCCCTCTCTCTTCTGTAAACATCACTCCAATAATTCCTGCAGCACCTGTGATGGCTCCACATACATTTCCTATGGCAAGACCACCACCAAATGATGACATTACTTTTAAAGTTTCCTTTGATAAATTTAAATTATATTCCTCATTCGCAGCATACATTATACATTCTGCACAATTTAAATCATATTTTTTATCCCATTTTTCAATTGCTTTTTCAACTAACATAAATATCCTCCAAAATAAAGTTTTATCTAAGATATTTTATCCTTTTATTAAGGAAATAAATTCATATAAAATTATTATTCATTTCTATGTAAAAAATATTAACCTATTTATAAAAAATCATATTTTTCTAAAAACATCTTAAAACCTTACATAGTTTATATTACACCAATAAACATTATTAATAAATAGTCTTTTCAAACAAAACTCATTAATCTAATCCTCTCTCCTCAACAAGAAATTTTTTAAAACTCTAACTCTCATAGAAAAATTCCTTAATAAAAAAACAAAATCAAAATAAAAAAGTATAGAAAAGCCTCTCTTTCCTATACTTTAAACTTATTTTATATATTATTTTTAAAGATTATGAAGTCCACTATAAACTCCTCCAAGCTTAATAAGCTCTTCATGAGTTCCTCTCTCTTCAATACCTTTGTCAGTTAAAACTACTATTTCATCAGCATTTTTAACTGTTGAAAGTCTATGAGCAACAACAATTGTAGTCCTATCCTTACTTAAATCTTCTAATGCCCTCTGAATTTCATACTCTGTCACATTATCTAAGGCAGAAGTAGCTTCATCAAGGATTAATATTGGAGGGTTTTTAAGGAAAACTCTAGCTATTGAAATTCTTTGCTTTTGTCCTCCTGAAAGTTTAACTCCTCTTTCTCCTATAAAAGTATCATATCCCTCTTCTAGATTCATTATAAAATCATGAAGACAAGCATTTTTAGAAGCTTTTATAACTTCCTCTTCTGTGGCATTTGGATTGCCATACATAATATTTTCTCTTATTGTTCCAGTAAATAAAAATACATCCTGCTGAACTATTCCAATATTATCTCTTAATGATTTTAAAGAAACCTCTCTTATATCAACATTATCAATAAGTATTTTTCCACTTTCATAATCATAAAATCTAGGAATTAAATTACAAATTGTAGTTTTACCTCCACCAGAAGGACCAACTAAGGCAACCATTTTTCCAGCCTTTATATCTAAATTAAAGTTTTCTAATATGCTTTCCTTATTATCATATCTAAAAGTAACATCTTGTATAGATATTTCTCCTTTTACTTCTCCAAGTTCCTTGGCATTAGAAAGTTCTTTCTCATTTTCCTCATTCATTATCTCTTCAAATCTCTCAAAACCAGACATTCCATTTTGGAACATTTCATTAAAGTTTATAAGCTTTCTAACTGGTTGCAAGAACATTTTTATATATAATAAATAGGCAGCAAAATCACCCATATTTATTCTACCTAAGTACGTAAAATATCCAGCAGCTATTAAAACTATAAGTTCAAGCATATCTATTAAAAAGAACATCCCTGAAAAATATTCAGCCATAGCCTTATAAGCATACTCTCTAGCATTTTTAAATATTTTATTACTATTATCAAACTTACTCATCTCATACTCTTTATTACCAAAAGACTTAGTGACTTTTATTCCAGATATACTGTTTTCTATAGTGGCATTTACTTCACCAGTTTTAACCCTAGTTTCTTTAAATGCTTTTTTCATTTTATTTCTCTTATTAATTGTATAGAAAAGTAAAAATGGTAAAAGTAAAAAAGTAATTATAGTAAGCTCAACATTTATTGTACATAGAATTACAAAAGATCCAAATAACATAACTATCGATATAAATAAATCCTCTGGCCCATGGTGAGCAAGCTCTGAAATATCCATAAGGTCATTTATAATTCTAGACATTAAAACTCCAGTTTTATTATTATCAAAATACTTATTTGGCATATCTTGAAGTTTATCAAATAAATCTCTTCTCATATCAGCTTGCATTCTAACTCCAACAACATGTCCCCAATATTGCATGAAATAATTTAATCCAGCCTTAATTAAGAAAATTATTGTAAGTGATACTGCAAATACTACTAAAAGCCTTATTTGTTTATTAGGTATAACATTATTAATTATATTTCTTGTGATCATAGGATAAACTAAATCACAAGCTGCCACTAAAAATGCTGCTATTAAATCTAAAACAAAAAGCTTTTTATAAGGTTTATAATACTTTATAAATTTCTTTAACATAATTTCCCCTTTCATTGATATATATATTGAATAATATTAAATTGCTAACTCTTTTGACACAAAACAAGAAATCTTTTACTGATATATATTATTAAATAATATAATTTTTTATCCTATTGATTATAATGAAATATTTTAATTTAATCAATAGGATAAATTTTTAATAATAATCATAAATAAAATCATTAGATTTCACTAATGCTCTAATTTTTTTCTAAATATGATCTTAATAAATATTCAAATATATTTTTTATTAGTTTTTCAAAATCTTAAACATTGCTAATAAACCTAAATATACTACTTCTTTAAAGTTATTTTTATCCGCATAGCTATAAGCTTTTTAGAACCACATGTAGAACCTGTGATATTCATTAATACAATAAAAAAAAGAAGTTGAAAAAAATCAACCTCTTTTTCACTATTACATCAATCTTATTAAGCAACTCTTAATTTCAAGCCACAATTATATTTTTTAACATTTTATATAATAAAAATTTATAAACATCCAATATTATGAGTTATAATTGTAGAAACCTTTACCAGATTTTCTTCCTAACCATCCAGCTCTAACATACTTTCTTAAAAGACTGTGAGCTCTATATTTACTGTCTCCAGTTTCTTTAAATAATACATCCATGATAGCTAAACAAACATCTAATCCTATTAAATCACCTAAAGCTAAAGGTCCCATTGGATGATTAGCTCCTAATTTCATTGAAGTATCTATATCTTCAACTGAAGCTATTCCTTCTGCATATATTCCAACAGCTTCATTTATCATAGGTATAAGTATTCTATTAACTACAAATCCAGGAGCCTCAGCAACTTCTACTGGAGTTTTTCCTATAGCTTCTGAAATAGATTTTACTTTATCAAAAGTTTCTTGTGAAGTAGCCATGCCTCTTATTACTTCAACAAGTTTCATTATTGTTGCAGGATTAAAGAAATGCATTCCTATAACTCTATCTGGTCTATTTGTAGCTGAAGCCACCTCAGTTATTGATAATGAAGATGTATTTGAAGCTAAGATAGTTTCTTCTTTACATATCTTATCTAACTCAGCAAATATTTGCTTTTTGATTTCCATGTTTTCAACTGCAGCCTCTATAACTAAGTCGCAGTCAGCAGCTAAACTTAAATCAGTTGTTCCAGAAATTCTTGATAAAACTGCTTCTTTATCTTCCTCTGTTATTTTTCCTTTAGAAACTAACTTAGTAAGACCTTTGTTAATTCCATTAATTCCTCTATCAACAAACTCGTCTTTTATATCTCTAACTATTACTTCATATCCTTTTTGTGCGAATGCTTGGACAATTCCAGCCCCCATTGTACCTGCACCAATTACAAAAATCTTTTCCATATTAACTTCCTCCTAAATCTCTTTTTAATTAGGTTTTTCTAATTTAAAAAAATCAGAAAAACCTTTTACCATTAATTAAAAATTTTATAAATTCACCCTTGTTATATATTAATTTTATACTAAGCTTCCTCCTTCATAGCTTTTAATTGAGCTATGAATTCTGGAATTACTTTATTTACATCCCCAACTATTGCATAATCTGCAAGTTTCATTATTGGAGCACTGGCATCTTTATTTATAGCTATTATCATATCTGAATCCTGCATACCAGCGGCATGTTGAATAGCTCCTGATATACCACAAGCTATATATATATTTGGTCTAACAGTTTTTCCTGTTTGTCCAACTTGATAATCTTTATCTACCCATCCTTTTTCTACCGCTGCTCTTGAAGCTGCTATTGATCCATTCATAACTTCTGCTAATTCCTTAAGCATTTTGAAATTTTCTTCTGAACCAATACCTCTACCACCAGCAACTAATACGTTAGCTTCTGAAATATCAACAATATCTTTATGCTCTTTAATTATTTCAACTATTTTTGTTCTTATATCATTAGCATCGAATTTGATGTCTACTTTTTCTACTTTAGCATCATTTTCGCCTAATGGAAGTTTTTCAAAAACTCCTGGTCTTACAGTAGCCATTTGAGGTCTGTGATCTGGACATACTATTGTAGCCATTAAGTTACCACCAAATGCAGGTCTTGTTGCTAGTAAATCTCCACTTTCAACATCAACATCTAATGATGTACAGTCAGCAGTTAAACCAGTTGATAATCTAGCCGCAACTCTTGGACCTAAATCTCTTCCTATGAAAGTTGCTCCTATGAATATTATATTTGGTTTTTTAGCATTAGCTAACTCACAAATAGCTTTTGTATATCCATCAGTTGTATAGTGTTCTAACTCAGGAGAATCAACAACTAATACTTCATCAGCACCATGTCTTGATAAATCCTCAACTAAGTTTTCAACCTTGCTTCCTATTAATAATGCTGTTAATTTAGAACCTAATTTATCAGCAATCTTTCTACCTTCACCTAATAATTCTAATGAAACTTTTTGTAATTGACCTTCTCTTTGCTCTGCAAATACCCAAACGCCATTAAAATCTGCTTTATTCATCTTAAATACCTCCCATAATCCTTAGATGTAGTGTTTCTCTTTTAATTTACCTAATACATAAGTAACAGAATCTTTAGGTGACTCTTTAACTATTTCTCCAGCACCCTTAGCTTCTTTAGTCATTGATCTCTTAACTTTTGTTGGAGATCCTTTTAATCCTAATTCAGCTTTATCTACATCTATATCATCAGCTGACCATACTAAGATTTCATCATCAGATGTTGAGAATATATTTCCAACATTCATATATCTTGGCTCATTTAATTCTTTTATAGCTGTTAAAAGAACTGGAGCCTCAACTTTTATTAATTCATATCCATCTTCTAAAGCTCTATTTACTAATAATCCATCTTCTTCAACTTTTACATCTTGAACATAAGTTACTTGAGGAATATTTAAATGTTCTGCTATTTCTGGTCCAACCTGAGCAGTATCTCCATCAATAGCTTGTCTTCCAGCGAATACTACATCATATTCTAATTTTTTTAATGCCCCTGCTAATGCCTTTGAAGTAGCTAATGTATCAGCCCCTGCGAAGGCTCTATCAGTGATTAATATTGCCTTATCAGCTCCCATACATAAAGCTTCTCTTAATGCAGCTTTAGCTTGTGGAGGTCCCATACTTATTACAGCAATTTCTGCTCCATTATTATCTTTTAATTGTAAAGCAGCCTCTAATGCATGCTTATCCTCTGGATTTATAATTGATGGAACTCCATCTCTTATAAGAGTTCCTGTTTTTGGATCTATTTTAACAGCTGTTGTATCTGGTACTTGTTTTAAGCAAACTACTATTTTCATCTCAAAGCCCTCCTAAAATTATCTTAATATGCTTCCTGCAATAACCATTCTTTGAACCTCTGAAGTTCCCTCATAAATTTCAGTTATCTTAGCATCTCTCATCATTCTTTCAACTGGGTATTCCTTAGTATATCCATATCCACCGAATAATTGAACAGCCTTAGTTGTTACTTCCATAGCTACCTCAGCGGCGAATAATTTGGCTCTTGCGGCGTCTGCTGAATATGGTTTACCCTCCTCTTTTAAGCAAGCTGCTTTATATACTAAAAATCTTGCAGCTTCAATTTTAGTATCCATTTCTGCTACCATCCATTGTAATCCTTGGAATGAAGATATAGATCTACCAAATTGTTTTCTTTCTTTTATATAAGCGATGGCTTCTTCTAAAGCCCCCTCTGCAATACCTAACGCTTGAGCAGCGATACCAATTCTACCACCATCTAATGTTTTCATTGCTATTCCAAAGCCTTTTCCTTCTCTTCCTATTAGGTTTTCTTTAGGGACTATACAATTTTCCATGATTAACTCAGTTGTTGATGAAGCTCTTATACCCATTTTGTCTTCTAATTTACCAATTGAGAATCCTGGGAAGTTCTTTTCAACTATGAAAGCTGATATTCCTCTTGTTCCTTGTGATTTATCTGTCATAGCGAATATTATGAAAGTATCTGCAACTCCACCATTTGTTATAAAAATCTTACTTCCATTTAAAATATAGTTATCACCTTCTAATATTGCTGTTGTTTGTTGTCCTGCAGCATCTGTACCTGCTCCTGGCTCAGTTAAACCGAAAGCACCTAAATGTTCTCCTTTAGCAAGTGGCACTAAATATTTTTCTTTTTGTGCTGGAGTACCAAATTGATCTATTAATGAAGCACATAAAGAAGTGTGAGCTGAAAGTATAACACCTGTTGTACCACAAACTTTTGATAACTCTTCAACAGCTATTATGTATGATAAAGTATCACCACCAGCTCCTCCTAATTCTTTTTTAAATGGAATCCCCATCATTCCTAACTTAGCCATTTTTTGAACGTTTTCCATTGGAAATCTTTCAGTTCTATCTATCTCTGCAGCTATTGGTTTAACTTCATTTTGAGCGAATTCTCTAACCATTTGCTTAACTAATTCTTGTTCTCTTGTTAATTGAAAGTTCATTTTAAATTACCTCCTTAAATTCACACAACCATTTTTGTTTAAAAACTATTTATTTTTAAAATTCTTTTCTCTTCTTTCTACAAAAGCACTCATACCCTCTTTTTGATCTTCTGTAGAGAAGCATTTTCCAAAGTCTTCAGCTTCAATATTTATTGCTGAGTCTATATCAACTTGCATTCCTCTATTAATAGCATCTTTACATAACTTAAGGGCTATTGGAGCATTTGCTGCGATTTTTTCAGCCATTTTCTTAGCTTCTTCCATTAAAATTTCTGGTTCAACAACTTTGTTTACTAATCCAATTCTTAATGCTTCATCAGCTTTTATTATGTCACCTGTGTAGATAAGTTCCTTTGCTTTCCCAATACCAACTAATCTTGGTAATCTTTGAGTTCCACCAAATCCAGGAGTAATTCCTAAACCAACCTCAGGTTGTGCAAATTTAGCTTTTGAACTTGCAATTCTTATATCACAAGCCATTGATGTTTCACATCCACCACCTAAAGCAAATCCATTGATGGCTGCTATAGTAGGCTTGTCTAATTCTTCTAATCTTCTAAATACTTTATTTCCTAAAATACCAAACTCTGTACCCTGTTTTTCATTTAAATCTTTCATTTCTGATATATCAGCGCCTGCAACGAAAGCTTTTTCACCAGCTCCTGTTAAAATAACTACATATATATCATTTTCATTCTCAATATGCTCTATAACAGTATTTAAATCCTCTAATGTTGCAGAATTTAATGCGTTTAAAGCTTTAGGTCTGTTAATAGTTAGAATCCCAATGTTTCCTTCTTTTTCAAAGATTACATTTTTTAATTCCATAAATTTACCTCCCTTTATACCATGTAATATATGGTTTTAAATCGTTTAACAACTAATTAACTAACAACTTTAATTTATCAACACTACATAATAGTATTTGATAATTACACTATTTATTACTAAATTCTAATTGTTAATTTTATAACAATTAGAATTAAAAAAATAGTTGAAGCACCTCTGTACTTCAACTAAATTATAAAACTTAATAGAAAATATTTCAATATATTATTTAATTTTTTTCAATTTATAAACCATTTTTTAACATTGTAACCAAATTTAGAATTTAATCGTTTTTTATTTTAATGATTTAATAAGTATACTAGAGTCATCATACTTTCACTTAAATGAACATTTTCTACGGTTACATCTTTTGGTACTTCTAAGTCTATTGGAGCGAAGTTCCATATCCCCTTAATACCACTCTTAACTAGCTCATCACATACTTTTTGTGCATTATCTCTTGGTACACATATTATACCTATTTCTACATCATTTTCTCTTACAAAAGTTGATAATTCTTCTATATCTTTTATTTCAACATCTCTTATTTTTATTCCAAACATTCTTGGATTAGCATCAAAAATTCCTTTTAATTTAAATCCTAACTTGTCGAAACTATTATAGTTTGCAATAGCCTGACCTATATTACCAGCACCTATTATTACTGTATTATAGTCTTTTGTTAATCCTAGGATACTTCCTATATTATTATATAATTCTTTTACATTATATCCATATCCCTGCTGCCCAAAATCACCAAAACAGTTTAAATCCTGTCTTATTTGGGATGCAGTAAAACCAATCTTTTCACTTAATTCTTTTGAAGATATTCTATCCACATCATTTTCCATTAATTCTTGTAAATATCTATGGTACTTAGGTAATCTTTTTATAACAGCCATAGATATACCTTTTTTCTTTTCCATTTTAATAGCACCTCTTTCTAAATAGTTTCTTTGCTTAAAAAGCAATTAAATTTTTAGATTGTATTTAAACTCAAATGATAAAATTACAAATTTAATCTCTTAAAATATTACCATACCTTGAAAACTTTGTCTATATTTTAACATTCTTTTGTTTTTACCATCAAAAAAAAACATATGTTAAAGAGTATTTTTTATATTTTTTCCCAATTTTATTTTAACTTTTTTTATATAATTAAATATTATTAATATATTTTATCTTGTTTATTTAATTAATTTTTGGCAAAAAAAATAAGGCTTGCGTGGCTAAAACCATACGTGCACACAAGCCTATTTAAACATTTCGTAATGTTTAATATAAAAGTTTAAGGGAATTATTTACAATCTATACCCTATGCCTGAAAGTATTCTTACTTTGTAATAATAGCAAATAAACATTAGTGTGTCAACAATTTTAGACAAATTCCATACTTAATAATTCTTACTTTTTAATATTCTACTTGAATTTAAAATAGCTATTAATGTTACCCCTACATCACCAAATACAGCTTCCCACATATTAGCCATTCCTAAAGCTCCAAATATTAATATTATAACCTTTATTGAGAGTGCAAATATTATATTTTGCCATACTATTTTGTTAGTTCTCTTAGCAATTTTTATTGCATTTATTATCTTACTTGGTTCATCATCCATTATTACAACATCTGCTGCCTCTATTGCTGCATCTGATCCTAAACCACCCATAGCTATTCCTATATCAGCTCTAGCCAGTACTGGGGCATCATTTATACCATCTCCAACAAAGGCAATTTTCTTTTCTTTGCTATTTTTATTAAATAACTCTTCTAATTTTTCAACTTTATCCTGAGGTAATAAATTACAGTATGCTTTATCAACCTCTAATTCCTTAGCAACTGCCTCTCCAACCTTTTGATTATCTCCAGTTAACATTATTATTTCTTTTACGCCAACTTCTTTTAATCCACTTATTGCTTCCTTAGAATCTTCTTTTAATTCATCTGAAATAACTATATATCCTAATTCTTTTGTTTCATTTGCTAAATAAACTACTGTTCCTATTTCTTCTATGTGTGTTACATCTATATTATATAAATTCATTAACTTCATATTACCAGCTAATATAACACTTCCATCAATAAGAACTTTTATACCTTTTCCAGGAATCTCTTCATAATTTGATATTAAGGATTTATTTATTTCTTTATCAAATGCACTTACTATTGACTTTGCAATTGGGTGATTTGAATAATATTCTGCATAAGCTCCTAATTCTAGTAATTCATCACTACTTAATTTACTTGTACTTTGTGATTTTTTAACTTTAAATATACCTTTTGTTAGTGTACCAGTTTTATCAAAAACTATACTATCAACATTATTTAATGCTTCTAAATAGTTACTTCCTTTTACTAAAATCCCATTTTTAGAAGCTAATCCTATTCCACCAAAATATCCTAGTGGAATTGATACAACCAATGCACAAGGACAAGAAACAACTAAAAATATTAATGCTCTTCCAACCCACTCTGATAAACTTTCACCACTTATAAGTAATGGTGGTAGGAAAGCTAGGGCTAATGCTGAGAAAACAACTACTGGTGTATAATATCTTGCAAACTTAGTTATAAACTTCTCTGTTGGAGATTTCTTATTACCTGCATTTTCTACTAAATCTAAGATTTTTGATACAGTTGATTCTCCAAAACTTTTAGTAACCTTTATTTTTAATAATCCACTTTTATTTATTGAACCTGCTAATACCTCATCTTTTTTCTCAACTTCTTTAGGTAAGGATTCCCCAGTTAAAGCTGATACATCTAATGTGGCTTCACCTGAAAGTACAACACCATCTAGTGGTACTTTTTCACCTGCTTTAACAACAATTATTGAACCTACCTGTACATTTTCAGGTGAAACTTTTTGTTCTTCTCCTGTAAGACTTATTAAATTAGCATAGTCAGGTCTTATATTCATTAAATCTGATATTGAATTTCTTGATTTATTTACAGCATAATCTTGGAACAACTCACCTATTTCAAAGAATAACATTACTGCAACACCTTCTGGAAACTCACCTATTGCAAAGGCACCAATAGTTGCAATACTCATTAAGAAGTTTTCATCAAAAATTTGACCTTTTAATATATTTCTGAAAGCTCCTAAAAGAACTTCTCCTCCTGCTAAGATATAAGCAGCTCCAAATATTATAAATTCATAAATTTTATCTAAATTAACAATCATTCCTATTACAAATAAACAAATAGCAATACCTAATCTTAAAATCTCTATTTTCTCAATTCCAAACTTACTTATTGATTGCTTTTTATCATGGCCATGTCCATGTTCACCATGGCAGGAACATCCACCATCTAAATGTTTCATTTTATTTTTATCAGATTCTTTTAGAACTTTTACATCAGGTTCTAAGTCTAAAACAATTTTTTTAACCTTTTTTTCAACAACTTCATCTTGAACATCCTCTTTTGGATTTATTAAAAGAAGTTTAGTTGAAAAATTTAAAATTGCTTCATCAACCTCTTTTAATTTATTTACTCTATCTTCTATTTTGCCAGCACATCCAGCACAATTTAATCCTTCTAAGTAAAGTTTTATTTCTTTCACACATATTCCTCCTTTACTCTAATACGTGATCTAATCCTTCATTAAAGATGTGTTTTACGTGATCATCAGCTAAGGAATAAAAAACAACTTTTCCTTCTCTTCTAAACTTAACAAGCCTTGCTTGTTTTAAAACCCTTAATTGATGTGATACTGCTGATTGACTTACGCCTAAGAATTCTGCCATATCACATACACACATTTCACCTTCAAATAAAGCGTATAGTATTTTTATTCTAGTAGAATCACCAAAAACCTTAAAAAGCTCTGCTAGATCATACAAAACTTCTTCTTTTGGCAAATGTGACTTTACTTTATTTAGTATATCTTCATGTACAACCTCACAGTTACAACTTTCTATTTTATTATTATCCATACTATTAACTCCTAGTTTTCAATTTAACATATGAGCACTTGTTCATATGTTCACATATATTATATGTCTATCCTCTAAAAAATGCAACAAAAAGCTAAACTAAATTATAATTTTTTTATAATTAGTTTAGCTTTTCTTTGATTTTCTAAAAATTTTCTATTTTATTTAGTGTTTATTCTCTATAAACTAAAATATTGCCTCTTATTCAAAAAGGAAATATTTTTATTAAGCTATAGCATTTATATACGCTGCTTTAGTATTTACAACAATTGAATCATTTATATATTTTATTACACTTTTACATGCAAAATAAGCATACTGAATATCGTTGGCATAACTTTCATTCATTTTGTAAGCCTTATGTGCTTCTTTTAAAAATTTCTCAACAGACATATTACCCCATATATCATATTGATATTTACAAGGACTATATGTCTTTGCAAAAGCAGCTAATTTTTTTTCGTATTTAACATGTTTATTCATGCTATGTTTAAACTCCCACCTCTCACTATGTGGAATACAAAAAAAATCACATACAAAATGACAAATTACTCCTAGCTCTTGATTAAATCTGCTTACTGAAAACTTCTTTTTAAAGTCATACATAGTAAGTGATGCTAGTTTTTTTATCTTACTGACTATCATGTTAAAAGATTCATCTAAATAATGCTTTTTTAATTTATATTTTGAAACCATATCAGGTTTTACATTTCCATATATAAAATTTTTCTCACTTATTTTAAAATCTACTTCAACATCTTTTAATATATTTTGTGCAATAAGAATGTGAGTATTCATTAACATAATTCATTACCTCTAATCCCTTTTAAAAAATCTCTTATTAATATGATACTTCATATCACTTAAAACTATATTACAAAAATCATTTCAATTTATTAATTAATTATTAATTAATGATTTATTTTTTATAAAATAATTACTCATCTAAAGTTTTAAGGATTATTTATAATTATTAGGCTCTATTTTAAACTAGTGTTGATTTTAGATAGAACTTTTTGACCATCTTAATTTTACATGTCTAGTTTCAATAAAATACTCATTGCTTATATAATATAGTGTAATTCTTTCAAATTAAGTTAAAATATATTTTAATAATCGTATTTTCCTACATTTTCGCAAATTCTTACATCTAAAGTATCATCTAAAAGAGTTTTTTTGTATGAACATAAGAATTCATTTAATTCAACATCTTGAAGGTTTATATTTTTAGGACTAGTTATAAGAACTTTATTATTTTCTAAAATTAATTCAATATCATTTTTTTCATTTTTAATTGAATATGTGGCTACTGCTGTTGTTTTTACTTTTCCTTGATATTTTTCTTGGAAACTAAGAGCTTTTCTTATATTTTCATAATCTCCTCCTTGAATTCCAAAGTTTTTCATATCTATACCTAAGTTTTTCATTTGCCCTTCAATATCACCCATATCAAAGCCATATCTCTTAAGCATTTCTGTTTGAATATTTAAAAACTTTTCTTGAGAAATGTTATTCTCATTCATATATTTAGTTATCTCTCTTGAAAGTTCAATCATGCTCATTTTACCTTGAGCTACTGAGTAGTATAAATCATAAATATACGCCTCAAATTTATCTATGTCTTTATCTCTTGCTTTATTTTTTAATTCGTTAAAGTCTACAATTCTATCACTCATAAACCAATACCTCCGTAAAGTTTAAATTTATGTTATCATCATAATAACATAAAATTTCTATTATAAACATTAAATTTTAATTAAAGGTTTTTTTAAGCGGAGGTTGATTTCTAGTTATATCTAGAAATCAGCCATTGTTTAAAACAGCACCTAATTAAAAAGTCTAATCATGAAATGATTTTAAAAAGTATAGATATCATGGTTTAAAACATAGCCTAATTAAAAAGACCTATACCACATACTTATAAAAAGTATATAATATAAGCCTTTTTTTACATAAGTTTATAAACTTATAGATATTCTTTAAACTCCTTCTTACCACTAATAGAATTTAATAGATGCTTAATCTCTTGGTCTCTACCCTTGTCCATGACCAAAATAACATCTCCTGCATCAACTAATACTAAATCTTTTACTCCAAAACCTATTATTAATTTATCTTTTCCAAAAACTGAACAATTCTCACATTCTTCTAAAAAAACATTTTTTGAAGTTCTATTACTACCATCAGGCTCTAAGAATCTACTGAGAGCTGAGAATGTACCTATGTCATCCCAAGCAAAATCACACTTTATAACAAAGGATCTCCTTGTTTTTTGCATTACTCCAAAATCTATTGATATGCCATCAATTAAAGAATATTGCTCTCTTATTATTTCTTCCTCATCCTCTTCTCCAATGTGTTGATATATTTCCATTAAACATTTATACATCCTAGGAATATATTTCTCAATCTCTCTTAATATAACATCAGCTCTAAATATAAACATTCCACTATTCCATAAATAAGTCCCCTTTAATAAGAAGTCCTTTGCAACTTCTAAATTAGGTTTCTCTGTAAACCTTGCTATCTTGAAGGTAGGAATGTTTCCATTAATTCTATCACCCATTTCTATATAGCCATAACCTGTCTCAGGTCTAGTTGGCTCTATGCCTATTGTTACAATGGCTCTCCTCTTATCCGCAACCTCTACGGCTTGTTCAAGTGTTTGAAGATAACTTTTATCTCCTTCTATATGATGGTCTGAAGGCAATACAATCATAACTGCATCCTTATCTTTCTTTAAAAGCTTTGCAGCAGAAAGACCTATACATGTTGCAGTTTCTTTATTAGCAGGTTCAGTAAATATATTTTCTCTATTTATATCACTTAGTTCATCTCTTATCTTGTCTTCATACTCTTTATTAGTTACTACATAAATATTATCTCTTTCAACCAAGGGTCTAATTCTATCCACTGTATTACTTAAAAAACTTTTTCCATTGCTTTGAACACTTAGAAATTGTTTTGGATTTTCTCCTCTAGAAAGAGGATACAATCTCGTCCCCTTGCCTCCTGCTAAGATTAATGAGTAAAGCATTTTGCCTTCAACTCCGTTAATTGTTATAGTCTATTTTATGTAAAAAAAGTTCAATATGTGAGTACAAAAAAAATTTAAGGCATTAAATTGAGATTCACTAACTCTATTTAATGCCTGTTATTCTAAACTAATTTACCATCTTCAATTTTTAATTCTCAAAACTATTATTCTCAGAAACTTCTTTTATCCATCTTCCAGATTTTTTTATAGTTTTCTTTTGAGTTTCTAAATCTAAAGCTATGAATCCATATCTATTTTTATATGAATTTAGCCATGACCAACAGTCAATTGGAGTCCACAAATGATATCCAACACAGTTTGACCCTTCTTCCATAGCCTTATGAAGCCATTCTAAATGCTCTATTATAAACTCTATTCTATAATCATCTTCAATTATTCCCTGATCATTTTTAAATTTTTCTTCCCCTTCAACACCCATTCCATTTTCTGAAATGAACCATTTTATATTTCCATAGTTCTCTTGAATATTTTTAGCTATATCATAAATTGCCTTAGGATATATCTCCCATCCTCTATGAGGATTCATTCTCTTTCCTGGCATATCATAGTTATC
This sequence comes from Clostridium sp., assembly GCF_029267215.1. Lineage (GTDB taxonomy): Bacteria > Bacillota > Clostridia > Clostridiales > Clostridiaceae > Sarcina. The sequence continues at coordinate 3,383 of NZ_JARIDH010000062.1, read as the reverse complement.
AAAATATTTTTCTGGTGCCCAAGTTTCTCCCACATATTCTTCATCTCTAGCTTTAACTCTTCTTGGTTGATAGTAATTTACTCCTAGAAAATCAATAGTGTTGTTTTTTATAACCTCTAATTCTTCATAAGTTGAGTTCCATATAACATTATCAGCTTCTAAAACTTCAACTAAATTTTCAGGAAATTCTCCCTTAGTTGCTGGGTCTAAGAATAATTCATTGAAGAAAGCATTAGCAATTTCTGATGCCCTTAAATCTTCTTTAGATTCACTTCTTGGATAAGCTGGTGTTAAGTTAACTATTATACCTATCTCACCATCTTGCCCTAAATTTCTATATTCTTCAATTGCTCTTGCCGAGGCTAAAGCTATGTTATATGCAGCTTGAACTCCTCTTTTTCCATCAACTATACAAGGATAGTGCCACTTATATAAATATTGCCCTTCTATTATAACTATAGGCTCATTAAATGTAGCCCATTTTTTAACCCTATCTCCAAACAACTGAAATGCAGTTTTTGCAAATTTAGCAAATAATTCTACAACATGTTTTGACTCCCATCCCCCATATTTGTCGTATAAAATTACTGGTAAATCAAAGTGATGTAAGTTCATTATTATATCAATGCCATTAGCCAAGCAATTATCTATTACCTCATTATAAAATCTTACTCCATCCTCATCAGGTTCTCCAGTTTCAAAATCCTTTATTAATCTTGTCCATTGAATAGAAGTTCTAAAAGAATTTAATCCTATTTCATTTAACATAGCTAAATCTTCTTTATAACTATTATAAAAATTTGATGCTATATTTGGCCCAATTCCATTGTGAAATAATTCTGGTGCTATATCAAACCAATGGTCAAATACATTATTATGTTTCTTATTAAATCTTCCTTCTGATTGAGGTCCTGAAGTTGCAGCTCCCCACCAAAAATTTTCTGGGAAAGTATATTTCATTTGAAAACCCCCTATACCTTTGTAAACTTTTTCTTTATTTAATTTTATATTTTAAATTTTAATTTTTCTATATATCTTTTGTGGTATATTTCAAGAAAAATTGGTTAAATTAAAGAAAAAAGATCTAAGTATTTCTACTTAGACCTTTTTTTCAAAACAAAAGTTTTATTATAAACCTAAAATACATTTAAACTTAAAACGACCAATAAACAACCATATATAATAAATCTCTCAAAATTCAACAATTAATAAAATAATAATTTCTCAATATAAATCCCCTATTATCTCTCATAAGCTGAAAGACAATTTGAAGTTCATTCCCAATGAAAACTTCTTTTTTTTAATTCTTATAAAAACAATTGGATCTTAAGCTTAAATAATATTTAATCAAAGTTTTCCTTGTTTCTCTGCTATACTATTCCCCCTAAAATATAGCTTTAAAACTTAACTTCCACTTTGCATTTATAATACCTTTAGTTTTTGAAGCTCATCTATAAATAACAGGCATTAGTACATAGACGTAACTTTTAAAGATTGTATTCCTATAGTTTATAAATTTTAATATAAATTGAACACTTTTACATTTATAAAATTCTTTATATCCGCTCATTGAAAACATATACAATCTTTATTTATATTATACATAAATTTAAATGCCATTTCCATACAAAATCAGTAATTTTCATCCAAATTTAACTTATTTCATAATTTTTTTAACAAAATTTAACTTATTTTGGAAAGGCGTATATCTAATTTTCAAATCAAAAAATGTTTTTCTGTCCATTACTCCTTTTTTATTAGAAAATAATTCAAAACTGTATTTTCCATGATATTCTCCCATTCCACTATTTCCAACACCACCAAAAGGTAAATATGCAGATGAAACATGGACAACTGTATCATTTATTGTTACTCCCCCTGAAGATGTAGAATTAAGTATCTTATCAACCCTATCCTTATCCTCTGAAAAATAATAAAGTGCTAGGGGTTTTTCATTTTTATTCACTACTTTTATAACTTTTTCTAAGTCATCAAAAATAAGTATTGGAAATATAGGTCCAAAAATTTCTCTTTCCATGACTTTATCATTCCAAGTGACATCGTATAAAATAGTCGGCTCTATTTGTAAGCTTTCTCTATTATAAGATCCTCCAAATGCCAGTTTTTTCTGGTCTATGTAAGATAAAACCCTATCAAACTCCCTCTCATTTATCATTCTTGAAAAATCTTCTGAATCTAAAGGTCTTTCTCCAAATTGATTTTTAATTTCATTTTTTAGATTTTCTAAAAATTCCTCACTAATGTCCTTATGAACATATATATAATCTGGCGCAACACAGGTTTGTCCTGAATTTAATAATTTTCCCCATACAATTCTTCTTGCAGCTAAAGAAACTTTGGAGTCTCTATCTACTATACATGGACTTTTTCCTCCAAGTTCTAAGGTTACTGGAGTTAGATTTTCAGAGGCAGCTTTCATCACTATCTTTCCAACAGTAGGACTACCAGTAAAAAATACATAATCAAACTTTTCTTTCAATAAAGCTTCTACAACTTCTTTTCCCAAAGTAGGATCAACATGAAGAACATATTCCTCTTCAAAAACCTCTTCTAATATTTTTTTTATTATATCTGATGTTTCAGGAGAGTATTCAGAAGGTTTTAATATAACAGTATTTCCTGATGCAATTGCCCCAATTAAAGGAGATAATGAAAGCATAAAAGGATAGTTAAATGGTCCAATTATCAAAACTACTCCATAAGGTTCTAATTGAACAAAGCTTTTAGCTGGCCATTGAACAATGGGAGTTTTTACTTTTCTTCTCTTACTCCATTTTTTTATATTTTTTATTTGGAGATTTAACTCATCATAAACCATAGCAACTTCAGTAACATAGGTCTCAAAACTTGATTTTTTTAAATCCTTTTTTAAAGCTTCAAAAATTTCTTCTTCATTATTTTTTAAAACCTCTTTTAATTTTTTAAGTTTATTTATTCTAAAATATATGTCCTTTGTTTCACCACTATTAAAGTAATCTCTTTGCTTTTTTAATTTTTCACTTAATTTACTCATAAATATTCCTCCTTAGCCCTAAAGTATATATAAAATCAAAATTTATTATAAAAACAAATTAAAAATATTCATTATTTTTCTTATATTATAATCCTATTTTTCTTTATAATAAAAAACTTATAAACATCTTTTAGAAATTTTCTAAAAAAAACTAAAAAACATCTATAAGTTTTATTATTAAGCTCTGTTTTAAACTAGTGTTGATTTTAGATAGAACTTTATGACCATCTTAATAAGCAGTTTAGAGTTTCATTGAATATGGAAGAATAATAGCGTTAAGAAGCGAAGTTGTTTGACCAGAGGGAGTTTCTTCGCTTTAGCTATTATTCTGGAATATTCAATAGAAACT